>CABVAC010000030.1 GCA_902496275.1 uncultured Collinsella sp. | reverse complement strand
CCTATGACGTTCTGATTCGTAGTCAGACCCTCTATCCAGCTGAGGTAACGCCGCAGCGCAAGACATATAAAACCACTTTAGTTAGTTGGAGTCAAGCACAATCTCAAACTTTTTTGAGAATATGTTCCTCACGCAGCTCCGCATGCGCCAGCGTCCCCTATGCGATCAATCGGCTTTTCAACCACATCGAACCCAGCACCGAGCTCCCTCAAAAGCGAGCGCACCCGCTGGGCACAGTCATAATCGGCAAACGAGATGCTCAGCATGCGCGCCACCTGGTTGGAAGTCCCAACTCCATAGAACTGCTCAAGCGCCACAAGCCCCTCGTGCGTCACAAAAGTCTCGACCACATGCGGCGACCCCTCAAAGCACCATTGGGTCAACGGACCCTCGCTCGTCTGCCGCACCACCAAACCACCCATACCCGATGGCTCACATGTAACCAGTAGGTGCTCCCCACCTTCATCGCTCTCAAACAAAACTACCCGCTCGTCAAACAGCTCCATTGCATCCCCTTTCTCTCGCTTCTATTTAACAAAAGCATAGCAGGTAGATGGCTGTATACAGAACATTTGTTCGTGTGTTTTCTATTGAGCTGTCCGCGCGATATGGTAAAGCTCCGCGCACAAAAAGGGCGCCCCGGAAAGGAGCGCCCTTGCAAATCGCTTATGCAGGCAACCTACGCAACCGGCTCGATCTTCTCGAGGCCACCCACGTAGGGACGAAGAACCTCGGGGATCGTGATGGTGCCGTCGGCGTTCTGGTAGTTCTCCAGAATGGCAGCCATGGTGCGGCCAGCCGGCAGACCGGAACCGTTGAGGGTGTGCAGGTAGCGCGAGCCCTTGAAGTTCTCGGGGTCGCGGTACTTGATGTTGGCGCGACGGGCCTGGAAGTCGCCGCAGTTGGAGCAGGAGCTGATCTCCTTGTAGGCGTTATAGCTCGGCAGCCAGACCTCGATGTCGTAGGTCTGACGGGCAGAGAAGCCCAGGTCGCCGGTGCACAGGCTAATCACACGATACGGGAGGCCCAGCTGCTGCAGCAGGTACTCGGCCTCGGCGGTCATGCTCTCGAGCTCCTCGTCGGACTCCTCCGGCTTGGCAAACTTGACCATCTCGACCTTGTCGAACTCGTGCTGGCGGATGATGCCGCGGGTGTCGCGACCAGCGGAGCCGGCCTCCTCGCGGAAGCAGGGGGTGAAGGCGGTGTAGCGACGCGGCAGGGTGTCGGCGTCGAGAACCTCGCCGGCGTGCAGGTTGGTAAGCACAACCTCGGCGGTGGGGATCAGGAAGTTATCGCCCGAGACGTGATAGGCATCGTCCTCGAACTTGGGCAGCTGGCCCGTGCCAAACATGGTCTGACGCTTGACGACGATGGGCGGCCACCATTCCTTAAAGCCACGGCTGGTGTGCGTGTCGAGGAAGAAGTTGATGAGGGCGCGCTCCAGACGGGCGCCGGCGCCGCCGAGAACGGTGAAGCGGCTGCCGGAAAGCTTGTTGCCACGCTCGAAGTCGAGGATGTCGAGGTCGGTACCCAGATCCCAGTGCGGCTTAAAGTCGAAATCGAACTCACGCGGGGTGCCCCAACGACGGCGCTCGATGTTCTCGTCCTCATCCTTGCCGTACGGCGTGGCCTCGCAAGGGATGTTGGGCAGGTGAGCCATGAAGTCGTACTGCTCCTGCTCGAGAGCAGTGCGGCGCTCGGCCAGACCGTCAATCTTCTCGTTGACGGCGCGCACGGCCTCCTTGGCGACCTCGGCCTCGTCCTTCTTGCCCTCCTTCATCAGAGCGCCGATCTTCTTGGACTCGGCATTACGCGTGGCCTGGAGCTCCTCGACCTCGGTGATGACGGCACGGCGCTCGTCGTCGAGTTCAAAGAACTTCTCGCGATCCCAAGACGTCTGGCGATTTGCCATGGCGGTATCGATGGCATCGGGATTCTCGCGAACAAACTTGATATCAAGCATTAGATCCTCCGGCGATATACATTCCATTTAGGTTGCAACCTTGTACATGTATGGGCAAGTATATACTTATGAGCGTTTACGACCCAACTCAACTACGCAAGAAGGCACCCAATGGACGCAGTTTTTTCCTTTTTGTTTGGCACCCGCACCGGTTTTGCCATCCTTTTCGCCGGCGGCATCCTACTGTTTGCGATTCTTGCCTTTGTAATGGAGAAGCGCACCCATAAGCTCTACGTCGACCGCGGACCCAAATCCGAGGACGATCAAGACGGCTTCTGGGACTAACCTGCCAAAAAGGGACAGGTTTATTTTGGTCGGTTTTATCTGGGCAAACGCAAGCGCCCCGCAACTGGAATTGAGCCAGTTGCGGGGCGCTTTTCGCACATGCGACAAAACCGCAGGAAAAACCTGCCAAAATAAACCTGTCCCTAAATGGAAGGTTTTACTGAAGGGTGGCGTCGATGGCCTTGACTAGGGCGCTGCGCATGCCGGCGTCCTCGAGCGCGACGACGCCCTTGATGGTGGCACCGCCGGGCGAGCATACGGCATCCTTCATCGCCGCAGGATGCTGCCCCGTTGCAAGCTGCAGCTTTGCCGTGCCCAGTACCATCTGGCTCACAATGCGATAGGCATCGGCGCGCGGGATACCGTGCTTGACGGCCGCGTCGCCCAAGGCCTCGATCACCATGGCGACAAATGCCGGTGCGCAACCGCCCACGGTACCGCCCACAAACAGCAGACTCGTGTCGAGCTCGACCACCGCACCGAGCTTGCCAAGCAGATCAAGCACCACTGCGTTCTGCTCATCACTAAGCGTGGAAGCCTTCTCGCAAGCAATGACGCCCTCGCCCACCGAAACCGGTGTGTTGGGCACCGTCGAGATGTGCGCGACACCCGGCAGGACCTGCTCCCACTTGGCGCTATCCCAAGTCCAGGCGACTGAAAGGACAACTTTGTCGGCAAGAGCGTCCTTGAGCGGCGTGAAGACCTTCTCGATCATGTACGGCTTGACCGCGGCAACCACGATATCGGATGCGGCGACAACCTCCGCCGCATCACGACAGGCAACCATCCTACGCGTCTCGCAGCGATCGACCAGCGCGTCGTATCGACCCGCGCAGGCAAACATGTCGCTCGCAGCCACACCGGCAGCGATCCAGCCATCGGCCATAGCGCTCGCCATATTGCCAAAACCGACAAATCCAATCTTCATATTTCATAGTCCTCTCAGACACGCTCTTCAAAACGAAGGCTATTGTCCCACGGCATTGTTTCGTATTGCCGACCTATTTGTGATACGGCTCGCCACGGCTGATCTTGCAGGCGCGATAGATTTGCTCCAGCAGCACCACGCGCGCCAAGTTATGCGGCAAGGTAATGCGTCCAAAGCTGAGCATCTCGTCGGCGCGTGCGCGCACATCATCGCTCACGCCGTCCGATCCGCCAATCACAAAGGCGATGTCGCTGTTACCACGCAGCATAAGATCATCGAGCCGCGCCGAAAGCTCCTCGCTCGAGCGCTCTTTGCCCTCAATGGCCAGCAAGATCACATGCGCTCGAGGCGGCAGGACTGCAAGAATCGCCGCCCCCTCCTTGTCGCGCGCGGCATCCATGCCGCCCGCCTTAGCCGGATCGATATCGGCCACCTCGCGGATATCCACCTTGGCATAGGCACCTAGGCGCTTGGTGTACTCAGCGCACGCGTCCTTCCAAAAGCGCTCCTTGAGCTTACCGACGCAAACGACGGTGTATTTCACGCGCGTCTACTCCTTCGAATTGTTTTGAACTTCGCCAGCGGTCAGCATCTGCTCGAACATCGAGGCCGACTGCGAGAAATCGCTCGGCAGCACGACCGTCGAGGTTTTACCCGTGCGAGCGAACTCTGTCATCATCTCGGACCACTGCGTAAACATGAACAGCTGGTTGGCCTCGTCGTTGCCGACGCCCGTCTCCTGGATAATCTCGAGCGAATCCTTGATGCCCAGCGCGATGGCCTTGCGCTGGTTGGCGATGCCCTCGCCCGCCTTTTCCATCGCCTCGGCCTCGGCGGTCGCCTCGGTGACGCGCTTGATGCGGTCGGCCTCGGCGAGCTCCTGCGCAGCAGCGCGCTTTCGCTGGGCGGCATTGATGTCGTTCATGGAGTTCTCGACCTCGGTCGGCAGCGCGATCTTGGTGATGAGTGTCGACACGAGGGTAAAGCCGTAGGCAGCCATCTGCTCGGACACGGTGGCATTAACGTCCTTGGCGATGTCATCCTTCTTGGCAAAGACCTCATCGAGCGTATAGACGGGGATGGAAGAGCGCAGGGCGTCGGTGATGAAATCACGCATCTGGTCGACGGGCTCCTGCAGCATGTAGTAGCTCTTGTAGATGCCCGAATCTGCCGGGCCGGCGCCCATGTCATAGCTCACGTGGTACTGAGCAGAGACCTCAAGGCCGATGGTCACGTTGTCCTGGGTCTTAACGTCGATGCCAAAACCGTTTTTCATGGTGCGCAGACTCACCGTGGCGGCCTTGCGGTCGATCACGGGCACCTTCATGTGGAAGCCCGCGTTGACGATGCGGTTAAACTTGCCCAGACGCTCGATAATCACGGCATGCTGCTGTTCAACGACATAGCAGGCGTTGGGGAGCAGCAGCAACAAAATGATGATGGGAAGTAGAAAGCTCGTAAGGGCAGCGATGATACCGGACAACAGCATGGTCTCTCCTCTGATAGGCACACGTTGGCACTAGGATACCCGCACGAAGCAGCCACGTGACACCAACAGGAGGCCCATAACAAAAAAGCTCCCATTGCTGGGAGCTCTTTCAATCAATGGTGCGGACGAAAGGACGTCCGCGTATCCGCTTCGCGGATCCGCACCGGCTTCGCCCGCCTGCCGGCGGACTCGCCAGCTCGCTAAAAACGCTCCGCGTTTTCTTTACGCTCGCTCCTTCACAGGTTCAAGTCCCTGCGATGGGCCCATAACAAAAAAGCCCCCATTGCTGGGAGCTCTTTCATTTAATGGTGCGGGCGAAAGGACTTGAACCTTCATGGGGTTGCCCCCATACGGACCTGAACCGTACGCGTCTGCCAATTCCGCCACGCCCGCGTGCAGAAATTAGAATAACGGAGCGCTACCGCGAACGCAAGAACTATTTTTGAAAAAGTTTGCAGGCATTTTCCCAAGCTGCTCGCGCGATTGCCTCAGCATCCTCGCCGGTACGATCGACACGGTCGTTGACCAGCGTGTTTGCTGTGATGGAAATCATTGCCGGCTCGCACTCAAGACCACGAATGGGCTCCGGTGCCATATACGGGCAATCCGTCTCGAACAAAATGCGATCGAGCGGGGTCGCCGCAAATGCCTCGCGCACGTCGTCGTTGCGCTTAAAGGTGGCCGCGCCGCCATAGGCGATATAGCAGCCCAAACCCACAAAGCGCTCCATCGTGGCTCGATCCTCGCCAAAGCAGTGCAGCACGCAACCGGCCTGAGGCACACCTACCTCGCGCAGCACGTTGTACGCATCAACGTGCGAAGTGCGCTCCCCATCCGAGTCCTCGTGCCGCAGGTGCAGCTCCACCGGCACATTGCGGCGCACGGCAACTTCGAGCTGACGTGCCATGCAATCAATCTGCACGCTATGGGGCGCCGGCGCGATGTCGTCATCGTAATCCATGTGGTAGTCCAGGCCGATCTCGCCGATACCGGCGCACAAAGGATTATCGAGCGCGGCAACGACCTGCGCGTGAATGTCGTCGGTATAATCCGGCGCGCCATAGGGATGAACGCCAGCGAGATACTTGATCTGCGGAATATCCCGCATCGGTAGAATTTCGCGCACCAGCCAGTCGCTATAGTCCGTCACGCTGCGCTTGTCGGCGATGGGGTCGAGCATCGTCACCAACAGGTCGACGCCCGCGGCTTTCGCGCGCACGAGCGTCTCGGGCACTTCTTTGCCCCAAAACGAAAGCAGATGCGCATGCGTGTCGGCAAGCGGTGCCAAGGGCGCGGGGCAGGCAACCGTCTTCTTTTTCTTGGTAAACGTCACGCGTTCGGCATTAGGCGTCATGGATTAGCTCCTGGGCCAGGCGGACAAAGTCAGCAACATCGAGCGTCTCGGCGCGCGTGGTGGGTGAGATACCGCAAGCCTCAAAGGCGGCATCGAGCACGTCCTTGGCAAAGCCGTTGGCGCTCATGGAATTGCGGATGGTCTTGCGACGCTGAGCAAATGCGGCGTCAATCACGCGGGCCACAAACTCGCGATCGAGTCCTTCGGGCACCACGCCGTCAACACGGTCGATACGCACGACGGCCGAGTCCACGTGCGGTGCCGGCATAAAGCAACGCGGCGGCACCTCAAAGCGACCCGTCACCTGCGCATACAGGCCGAGCTTTGCCGTATAGCCGCCATAGGTCTTATTGCCCGGCACTGCGGCAATGCGATCGGCAACCTCCTTTTGAACCATGACGACGGCGCGCTTGAGCGCGGGCATCGTCTGGAAGAACTGCAGGATGATCGTCGCCGCCACGTTATAGGGCAGGTTCGCGACAAATACCGTCGGCTCACCGCCCGCAACCTGCTCAATCTGCTCCGGCGTCACCCTGAGCGCGTCGCCCATGATAAAGCGGAAGTTGGCGTAGTCAGCGGCATGGGCATCGAGCACCGGCTCGAGCTCGGGGTCGGCCTCGATCGACGTGACGCACGCCGCCTCCTGCAGCAGCGCAAGCGTGAGCGTACCAACGCCCGGACCGACCTCGAGCACGCGCTCATCGCCCGCAAGCTCGGAAAGCTCGCAAATGCGCTCAATTACATGGTTGTCGATCAGGAAGTTCTGGCCCAGGCGATGCTTGGTCGCAAGGCCAAACTCCTCCAGCAGCTCCCTTGTTGCCGTGGGGTTTGCCAAAGGCGAAGTTGTCATAGTTGCCTCCTTAGCATGGTGGCGGCGTCTTGAAACAAAAGGGCATGGACCGTTGCGGCCATGCCCTTACATCTAAACAGCAAATTGCCGATATGGCGCGCGGCGGCTTAGCCCAGACGCGGGAACAGCGGCTCGCCCTTCTCGACGGGCTGACCACCGGCAAGCAAGCCCCAAGCGCAAATGCCCTTGAGGTCGTCGCTCGCGGCCTCGTCCTCGCAGGACAGGCGGCGCAGGACCTCGGCAGAGGTCTGAGGCATGAGCGGCATCAGCAGGTGAGCGGCGATGCGGATGGCCTCGAGCAGGTTGTAGATCACAAATGCCAGCTCGTCAGCCTTGGCCTCGTCCTTGGCAAGCGCCCAGGGCTCAGAGTCCTCGATGTAGTGGTTGGCGGCGTGGATGAGCTCCATGACCTCGTCCTTGGCTCCACCGTAATCGAGCACGTCCATCTTGGCCATGTAGCGCTCGACCAGGCCATCGGCGATCTTTGCCAGCGGGTTGTCGAACGCATCGAACGACGCGGGCTTGGCGGGCGCGCAACCGTCAAAGTACTTGCCGCTCATGTTGAGCGAACGCGAGATCAGGTTGCCCCAGCTGTTGGCCAGGTCGGCGTTGTAGACCTGCTCCATGCGATCGAAGCTGATGGCACCGTCGGTGCCGGGGACGACGTCGGTCATAAAGTAGTAGCGATAGCCCTCGACGCCTAGCATGTCGATAACGTCCTGCGGAGCGATGGCGTTGCCGCGGCTCTTGGACATCTTCTCGGCCTTGCCGGTCTCGGCATTGCGCACGGTCAGGAAGCCGTGGGCAAAGACATGCTCGGGCAGAGCCTCGCCGATGGCCATGAGCATGGCGGGCCAAATGACGCAGTGGAAGCGGATGATGTCCTTACCCACGATGTGGAACTGCGCAGGCCAGCGATAGGCCAGCTCGGCACGCGCCTCGTCGGTGTCGACACCGTAGCCGACGGCCGTCATATAGTTGAGCAGCGCATCGAACCACACGTAGGTCACGTGACCCTCGTCAAACGGGACCTGAATGCCCCAGTCAAAGCTCGTGCGGCTCACGGAAAGGTCGTTAAGGCCGCCCTCGACAAAGCTGCGCACCTCGTTCATGCGGAACGCAGGCTCGACAAAGTCGGGGTGCTCGTCATAGAGCTTGAGCAGCTTGTCCTGGAAAGCGGAAAGCTTAAAGAAGTAGGACTCCTCCTGCACGCGCTCGAGCGGACGGTGGCAGTCGGGGCACAGGTGCTGGCCGACGCTGCCGTACTCCTCGTCGCCCTTCTGGACCTGCGTATCGGTGAAGTAGGTCTCGTCAGGCACGCAATACCAGCCGTCGTAGCTGCCCTTATACAGGTAACCGGACTCCTTCATGCGCTCCCACAGGTACTGCACGGCATGATGCTGGCGCGGCTCGGTGGTGCGGATGAAGTCGTCGTTGGAAATCTCGAGCTTGTTCCAAAGCTCCTTGAAGTGCGGGGCCTGGCTGTCGGTCCACTCCTGCGGCGTCATGCCATGCTTGGCTGCGGCCTCGGCGACCTTCTCGCCGTGCTCGTCCATGCCGGTCAGGAACTTGACGTTATAGCCGGCGGAGCGGCGATAGCGAGCCTGAACATCGGCGATGATGGTGGAATAAGCCGTGCCCAGGTGCGGATCGGCGTTGACGTAGTAGATGGGCGTCGTGATAAAGAACGAAGGTTTGCTTTGATCCATGGGGTTTGTCCTCCAGAAAAACGTTGCATACAGGGGATGATTCTAGCGCAAGGGCTGGATATCCTCCATCTATTGCATATCGAGCACCATGGCATAGACATCGCGCTTGCGGCGCGAATACTTCTGAGACAGGCGCTTGGCCACCGCAGAGGCGGGCTCCCCCTCCTCAAGCGCGGCGCGGATATCCTCGCGCAGGGCCTCGTCGGGATCCGCTGCCGCGGCGCCAACCGGCACGATGCCGGCCTCCTCATCCTCGCTCGGCGGCGCGATGATCAGCGCAATCTCGCCCTTTACCTCGCCGCGAGCACGCAGCTCCTCGGCAAGCTGGGCGGCGGGTCCGCGCAAGACTTCCTCGTGCAGCTTGGTGAGTTCGCGGCAGACGGCAACCTCACGCTGGGGAAAGACCTCTGTCACGGCCTCGAGCGTCGCCACGATGCGATGTGGAGACTCGTAGAAGATGAGTGCGCCGGGCACCACGGCAAGGCGCTGCAAACGGCGCACACGGTCGCCGTGCTTTCGGCCCAAAAAGCCCTCGAAGAAAAAATGCTCGCAGGGAATGCCGGACGAAACGAGTGCCGTGACGCAAGCAGAGGGCCCAGGAATAACTTCGACGGGCACATCGGCCTCACGCGCCGCCTCGACCAGCGCCTGGCCGGGATCGGACACGCTCGGCATGCCGGCGTCCGAGGCAAAGGCGAGGGTCTCCCCCGCCAGCAGACGGTCGACCAGGCCGGCGGCGCGGCTGGCAATCACATTCTCGTCGCAACGGACAAGCGGCTTGGAAATGCCCAGGTGCATCAGCAGCTTTGACGTCACACGCGTGTCTTCGCAGCAAATGGCATCGGCGGCGGCAAAAGCCTCGCCAACGCGCGGGGACAGGTCGCCCAGGTTACCGATGGGCGTGCCGACCACATAGAGTTTGCCCGTATGGGCGCTGTTTTGCGTCATATCAACCTATTCAATCATGCCGCGCTCGAGCGTGCCGAGCGCCGCGCGGGCGTCCCACGCTGCAATGCGCTTCTCGGTCTTCCACGTTTGGAAGAACCAACCGGCAGCCGGCGCAAACGAAGCCAGCTGGTTGGCGATAAACACGCGCTCGTAGGCATTGCGCCCCTCGGGCGTAACCGACGAGTTGGCAAAGATCGCCGCACCCGACCATTCGCCCACCAGCACGGGGAACCCAGTCGAGATCGCTTCTTTAAGCTCGCGCTTGTTACGCGAAATCGCCGTCGTCAGCCCGCGGGGACTCGTGATGTCGAGCGCATACTCGTCACGGTAATGGTACAGGTGAAGGTCCATGTAGACGTTCTTGTACTTGGCGCCGCGCATAAAATGCTTCCACTCGCTGGGATGCCCCGACGACGAGAAGACGACGATCTTATCCTCGGGCATATACGAACGGACGAGCTCGTAGGCATCGCGATAGAAATTGCGCAGGTAGTGGGCCGGAATGCCATCCGTCATGGTAAAGAGACTCTTGCGGACGCTCATCTGTGGCGTATCCAGCAGCTCAATGCCCAGCAGGCTCTCGGCCTCGCCGTAGCGATCGGCCAAGCGCTCGAGCACGTCGAGTGCGACATGACGGCCGTTGGTGGACGAATGCCACTCGGCAACAGCCTCCGGCGTGGCGGGCGAATCGTTGGAATCGCCCTGGCCACCGGGCACCGTCGCCAGATCGAGCAGCACGCGGATGTCGTACTTGGCAGCCCACTCAATTGCACGGTCGATGTAGTCGACAACCGAGATGTAGGACGCATCGGACTCCTGCGAGCCAAAGGCATACCAGGGCACCGGCAGACGCACGGCATTGAGACCGATCTGCGCCATACGGCGAAAATCGTCTTCACTCACAAACGTCTCGTAATGACGGCGCATGCGTTCGTTATAGGCGGCGGTGCCCATGGCCTCCTGCAGCTCGGCCGCATTGGATGCACCGGTCGCCGCGTATAGCGACGGGGTCACCCAAGGCTCGGGAATAAACCAGCCAGAGAGATTAACGCCGAGTATCCTCTCCATCACTGCCCCCTTCGGATCGTGCAGGCCGAGCCTGCATCGTATTGCACAGGAAAAGTATCGTTTTGAGTATACCCGCGCGTGCGGACAGACGACCGAACGGTCTGTAAAGTGGCGCAAAAGCGGAAGGAATGTCTGGGCGGGCCCGAGATGGCGCGCCGAGATGTACATATGCGCCGGAAGTAGGCGGCCGGAAAGCGCATCCCGTTTTTCGCAAAAGACTGGGATGCATTTTCCGTTCGAGGCCTCAACCGGAAAATGCATCCCGTTCTGAGCGCGGGATCTGGGACGCAGTTTCCGCCAAAGACCGCAAAAGGAAAGCACGTCCCATTCTGACGCCGGATTCCGGGTCGCGCTTTCCCAAGCGACATCAAAGCGGAAAACGCATCCCACTCTGAAGCCAAATTCCGGGACGCAATTTCCGCAGAGCCCTCGATAAAAGAAAAGGACCCCTTTGCAGAGGTCCTAGTCAATTCAAGGTGGCGGGGAAGGGAATCGCGTCCGCGCGCTGCGCGGACGGACCGCTGCGGCGCTTACGCGCCTTGCGAGCTGCGCTGGCAAACGCTTACGCGTTTACTCAGCTCCGCGCCCTCATGGGTTCGATTCCATGTGGGGGCTGCATAAAAGAAAAGGACCCCTTTACAGAGGTCCTAGTCAATTCAAGGTGGCGGGGAAGGGAATCGAACCCCTGACACGAGGATTTTCAGTCCTCTGCTCTACCAACTGAGCTACCCAGCCATTTGAGGTGTGCCTTGTTTCAAGGCTTGATTAGTATAACCAAGGACGCGTTCCGGTCAACCGAGAATTTTAAAAAAGTTTTTGAGCACAGCCTCGGTTCTATAAATCGGCACGTCAGAGGCATCAGCCGGCAGCAAGAAGTTTTTCACTCAGAGCCGCACGGGCAAACTCACTTGGCGTCATCCCCTCGGCAGCCGCCCGTCGACGAATGGCCTCCTTCATTCCCAGAGGAATCTTGACCGACAGCGTTGCCGTCCCCTCACCTGAGAGCGGGGGCCGTCCATGCACGATCCCACCAACGGTGTGTTCGCCATCCGGAAACTCTCCGCGCTCGTACGACTCGCACCACGCGTCAATCATTTCATCCGTTACAACCTGACCATTAGCGGCCGTATACGTCTTGCCCATCATCGACCCCTTTGCCGAGCCTGTTCAATCTCCTGCCAAAATTTCTTCTGGACTGGAGACAAGGCATGAATGACAAGCCACCCACGGACAAGCTCCACCGCGACAAGCTCCACGCTTCGTCCGTCTGAGAGCCATCCAATTGCAAGCCATCTCGGCGGCTCGTCCTTCGACTCGCGACGAATGCACTCAGTAACCGCAAGCCAAGCGCTAAGCACCTGCTTTTCCGTCAGGTGTTTTTTAGCGTTGGGATGGATCTCAACATCCATGCATCTTCTCCTCCATCTTACCCAATTTCGTATGACAAAAGTCCACTGTCGCCAATTCTTAAGCCGGCACGCGTTGGAGAGCAGGAGTCGAAACAATGATTGAAGGACGCTCTAGTACGGCCCAGGCGCCGAGGCAAGAGCACATGTGCCAAGGACGGACGTTTTCGTAGCGCGCGAGGATATTGCCGTCGCGATCGATGAAGGCGATGTCGATGGGATAGGCCATAAAACACGTATGGACCGAAGAGCAGCGTGGAAACGCCATGACGAGCGGCAGGCCGTTGGCGGCAACCGGACGCCGTCCCAGCATGCCGCGCAGGCGCACGACAAACGACTCCGCCACCACAAACTCGGCCGGCGTCCAACCCAGCCTATTGAGTGCCCGCGCGTAGGCGATGTAGGACGAGACCGCGGTCACATGACCACCCCCGGACGCCATGGATCGACCGTCACCGCACGCTCGTGCGACAACGTTGTCGGCGCCCCCAGCGGAACGCCAGCGATGCTGAGAGAAGTCGGCCACGGCTCATAGTGCATGGTGCAGGTGTAGGTCCTAAACGTACCGGATAGGGAGAGCAGGCCACCATCCGATGCCTTCGCGCCTTGCTCGCTCGACACTTCGATCTGTAAGTCATAGCCTTCCATGGCATTCAGAATTTGAGTCTGGACCGTCGCCGAGGCATCGGCAGAGCTTTCGTCGCCCTCCCCCTCCGACGCCACGGCATGCGCTAGCACGATGTCGGGCACCACGCGGTCGAAGCGCGCGACAGCGCTGGCAAAGATCATGACGTTGTACACGATGAGTGCCAGCACCAGCAAAACGGGCGTAACCACTGCCATCTCCACCGTCGCTTGGGCGCGCTCCTCGCGCAGACGCATGCGGATACTCATTACGACCCACCGCCCAGAGCGCCAACCAGCGTGGCGACATCGACGGTGAGCGGGATGGAGCCGCCGCCGGGCAGAGGAATCTCCGCAAGTGTGAACACCGTACCGCTAATGGTGCGTTCGACTTGATATTCCAACGCCTCGCAAAGCGCCTTGGGATCGGTCACGCCCAACGGAATACTTCGCAGTTTGTCTTGCGCTTGAGAGAGACCCGCAATGTCAGACCCCGGACTCTTAATGATATTGGCGGAATCGGTCAGCACCGGCTTTCGCAGGCGCAAGTCGCACGGTTCCAAACCCAGCGCCGCCACGGACGCCGAAACGGTATCGCCGAGCCACGATGCGATGGAGCCCAACGCGCCGCTGCCCCCTCCTAGGCCTTTAATCATCTCGTCCATAAGTTCGTCGGCCGAACCTTGAATATCACCGTATCCTACGAGCAGCCGTCCCCAAACATCCATGACGCCGTCGAGCACGCCGGCAACGCCGCCCGAGCGTTCCTTCAATGTCGAGAAAAATCGCGAAAGCACGTTGTTTTGCGCCGTCGCGTCATCGGGTGCCAGCACCGCGCCAGAGATAGCACCGCGATTGCCAAGCCTGACTGCCGTGTTAAACGAAGAGTTGAGCTCGTCGGGGCTCGAGATGGCACCCGTAACCGCAAAGGCGACCACGCCGTTGCGACCGGGCGGAGCGATACGCGGACGCTCGCCCGAAAGCTCCTTGATGGCCTGGTCAAACGTATTGCCCGCACGATCGGCCTCGTCTTCGGTCTGACGCTCGAGCTCGAGCTCTTTGTTGCGGCATTCGACGTAGTCTTCCAGAGCCTCTTTGAACTTGTCAAAGTGGTACTCGAAGCCGTTTTCGATGAACGATGGCGGCATGAGGGCGCTTCCAAGCGTAACCACGCCGAAGCCGCACGCTTCGCATGTATCACGACCATCATAATCAGCAACAGATGCCAGCCCACTCGGAGTCCCTTTCTGATAGACGGGGCATTCGACTCCATAATGCAGGTATGTTCTGCCGTCGTTGTTGCTTACAGGCCATGCGGCATCGGTGTAAAGTTCGGTCGGCCGCACCTCGTTTGGGACACGCGGCAATAGTGGGATATAGGCAGAAAACCGTTCGCCATCATCTTTTATGTATGCTCGATCGACCTCTTCAATCGCATAGGCATAGAACGCTTTTCGAGCGGCTGACTGCGCTTTCATCTCGACGCTCGATCCCTGAGGTTTTTCATTCGCCAAGCGCTGTCGGTAATAGGTTTTCGCGCGATCGAGCGCTATTTGCGGCTCCCATGTGATGCTCGACTTTTCATGACGGTTCTGGCTGTCAGATAGTTCTGCTAGTTTTTTCGCACGCTCCCACATACACGAGTACTTGCCAATCGAACTCTCGTCCGACCCGCCACAATCCGCCAGCCAAGCGCGCTCTTTAGCCTTCGCCGTGTCCTCAGAAGCCTTCCGCAGCTCCTCGGCCGCACGCTCTAAATCATCTGATGTGTCTTTAATGGTATCGGTCGAGATCTCTGACCCTTTGAGCGCAGCGAAGTCCGACTCGGATGTCCTGGGCACGGCAAGCGCCGTACCGGTATAGGCCACACTATCGGTATCCTGCGCCGACACCGCCTGCGTGGCACGCGCGGCAATCAGATACGGCAGAGCCGTCTCGATTTTCTGCAAGCCTTCCGATGCGCTTTTGGCAAACTTGTTGCGCGTTTTAATGATCTCAATCCCGGTGTCGACCATATTGCCGGCAACTGGTTCGGCACCTGGGATGAGAATGGCAACCAGGCCCGTCCCGATTGTGGCAAACCCCGCTAGCCCCAGACTCAAGATGCTCGCATCAACCACCGTGGCAGCCGTGTGATAGGACGACACCACGTTGGCACCCGCCAGCGCGCCGCTATCGGCCGCCACCTGGGTATCCCCGGCACGCGACATGCTCCATATCGCCGCGGTCGACGAAAACAACAACGTGAGCACCACTAGGATGACCACGGCAGAAGAAAGCGTGGTGTAGGCACCGTCTTCGATAAACAGGTCGATACCGGCGCGGCCCATAAAGCCGCCTCGCTTGCGATGGCAGCTCGGACGGCGCGTCAAAACGCATCTAGACCAGAAACGCTTAATCCCATGCAGCAATCCACGAATCATAATCTCCCTCCAGCCATTCGGGACGCGATTGATACGAGACATCGACCTTGAGCTCAACGTAGCCGCCCTCGGCGGTACCACCCATAGCCTGCGCAAACGCACCGATCACAGGCAACGGCTTGACCTCGCCGGAAACGGACACGGACGAGACACCACCCGCACCGGCCCGGCCAAGCTCGATATCCCACGACAACGGCCCGCCGGCATGAAAGATCGAAACGTTGGGCACTGCGGCAAGCCGGCGGCGGGTGAACTCCTTAAGATCGTCGTCCTCCGCCGTCGTCGTGGTCATGAGCCGCGCGGTCTCGGCAGCGGCAGACTCCATGACCGCGCGCGTATAGAGCAGGCACACCGGCTGCAGCGCCAACAGGACGAGCGTCAGAAACGTCGGCAGCAGGAACGCCGCCTCGACCGTAGACTGCGCCCGGTCCTCGCGCGCAACATCAATACAGCACGATGTCCTTAGCGCCCGCAGCGGCGTCGATAACCGACGTCGAGGCAACGCCATGGGATGCCGCCCGCTCGACCAGCGCCGCCAAGCGCCCATCGGTGCCAGCACGCCAAAGCCCCGCGATCGCCAGCACGATGGAAAGCAGCGCCACCGTGACGATGGCGTATTCCACAGTCGCTTGGGCAACCTCTTCACGCAGAACGCCATGCATTTCACGATCCCTCCTTTGAGCTTATTGTTTGCGGTACCAGGCGCACGGCGCGCAGACGACACGAAGCATCGCCGGTATCCGCGGCAACCGTCACCATATCGACCCAGCCGCGTCCGTCACGCACGATAGCGCCCCATACGTTGCCCTTAATATCGAGATAGCCGCTCAGGGCGAGCTGGGCCGTTGGCACCTCGCGGTAGGCGCGTAACATATCCGCCGCTGCCTCGGTCATCGGTCGGTCCTCGGACCATGCAAGCCGGACCGCAATCGCGTTGTCCTCAGACGAATCCGTCGCAGTGCCAGACCGCTTGTCGAGCGTCCGCAGAAAGGTTTGCGCCGTGACAGCGACATCCGAATCGTCCACATCTCGCATCTCATCTTTTTGAGACGCCACCGCCGAATCTGAGCCCGAATCGAAGGCGGCCCCAGGACGCTGCTGCCGCGCGGCGTTAAGCCCCCAAAGCACCGCCGCTATCGCCACGGTCAGGCATGCAAACACCAGCAACACCCCGATGGGGCGCTCGCCCTCTACAGGCTGTTGATGCCCTCGCTGATAGCGTTCCATAGATCTTGGACCTTGCCTTTAAATGCAACGATGGCAATAATCGCGATCACCACAAGCACACCCACCAAAATGGCGTACTCGGTGGTACCCTGCGCGCTCTCCTCCTGCAACAGCTCCTTGGCATGCTGGCGAGCGAGAATCGCCCGGCAAAAAGCCCAGTTCCAAGCCTTGTCAGCAACTTCGACCATCGTGTTCATGTATTCCTCCCTACATCATCCCGCCTGCTCCCAACAGCGGGCCCAATATGGACAGAAGCAACGCCGGCAAGATGAGCGTGCCGGTGGGAATCAGCAGCTTGACGGGCGCACGCTCGATCTCGCGCTCGACCGCGGCGCGATGAGCCGCACGGATCTCGCGACTTTGAGCGGCCAGTGTCTCGGCAAGTGGGGCACCCAGGGCGAGCGCCTGTCCCACCGTGATGGCAAAGGTCTCGAGCGCTCGCACGTCCAGGTCGCGCGCGGCGGCCAACAACTCGTCCTCACGCGTGCCCACGCCCACCTGCCACGCCATGCAGGCCCGCTCAAGTCGAAGAGCCAGCACTGACCGGCGGTTGGCGCAGAAAATCTCAAGCGCCGCATCAAACGAAAGACCGGCCGAAAGACCCAAGCGCACAACATCGATCATCTCGGACACTTCGCCGAGCGACACTCGCGCCGGGCCGCCCGCTCCAACCGCGCCCTTCATTCGCGCGGTCAGAGCATCGACCACCGAGCGACCCGCGGCAGCGACCAGCACCGCCTCGCGCTTGCAGGCCTCTGCGATCTTGCGTGCATCCGCCCGATCCAAACCCGTCGCGACAAATACACTCAGAGCGCACAGGCAAGCCGCAACTGCAACCGGGGCGCTCATAGCTCCACCCGCATAATGCGCCTGATAACCACCAGGGCAACGGCGTTGAGGGCAAGACCCAGCACCACAGCGCCCGCGCCGGCAGGCGTCGCAAGACCGCGACGAAAATCTGCCGAAAGCAGCGCCAACACCGCGCACATGCCCGTCGGCATCGCCGCGACCATATGCGCAGACATGCGGGCCTGCGACGTCTTAACATCTAGGCGGCGCTTGAGCTCAATGCGCTCCCCCACCATGCTCGACGCCTCGGACAGTAAGTCGGCAAGCGGAGCGCCGGTGCGCTGTGACACCTTAAGCGCCAAGGTCACAAGCGAAAGACCGGGGGCGTCGATGCGCACGAGCAAGTCATCGAGCGCGTCGGTCGCCGAGATGCCGCAATCGATCGCCGCCGCCACCCGCAAAAACTCGGTATGCACCGGTTCTTGCGCATGAGCGCCCACAAAGCGCATGCCCTGAGCCAGCGAATGTCCCGAGGCAAGCGACATGGAAAGTGCGGTAAACGCCTCGGGCATGGCCTCTTCTGCATCGTGTTGCTCGCGCCGGCTCTCAAAGCCATCCCGAGCGGCGCCAACGGCAATCGGAGCAACAAGTCCCAAGGCAAATCCGAGGGGCGATAACGACACCATCGTTAGTAAAATGCAGCAGACACCGCTCGAGAGCAGCAGAAACGCCAAACGCCCCGAAGCATCCTCGATCGCGAGGCCAAGGCGATGCGCCGGAGCCAGCGATGCCCACGAACGGGCGATCTTTTTCAGCAGATCGTTTTCCACCAGCTCACGCGGCAGTTTCTCTGCCACCGTCTCGAGCGCCTGACGCGCCAGCTCCGCCGGCGGCACCTGCGGCACACGAGGTTCCGCCCCGCACGCCGTCGCGACAGAAAACCCTGCCAAACCCCCTACGACGAGGGGCACAGCGACCTCCATTCGTCCACCTCCTCTTGTGTGAGCGTCCCCGACCGCAGGCCTTCTGCGATAAACGGCGGCTCGCGGTCAAGCGTCCAGGTGCGCTCGGCGGCATCGAAAGTCACATAGCGCTCGAGCTCTACGCCGCCCGACGCGGCGCGACGCACCCCCGAATACGAGGAGACGAAGCGCCTGCCATCGGCGTGGCGCTCGGACATCACGATGCCGTCGAGCGCCATGGCAATCTGCTCCTCGATGAGCTCGCTCGGCAGATCGATGCCATAACGTGCAAGCAACGTCAGACGCACCACGGTCTCCTGTTCTGAGCCCGCATGAAGTGTGGTGAGCGACCCGTCGTGGCCCGTGTTCATGGCCTGCAACATGTCGCAGCACTCAGCACCGCGCACCTCGCCCACCACGATGCGGTCGGGGCGCATGCGCAGGGCATTGGTCACCAGGTCGCGGATCGTCACCGCGCCCTCGCCCTCAATTGAAGCCTCGCGCGCCTCTAGGCGCACCACGTGCGGATGATGCGCAAACTTGAGCTCAGCAGAGTCCTCGATCGTCACGATGCGCTCGCCGGTGGAGATCTCGCATGACAACGCGTTGAGCAGGGTGGTCTTACCAGATCCCGTGCCTCCCGCAACCGCCAGGTCCTGTCGCAGCGACACCGCGCACGACAGCAGCTGCGCATACCAAAGCGGCAGCGACCCCAGCCCCACAAGCTCGTCCAGCGAGCAGATACGGTCCGAGAACTTTCGGATGGTGAGAATCGGTCCGTCAATCGCCACAGGCGGAATCACCGCGTTGACGCGATAGCCCGTTTTGAGGCGGGCGTTGACGATGGGGCTGCGCTCGTCGATACGGCGGCCAAGTGGCGAGATGATGCGGTCGATAAGCACCCGGATCTGCTCATCATCCTCAAACGCATGCTCGATGGGGTGCAAGACGCCGCCGCGTTCAAAGAAAGCCGAGCGGCAGCCGTTAATCATGATTTCGGTAACGGTGTCGTCCTCGATGAGCGGCTGCAACGGCCCCAAGCCCACCACATCATCCAAAATCTCGTCGATGATGGTCTCGCGCTCGGGCGTCGCGAGATCGGTCGGCTCCTCAACATTGAGCGCCGCCTCCACCGCGGGACGCAATTCCGAGCGGGCAAGTGCCGGGTCGATATAGGCGCTGATACGCGCCACTTCGTCGTAACCCATGCGGTCCATCACGGCGCGCTTGGTGCGTCGTTTCACCGCGCGGCGACGCCCCGCATCTACAGGCGCTGCCGCCGCTGCAGCGCCGGCAGCCTTAATCCTCGTTTGCAGGCTCATCGCTGATCACCCTCGCGCGACCAGGGAAGGCGGATACGCGGACGTTCGGTGCGCGTTGCACGGTCGGCGACCATATCGCTCCAAGGGCCGACGGCGCACCCCAGTTCCACGAGCATCTCGCGCGTGGCCTCGCGCACGCTGGTCGCAAAAGCGCTGGTCTGCCCCACTGCCTCGTCAGCGCGCCCAAACGCCATGAGCGCGGCGAGATCCTGCCCGCCATCGGCGATACGAATCTTGGAGCTCAACGCACAGGCAATCTCAAAGCGCATGGCGACGTCCTCGTCTGCCCCGCGCGCGCCAAACCGGTTGAATACAGCGCTCATGCGCGTGCGCGGCACACCTACTCGACTTGCCAGTTCAATGACGCGCGATGCCGATGTCGCGGACGACACCGCCGCATCGCCAACGACCAGGCAACGGTCGCTCGCCGCCACCGCAGCCGCCACGGCATCGCCCCAAAAGACCGAGGTATCGATAAAGACCACGTCGGATTCGCGACGCAGGACATCAAGCAGTAGCTCCACCGGATGTGCCATGAGCTCGGCTTGCTCGGGCGCCGCGACGGGACCCCAGAGCGTAACGCCCGGCGCCACGCGCATCGATGTGGCTACGATATCCGGCTCGGTGAGCGCGCCCGCCGCCGACGGCTCGATAAGTGCCGCCATATCGCGCGGAGCATCGACGCCTAACAAGTCGTAAAGGTTTCCAAACATCAGGTCCAGGTCGAGCACGGCGGCACGCAAGCCCAACAGCGACGATGCGTGTGCCATGGTGGCAACGATCGTCGACTTGCCGCAACCGCCCGAACCCGAAATGGCGCAGATGACCGGAGCTCGATGCTGCGGAGCGGCAGCGTCTGCCGGCGGCATCGGAGGCGGCGGCGGGGGCGTCGGTGACAGCGTCCCCGTCTCCCCCGCCGCAACCACACGCTGCGTCCAAGCCGGCATGGCAGCTTGTTCGGTCTGCGAGGCAGGCTCGTTCTGTGCAATCTGCTCATGCCGCATCAGCGACAACTCGCCGCACCCGGCAAAGCCCTCAACTTCGTCGAGTTCATCCGCCAGATTCACGCCGTGCACGTATCCCATATCTACAGCCGGAGAGTCGCCAGCATGCTGCGCCGGCCCTCCAGCATCATCGTATACAAGGGGGTTCCGGGGGCGCCGACCATGCTCGGCTTCCGCTTTTCCATAATCATCAACACGCGGGCCTCTTGTAGCGCGAGGCGCCCCGGGTTCCCTATCAACAAAAGCATCGGGCTCAATCGTCATGCGCCGATCGGAATCAACCGCTCCCTCGCCCGCGCGCCCGTTGCCGCATATACTGTGCGCAGCGATGACCTCGGTCGCCCCTGCGCGAAACAGCCCCTCGATATCCGACGGATCGAGTGCTTCTATCAACACGACCACGCGACTCACGCGGCCTTCGGCCGTCAGGCGCGCAACAGTCTTGCGCACATCTTCGGTATCAAACAGAGACGCCGCGATGATGGCAGCCCCGCGGCGCGACGGAAACGCCCGAGCCATGGAAACCAGCCCGTCCAGGTCACCCACGCGAAGCACCTGTGCACCCGCATCACGGCCCTCGACTTCCCGCTGCAACAGCCCGTAATCGCCGCATGCGCAGCACGCAAGCCAGATCGCCTTCATCACTCGTCGCCTCCGCTCTTTTTGCCGCGCGCCGTGGCGGGAATCGTCAAGCTGACCGTTCCCTTGCCCGATGCCCCCAGCAGTTCCTTGACATCTTCGGGGTCAGCCGCCAGCGTCACCCATTCGATCTTGCCCTCGCGCGTGGCGCCGGAATCCTCACTGGTATCGATCACGCGCGCGCCGCACAGTCGATCGGTTACGCCGTCTTTTTGCACATACACATCCACGTAGCTGCCCACGCCCGCAGCACCGCCGACCGAGTGCTCGGCATCGACCGCCACCGAAACGGCGACCTTGCCTTTAGGCACCTCGAGCTTGTGGCTCTCGGCCTTGGTGTAGACATTGCAGATCACAGCGTTTTTGGGAATACGCGAAGTCGTCACGTCACCGCGCACCTGGCGCAGCTCGGTCGCCGCGTCACGCGGCAGCAGGCTCGTCAGCCATTCCTGGGTTATGACATTGGTCTCATCGAGGGTCTCGCCCACATCGATATCGCGCGCCGCGACGCATACCTCGACGCGATCGCCACCGTACTTGGCCAAGGTCTCAGCCTGGACCTGTTCGGCTTGCGAGCGGATCGACGAGCCGTAAACCATGCAGAGCAGAGCAGCGAGCACGCCCGCGACCAGACTGATGGCGATGCGTTTGCTCTTGTTCACGGCCGCTCCTCTCATGGCAGTGCCGGGCGAATGCCCGTACCACCATTGTCTGGGCGGTCAGAGTGCAAAGCGCCGCAATCGCGATCTTGGTTTTCGATGTCAAACCAATCGCTGACCAAAAGCTGACCAGCCCGTCAAGCTCGTGGCAAGGTTTTGGTCAGCACGTCAGCAAACTGCATGTTTCGAGGCTTTTCCGCAGCAAAAAAGCCGTCTCCCAAACAGTTGAGAGACGGCTGTCATAGGAAAAATCAATTACAGATGAACATCGGGATCGAGCATTTGAGCGCTCACGCGCATGGATGACGCCAGGTTTTGGAACGTTTCCAGACGCAGGCTGTCGATCTGCCCGGCGTCCTCGGCCTCGCGAACGGCGCAGCCCGGCTCATGGGTATGCGTGCAATCGCCAAACCGGCACGCACGCGATGCCTCGACAATCTCGGGGAAGGCGCGCGCCAGACCCCGCTCGTGACCCACGAGCGGTAGGCTGCGTAGGCCCGGGGCATCGGCGATCACGCCGGCGTCGCCCGGTAGCGCCACCATCACGCGCGCGACGGTAGTGTGACGGCCCTGGTCGTCGCGTTCGCGCACACCGCCGGTCGCCAACGCATCGTGGCCCAGCAGCGCATTGAGCAGCGTCGACTTGCCGGCACCCGATTCGCCCAAAATCATGGCACAGCTCCCGGCGGGCACGCAGGCGCGTACCTCGTCCAGGCCGCGGCCCTCGGCAGAGGACGTCACGATTACGCGCACGTCCGGACCCACCAGGCAGCGCACGCGGTCCAGATCGCGCTCGAGCTCCTCGGCATCGCAGCGATCAGCTTTGGTGAGCACCACCACCGGCTCGGCATCGCAGTCGAGCGCCAACACCAGCGAACGCGCCACGCGGTCGAGCAGTACCTCGCCAGCACCGAGCGCCTGCACGATTAGCACGCTATCCACGTTGGAGCAGAGCACCTGGCGCTCTCCGCGGGCACGGCCGCGCCAACGCTCAAAGCTCGTACGGCGCGGCAGCACGCACTCAATCACGCCCATATCGTGCCCGGGAGCGCGGCGCACCGCCACACGGTCGCCCACGGCAGGCAGCAGGACCTCGTCCTCGCCGCGCGACTTGGCAAACCCCACGGCATGCTCGGCGCGGAAGGTATCGTTGGCAGTCGCCACCAGCGGAAACCCGCGATCCAAGCGCACCACGGCGCCAAGCTGCATCTGCTCGGGCTCCTCGGCATGTGCGCAGAAATCATCAAAGGCAGTCTGCTGGGCTTCATCGACCGGCAGGTCATCAAACGCCGGAACATCCTGCAGCGCATCGAGCCCCGGTACGCTCGCCAACAACTCCTCGGCAGACGCGGGGGCCTCGGTCGCAAGCTTCCGACGACGATCGCGCTTAGCCCGCGCCCCCGTCGTCTTTTTCTTCGCTTTAGCTTTAGCCTTAGCCACAAACGCCTCCCAGCAGCCAAAATCACAACTGAGCAGGTATTTTAAATCAAAACCACCCCTAAAAGGGGTGGTTTGCTCTTAGGGTATAACCCTTGGATTT
>CABVAC010000029.1 GCA_902496275.1 uncultured Collinsella sp. | reverse complement strand
GCTGACGACGGCAGCAGGCGATGCGCCTTCTTACACCACGCTCGCGCGCGCGATCATGCAAAAATCCCTCAACTATCAAAAAGCAAAATAAGGGAAATGCAATTCTGCCAAGAACATGAAGCACATCCGAAGCCTCGCTTAGAATCGTCCACTGTTCGTCTGATATCTGACTGTACGATGCGTGAGTCATGATTCCATTGGTCAGGACGATCCTGCTTACATGATCGAGAACCATCGAAATGGCTGCTATTATCTTTAATGTGCTGCCGCTAATTCCGTATCTATTTGTTTTCATTTCGTATTCCTTACTTTGGGTGGGCCGTCAGGGGTTCAGCCTGCTTCGCAGGCGGCCGCTGCGGCGCTTTCGCGCCTTGCGCGCTGCGCTGGCAAACGCTCACGCGTTTACTCAGCTCCGCGCCCCGACGGGTTCGAACCCATGAAAGGGCGACAAAAAAGACGGCCAACCGAAGTTGACCGTCTCAACAAGCTTTGGGTGGGCCGTCAGGGGTTCGAACCCTGGACCTTGGGATTAAAAGTCCCCTGCTCTGCCAGCTGAGCTAACGGCCCGCGGGTGGCATTGTACCACGGTCTGGGACTATTCCCAACTCCATTGGCCGTTCTGGAAAATCACAACTTCACGTCCATCAGGCGTAATGCCCGTAATATCGATATCGTCCGTGCCGATCATAAAATCGACGTGCGTGCTCGAGACGTTAACGCCATGCTCCAGGAGCTCCTCCTTGGACATGTCATACCCACCCTCTATGCATTCGGGGAAACCGACACCCAGCGCGAGATGGCAGCTAGCGTTCTCGTCATAGAGCGTATCGTAGAACAGAACGCCACTTTCGCGGATCGGCGTGTTCTTGGAGATGAGCGCGACCTCACCCAGATGAGCGGCACCTTCGTCGGTGTCAATGATGCTCGCAAGCGTCGCCTTGCCCACGCGGGCATCGTAGTCCACTACGCGGCCGGCCTCGAACTTAATCCAAAAATCGTCAACCTTGTTACCGTGGTGAATGAGCGGCATGGCCGAGTACACGATACCGTCGGCACGCATACGATCAGGCGAGGTGAAGACTTCCTCGGTGGGAATGTTGGGGAAGAAGGGGTGTCCATCGGGCGTCTTGCCCTTGCCGCCGGCCCACTCGTGACCCTTCGTCATGCCAATCGTCAGATCGGTTCCATTTGCCGCGGTGTAATGCAGGCAGTCAAAACGATTGTCGTTCAAGAAGCGCAAATTCTTTTCGAACGCCGCGTCATGAAGCTCCCAGTCGCTCTCCGGGTCCTGGCCATCGGCACGAGCGGTGTGCAGAATCGCATTCCATAGTTTATAGATCGCAACCTCATCCGCATCGCCCGAGAACACCTCGCGCGCCCAGGCAACGACCGGCGCGCCGGCGATGCACCACGGGTTGATGTTGTAGTCCAGTCCGCGGCGGAAGACCTTGCACTGCGTGTTCCTTGCCTTAGAAGCTGCAGCAGGCTTAGCGGGATCGATGCCCTTAAGGGCGGCAGGGTCCGCACCCTCGATAAAGATAAAGCAGGCACCATCCTGGGCCAGGGAATCAAGCTGCAGGCGCTTCCACTCGGGCGTCTGCTCAAAATAGCTTTTCTCGACATGCTCGTACGTGAGCCTCGTCACGGCGTCATCGGCCCAAATAACCGTCACGTGACCGGCGCCGGAGGCATAGGCCTCCGCGACCACCACGCGCGCAAACGGCGCGCACTCGACCGGAGACTGAACGACAACCTCCTGGCCGGGCTTGACGTTTACGCCCTTGCGGACAACCAGGCGCGCATAGTTTTTAATCTTGGGCTCCAGGGCCTTCATGCCCTCCAGAGCCTCTTCGACCGTCAGGGCAGCTCGAATCATGTGCCACTCCATCTATCTATAGAACAGTAAAAAGGCGCGCCGCAAAAACGACGCGCCTTATATCTTAGCGATAAGTATGCATGCAAACGCTACTTCTTCTTGGAGGCCTTCTTTTCCTCTTCGGCAGCCGAACGCTCGATAATAGCGTTGAGCTTGTTCTCGGACATACCCTCGGCCTGCGTGCGATACATGTTACGCAGGGGACGGATGCGCACGAAGTCGTAGATGAAGTCACCCAGAATGACGACGTAGGACAAAACGATGCCGACCATCTGGACAGGGCTGGACACCATGCCAGCGGGAGCGAAGTACAGCGAAGCCCAAATGGCCACGACGAGCACCATGCCGATAGTGAGCACGGCCCACCAGATGCGGCGGCGCTTGGTGTAGTCCTCATCCTGCTTGAGAAGGATATTCGACACCGTGTAGATGCGATCCTCCTTGGCGCGCTGCTTAGCCTTGCGGGCGCGCTTCTCCTCTTTAGAGAGGCCCTCGAGGTTCTCGCCCTTCTCGAGCTCTTTGCGGCGTGCCTTAGACGAAGCCGGCACGACGCGGACAGAGCTCGCTGCCTGACGGGCGGGCTTGGCGGATGCAGCGGACTTGCGCGCAACCCCGGTAACCTCGTGGGATTGCGTGCGCTTGTTCGTGGCGCTACGGGTACTCACTTATGCGTTCTCCTTCATGCTTGTGAACTGGGAGCCCGTGATGATCTGGAAGGCCTCGCGATAGCGCTCGGACGTACCATCGATGACCTCGGCGGGCAGGTGCGGGGTCTCCCCCGTCATATCCCAGTTGGCTTTGAGCCAATTGCGGACGAATTGCTTGTCGTAGCTGGGCTGAATCTTGCCCTCCTCGTAGCTGGCAGCAGGCCAGAAACGGCTGGAATCGGGCGTGAGGCACTCGTCGATCAGCGTGACCTTGCCATCGATGACACCGAACTCGAACTTGGTGTCGGCAATGATGATGCCACGGGTCGCTGCATACTCGGCGGCAGCCTTGTAGATCTTGAGGGAAAGGTCGCGAATCTGCGTGGCGATGTCCTCGCCCACGATCTCGCAGCAACGCTCGAACGAGATATTCTCGTCGTGGTCACCGATCTCGGCCTTCGTGGACGGCGTAAACAGCGGCTCGGGAAGCTTGGAAGCCTCGGTCAGGCCCTCAGGCAGCTGGATGCCGCAGACGGTGCCGTTCTCGTCGTAGGTCTTCTTGCCCGAACCGGTCAGATAGCCGCGGACGATGCACTCGATAGGAATCGTCTGGGCCTTCTTGACCAGCATGGCGCGGCCAGCGAGGTAGTCACGATACTCAGCAAACTCCTCGGGGAAATCCGCCGGGTCGATGGAGACGAGGTGGTTGGGAACGATGTCGGCAAACTTATCGAACCAGAATGCCGAGATGCGGTTGAGCACCTCTCCCTTAAACGGAATCTCGTCGGGGAGAATAAAGTCGAACGCAGAGATGCGGTCGGTGGCGACCATCAGCAGGTTTTCACCGGCATCGTAGATATCACGAACCTTGCCACGGGAATCCGGACGACGCTCCATCGTTGTCACGTGAGTCACTCCTTACCAAAATACGACAGTAATGCGGGTTCTTTCCCGCATGTTTTCGCAAACTCGGAGCGGCAGGGACGAAACCCCTCCTTCACCGAATAGCGAAAAGCTAGTGCTCCATTGTAGTAGATGCCGCGTCCGCCGTGTGCTCGCGAGGCAGATGAATCGTAAAAGTCGTACCCTTTCCAAGCTCCGACTCCACGGATATGTAGCCGTGATGACGCTCGACGATCTGCTTGGTCACGGCGAGGCCCACGCCCAGACCGCCCGCCTCACGGGCACGGCTGGCATCGGCGCGCCAAAAACGGCCGAAGATGCGCGACAAGTCATCCTTGGCAATACCGATGCCGGTATCAGAAACGGCGATGCTGACGTGTTTGCGGTCACTGAGCACCGACACCACGACCCAACCGCCCTCGGGGGTGTAGCGCATGGCGTTGCTCATGAGATTGATGACGCATTGTGTGATCATGTCGGGATCGGCTTCGACGACATCGTCGTGACCTTGGGTCTCGTCAGCAAAGCGCAAGCGCAGATCGCGGTCGACAAACAGGCGCTCCTGGGCATTGACGATGGAACGCACGAAAGGAACCATGTCCACCGGCTCAAGGTTGAGCGGAGCCGTGCTGTTTTCCATGCGCGACAGGTCGAGCATCTGCTGCACCAGACGAGCCAGGCGACGCGTCTCGGAAGCAACAGTCTCCAAGTGCTCATCGTCGGTAGGATATACGCCATCCTGCATGGCCTCGACCGTTGCGAGCATGGCCATAAGCGGAGTACGAAGTTCGTGAGCCACGTCCGAGGTCAAACGTTTCTCGTGTTTCATATCCTTCTCGAGCGAAGTGGCCATCTCATCGAATGTCTCGCCCAGTTGATCGATCTCGTCATCGCCGCGCAAGCCCGTACGAGCAGACAGATCGCCATCGCGAATTTGCTTGGCCGTGCTGGTAATACGGTGAATCGGCTTGGTGAGCATGCGCGACACGAGTGATCCGATAACGACCGAAATGCAAACTGCAACAACCGCAGCAAGGGCCATGGCGTTAAAGGTCTTCTCCCTAAACGCAGAATCTGCCTTGGTGAGCAAGGCATCGGAGCCGATGGCCCACAGCTTTACTTGTCCGACATGCTCGCCGGAAGACGTTATGATTTCGACGTTTGCAACGCTATCGGAGCCGGTGGGAGCCGACGAGACCGGACTATGCGATGCTTTTTTCCCGCTCGAGCTGCTCGACGCTGATTCGCTCTCACGCACATCGGCGGTCGCGCTTGCCGAAGGCCATGAGTCGTCATAAACGACAACGCCTTTCTTGTTGACGACCTGCATACCCAAATCGTCGGATACCAAACTCGATGTCGCGACCGTACGTAGCTCGCCCGCAGTCCAATTGCCGTTTTCCTCATACGACGTCGCAAGCTTTTCGGCAGCGGAATTTGCGATTTCGACGATATTGGAGCGCGTGTAATCCGAAAAGACCGTGCCCCACACAACAGAGACCACGCCCACCAGCACCAATACCGTCATGAGCGATGTCAGAGCAAAAGCAAGTGCCATGCGCGAGGGATAGCTCATCGTTGGCCGTGAATCGGAACGAGGCGTGTTCCAACTAGCCTTGGAACCCGCCTCGCTCTCCTGCTTGTGCTTTTGTCCGATTTCAAAGCGCGCAGGTGTCATATGTGATTTCCCTATTTCTCGTCCGACTTATCGGTCTTGGCCGGAGCCTCGAAGCGATAGCCGACACCGTGGACGGTGTAGAGCCACTTGGGCTTCTTGGGATCATCGCCCAGCTTGGCGCGAAGGTTCTTCACGTGGCTATCGATGGTGCGCTCATAGCCCTCAAAGTCGTACCCAAGCACCTTCTCGACCAGCTCCATACGGTTGTAGACACGGCCGGGATGACGAGCAAGCGTGGTGAGCAGCTTGAACTCGGAAGCCGTCAGATCGACTTCCTTGCCTTCGACCAAGATCTTGTGGCCCGAGATATCGATGACCAGATCGCCGAAGTCGAGTACCTCGACGGCGGGCTCGTCGGCCTGGTGGGCACGACGGAACAGGGCGCGTACGCGGGCGACAAGCTCGCGCGGCGAGAACGGCTTAATCAGATAGTCGTCGGCGCCGAGCTCAAGACCGATAATACGGTCCTCGATCTCGCCCTTGGCAGTCAGCATGATGATAGGGACATCCGAGGTATCGCGAATGGTGCGGCAAACGCGCTCGCCGGGGATCTTGGGGAGCATAAGGTCGAGCACGACCAGGTCGAACTGATGCTTCTCGAACTCCTCGATCGCGGACTGGCCGTCGCCGACACCCACAACCCAGTAGCCTTCGCGCTCGAGATAGGCAGCGACGGCGTCACGGATTGCCTTCTCATCCTCGACCAGCAGAATCTTTTTTGCATCTGAAGCCATAACACGGCCCCCCTGTCTCAATCAGCTAAGAACAAGCCCATTTTAACGCACCTGAGCCCGCCGGATGCCACTATGACGCGGCGGCTCGGCGGGCGGTACTCACAATTACAACGCGTTTATTCCCCTGTTGGCGCCTTTTTAACCCCTCTAAGCTTAAAGAGAGAATAGGCGCGCGGTGACCGTCTCGGGTATACCCTGGCTGTTGCGCACCGTGGCGTACGTAAGGAATGAGTCCGATTTTCCCGCCGTAGCTGGATAATCGCCATACTCCAATGCGCGGTCGGGCGACAGCAACGAGCCATAGGTCTTGGCAGAGGTGTCGATGAGAAAATGCGATGCCTGGACTTTAACCAGGTATTTATTTTTCCTTCCCGCAGCGCACGCGAGCGGCTCACGCGAAAGGAAGAGGTACGGCCCGCCCTCGTTACCGATATAGGTGCCCATATTGCCCAGGCTACCCACACCGTTATACGTCGCCTCAATGGAGAACACGAAGGTGTCGCCCATATACACGGCCTCGAAAGGCGAAACCGACGAAGGAAGCACCAGCTGAGCTCGCTTCGTATTGTTGCCGTCGGTCAGGTCGATCGCCGTCATACCGTAATAGACGCCCTCATCATTGTGCACGCGGGGCGAGATAGTCAGGATGCCGTCGCTCACACGCGGGGCGGATGCGAAGCGGCCCGTCGACTTCCAGATAGTCTCAGGCTTGGACTCGCTGGGTGACTGACGGTAGCAGTACGAATCGTTACTCGTCTTGCTGCCGCCGGACGAAGGCATCTTATACCAGATGACCGACGACCCATACGCTGTGAAGAGCGGCGGATCGTAGTTTTCGCCACCGCGGTCGAGCTCGACAGCGTTACCGGTAAGGGAGGAGCCTGCAAGGTTTTGCGCATAGAGTTTCCAAGACGCATTGGCAAAGTTCATCTCGACCCACGCGAACACGCCATCACCCGCGCGAACGTCGTAAAACGCATAACCGGTTCCCTCAACGGGATCCTCGATAAGTGTAGTAAGCGAGCCATCGCCCAGGTTGAGCACACCAAGCGTATTGGCATGCAGGGCAGAAGCAGGCGCCATCATCGCGGCGGCGTAGTCGCCATCGCAGTAGTACAGCAGCGTGCCCAGCGGCAGCGTCCACGAGGCCGTGGGCTCAAGATCGATATCAACAGCTTCGTACTCATCAGTGATCGAGACAATCTTCGAATCGTCCTTGATAACCTGCGGCTCGCCGGCGGCATCGTCGCTGGTGCCCGTTTTTTTCGAGCAACCGGCAAGCACCGTGGCAGCGCCCGCGGCAGCACCGCCGAGCACAAAGCCGCGGCGCGATATTCCATTCTTGATGTGGTCGGCGATACCCATTAGGCGATCTCGGCGCGAGCAGCCTCGATAGCGCGCGTAAGCTGATCGGCGCAAGAGGTCTTCTTCATGCCGCAGGTATTGCCGGCAAGAACCTCGATCACACGGTCGGCAGGAGCGCCCTCGACCAGTTTGGAGATGGCCTTGAGGTTTCCATCGCAGCCGCCGGTAAACTCAACGCCCAGCACCTTGCTGCCGTCATCGGAAAGGTCAAGGTGAATATTGCGAGCACACACGCCCTGAGGCTTGTAATCAAACGAAATCATGCGATCCCCTCTCAGAATGTTATTCGAGACGACTATTATCCCCGTCTTTCCCTAAATGCAACGAGGCGCTTTGCCGGCAACACACATTACCAGCAAAGCGCCCTAAAAAGCTAACGTTATGCCCGAACCTACTCGAAGCTCAGCTGCTCCAGACGATCAAAGACCGTGTCGATACGGGTGAGGAAGTCCCACGGATCAAAGATCTCGTCGAGCTTCTCCTGACTGACGGTGCAGCGCGGGTCGGCCTCGAGACGTTCCTTAAAGGTGGGACCGGAGACACAATCCTGTACCTCATGCCAGGTTGCCATGGCGTTCTCCTGCACAATGGCGTACGCGTCCTCGCGGGTGATGCCCGTATCGACGAGGGCCAGCAGCACCTTGGAGGAGAAGATGAGACCACGGGTCTTGTTGAGGTTGGCCATCATGCGGGCAGGGTACAGCTGCAGGCCGTCGATAACGCGGATGAGGCACTGGAACATGTGGTCGAGCGCGATGAAGCTGTCGGCCTGGGCGACGCGCTCGGCAGAGGAGTGCGAAATGTCACGCTCGTGCCACAGGGCGACGTTATCGAAGGCAACCTGAGCGTTGGACTTCACGACGCGCGACAGACCGCAGACCTTCTCCATGGTGATCGGGTTGCGCTTGTGCGGCATGGCGGAGCTGCCCTTTTGACCCTTGCGGAACGGCTCCTCGGCCTCGAGGGTATCAGTCTTCTGCAGATTGCGAACCTCGGTAGCGATGCGCTCACAGGTGGCCGCAGTGGTGGCAAGAACGCCGGCGAGATAAGCGTGATGGTCGCGGCTGATAACTTGCGTGGACAGCGGGTCATGAACCAGGCCCAGGTGCTCGCAGACATACTCCTCGACAAACGGCTCGATGGAGCTGTACGTGCCGACAGCACCCGAGATGGCACCGAAGGCAACATTCTTGCGGGCGTCCTCAAGGCGATCCAGATCGCGCTTGAGTTCCCAGGCCCAAGAGCCGAACTTCATGCCGAAGGTCATCGGCTCGGCGTGGATGCCATGAGTGCGGCCGGCACAGAGCGTGTTGCGCTCCTCAAAGGCGCGACGCTTGCAAATCTCGCCGAGCTTCTTGACGTCCTCGATGATCAGGTCGCAGGCCTGGGTGAGCTGGTAGCACAGAGCCGTGTCGCCCAGATCGGAGCTGGTCATGCCATAGTGAACCCAGCGGCTGGGCTTGGGGTCGCCCTCGGGAACATCGGCATCGATGTACTCCTTCATGTTGGTCAGGAAGGCGATGACGTCGTGGCGCGTGACCTCCTCGATCTCGTCGACCTTTGCCTTCTCAAAGTTGGCATGGTCGCGGATCCACTGGGCTTCGTCTTTAGAAATGCCGATCTTGCCGAGCTCCGCCTGGGCCTCGCAGGCCAGGACCTCGATCTCCTGCCAAATGGCATACTTGTTCTCGAGGGAGAAGATATGTCCCATCTCCGGGCGGGTATAGCGATCGATCATAGCGGCTCCTTTTTGGTTATTGGCACGTTGGTCGTAACTCAACCATTGTACCGTGCGCGGGTGCGAGTATGGGCAGCAGGCATTAACCTAACATTTTGGAATTGGAGCGGGCAACGGGACGTCCGCGCATTTGCTTCGCAAATCCGCACCGGCTGCGGTCGGCAGGCCCGGTCCGCACACATGCACGGGCAAAGCGGGTTGGACCCGACGTTCCCGAGGTCTCCCGTGCTCGGTGGAGCGGGCAACGGGACGTCCGCGTATTTGCTTCGCAAATCCGCACCGGCTTCAGGCGCCTGTCGGCGCCTTCGCCTGCTCGCTACAAACGCTTCGCGTTTGCTTAACGCTCGCACCCTGTCGGGTTCGAGTCCCGGCACTTCATTGAAAAAGGCACGGTAACGAAACGTTACCGTGCCTGAAATTCGAATGGAGCGGGCAACGGGACTCGAACCCGCGAGTGTCAGCTTGGGAAGCTGATGCCTTACCACTTGGCGATGCCCGCATATGTGGGGGATAGTATAACGCGGTTGTCTTGTTCGATACAAGGGTGGCGATGCTTGTTTTAGCTGTGGAGATTCGTTTGAAAATCGCGTCAATTGTGGAGACGAGGATCTTTGACTTCCTGTTCACCTTATCTTCTACCTGCGCTTTTGCTTGATTGTTGTATTTGAGCTCAATTTGTCAGGAATTGGGCAAGCTTTTGGTCAGGCTCCGGTACTTACCCGCATGAACCTCGGGGGTAGTCTCATCCTACGCGTCGCAGCCTCCCCGTGCGGCGCACGAGGGATAAGGAGCAGCCATGTCCAACGCATCCACGCACTCTGTCCACAGCGCAATCGCAACAGGTCCGCTGCTCCTGCTCCTCTTCCTGCTTTTCGGCTGCCTGGCACCGGGAGCCGCATTTGCCGTCGATGGCTACGACCAGCTCGGCTTCCGCACTATTAGCGATGATTGTGGGCCCTTCTTCATCGGCAAGTATGAAGCTCAAGACGCCTCGATTGCCTACTGCATGAACCAGGAGCGTCCCGGCCCCACCAAGCCGGGCGGCCCATGGCTCAACTTTGATCAAGGCTGGGTGTGGCTCGACGACGAGTTCGCGGCAATCGTTTGTCACGGATATCCTACCGCCACGTCGTTTGGCGGTTACCATCTTTCACCCGATCGCGCCCGCGCCGCCACCCAGCTTGCCGTATGGATGCTCAACGGCACTACCCATGTCGACGGCACCTACTCCTACACGACCGCTCAGGGCAAAACCAAGAGCGGGCACTTTACCGCCGACAATGAAGTCGTGGCGGCTGCGCGGTGGCTCCACGACAGCGCAAAATCAGGAAGCATCAAAGCCGCTCCGCACCGCGCGCGGCGCTATCTAGGAACCGTATCGGGCGGCAGCAGACGTCAAGACATGCTCTATGTACTGCCGGCGGTCTCTGTTTCCTTCCAAAAGCAGTCTGCTAACACCGTTATTACCAGCGGAAACAATACTTATCAGTTTGACGGGGCAACATTCGATATTTTTGAGAGCGCCAGCGGCGCGCGTGTCGGCACCATCAAGATGGACAGCAACGGTCGAGCGCAAGCAACACTTCTGCCCAACACGGCATACTACCTAGTTGAAACGAAGGCGCCGGCCGGCTATGTCCCCCGCCACGATCGTATTGCCTTTACCACGGGGAATGACGGCGGGCGGGTCGCCATTGATGAACAGCCCGGCACCATCAACCTGCGTATCGTAAAACTCGATGCCGCGACGAATGCCGGCCCCCAGGTGGGATCTTCACTCGCAGGAGCAGAGTTCACGTGTGTGTCGCAATCAACCCCTGGATGGGCACAAATCCTCAGGACCGATGAAAGCGGTCGAGCTACCCTCACCGATGTCCCGCTGGGAACCTTTACCATCTATGAATCGAAGGCGCCCGAGGGCTATTTGCCCTCCGGTGACAGCTGGTCTTACACCGTCGGAGCCGACCAGCTCGGCGATTCAGGCGTGGTCGAGATCGAATCTCGCGTTTCCGATACCCCCATTGCGTTTGACCTTGAGATTTCCAAATTCAAGGACTACGGCAATAGCGACCAATCCGGCCTGGAGCAGCCGGCGGGAGGTGTTGTCTTTGAGGTTGTCAGCAACAGCTCTCAGCAGGTTGTTGGCACACTGACCACAAACATCTATGGCTTTGCCTCCACCAAAGATCTGTCAGAAGCATGGTTCGGCGCAGGCAAGCGACCCGCCGGTGTCCACGGAGCCATCCCATACGACCGCGCCGGCTACACCGTTCGCGAGGTTCCAGAAACCGTCCCCGAGGGTTTTAAACGTGCAGGGGAATGGACCGTCGGGGCCAATCAGATTTCCGACGGCGCCGAGCTTCAATATATCGTGGACAACCACGCTCTGTCGACGCATCTCCAAATTGTAAAACGCGATGCCCAAACAGGCGCTTCTGTTCCGCTAGCCGGATTCACCTTCCAACTACTCGACAGCAATCACGAACCTGTCTCACAAACTTGCTGGTATCCAACACATAACGTAATGGACACCTTTACGACTGACGCGACCGGGACCGTCACACTGCCCGAATCGCTCGTGCCGGGCACCTATTATGTACGCGAAACCTCGGCCAAAGAGCCCTATCTTGTCGGCGAGGAGATCGAGGTAAACATACCCGCCGACATGAACCTAACGCCCGTTGCAATCGTCTCGTATTATGACCACGCCGCGACCGGAAACATCAGGATCGTTAAAACCGATGCCGTAGACGGCAGCAGCCTCGCGGGCGCCATCTTTGAGATCCGTGCCTCAGGTGATATCGTGCGCCCCGACGGTAGCATTGCCGCGCTCGACGGTGAGACTGTCGCTACCGTCACGACGGATGAAACTGGAGAAGCACGCGCGGACGACCTCCCGCTGGGATCTGGCACCGCACGCTACGAGGTTGTCGAGACTCAAGCGCCGACCGGCTTCTTGCTCGACCGGACGCATCATATCGTCGACCTTACCTATGCCGACCAGAAAACACCCGTTGTGGAAGCACGGCTTAACGTATCCGACGATTACACCAAGGTTGATATCTCCAAGGTCGATGCAAGCGGAGAGCAGGAAGTGAAAGGCGCACAGCTCACCTTATATGGTCCCGATAAAACCGAAATAGACTCCTGGACCTCATCCGACAAGCCGCACCGCATCGAACATCTTGCACCCGGCACCTACTCGTTGCGCGAAACGATGTCTCCGCGGACCTATGACCTTGCCGAGGAGATAACGTTTGAAATAAAGGATACGGGAGAAGTCCAATCCGTCGCGATGAAGGATGCGCCCATCGAGATCAAAGGACAGGTCGACAAGCGTCAGGAACTTGTCCAACCTATCGGGAAGGGTCTGTTGGCTAACGGCGATGGAAAAAACCGCGCCGCGATGCAAACCAATACGGATGGGCTTTTCTCCTATACCATCGATGCTCGAAACGATTCCGCTACTTGGGTTGATGAGTTTACGATTACCGATGATCTTGAGTGCGCCAAAGACGGCACGGCGAGATTCGTCTCAATCGAAACCCCCGTCGCCATCGGCGACCTCAACGGTCTGTGCAACGTGTGGTATCGCACGACGCCGTTGGACTCGACAGACGTCGATGAGCCGGCAAACGCGACGCTTGACGATGGGCACGAAAATCCTTGGCTTGAGTCCGACGAAGTAAAAGAGAGTCTGGGTGAAGATTGCCGCCTCGTCGATTACGACGGCTGGCACCTCTGGAAGGCGGATGTCTCGACCACGGAATCCGCCACACTCGAGGCGAAAGAACTCGACCTTGCATCCAATACCGTCGTGACGGGCATTCGCATTGAATACGGTGCGGTAGCCGCCGACTTTACGACTCGAAGCGATACGGATTCTTGGACCCGCGATGATCTCAAAGATGAGCACGACGACCTTGACGATGCCAGAGCAATCCTTGGCACAGATGCTCGGGGCGCAGTCGTGCACATGCAGGCAACGTCGGCTTATACACCCCAAACTGCACTCACCAACAGCGCGCGCGTCGATCTTTGCCGCAACGGCGGCGGCGATAAACTTGAGTCACATGACGAGGACAGTGTCATTCAACGCTGTACCCTACCGCAGGACCTACCGGCAACAGGATCAGCCCCCATCGCCGCTTGCATCACCGCGCTCCTGACCTCGGGTACCGCAGCCCTATGGTTCGCTCGCCTTAGGTCAATCCCAAAGAAGCGCTAGCGCGATGAAAAAGCGGGCGAGCCAGTCCCCCGGCTCGCCCGCTTTCAATCATTTAAATCGCCGTATCTACTCTGCAGACGAAGATCCGCCATCAACGATTGCTTGCTCGGACTCAGGAATCCCATCGGCACCCGTGCTCTGTTCTTGCTCCACCTCTTCGCTGATTGCGGAGGCGGGGGTCGAGCCCTTCGCGCCCACGATATAGGCAGCTCCAAACCCCAACGCAATGGCAATCAAGGTCAAAATCACGTAGACAGGCCAATGGCGCTTAATATACGAAAACACGTTGACTCCTTAGAGCTCCGTCTACGAACGGCGGATAACCTCGGTCACGACCTCGGATACCGTGGCAATGTTCGTCGGGTTGACATTGTGGGGCAGGTCGTCCTCGGTACGAGCGCAAGCCAGACGCGTGCCGTCCACGCCGGCGATGGTGAGGGCTCGGCGGCTCGCCTCGAGCGCGGCGTAGGCATCGGTCTTGGCATAGGGCATCTCGAGCGCGCCACAATCGACATGGAACGACTTGCACACCTTGCTGACCAGGTTCATGATGCGGCGATCGCCCTTGAGCAGCTGCTGTTCGCCCTCAACCGTCACCACCGAAAGCCTACCGGCGCCGACGGATTCAAGATTGATGAAGAAGACGCCGCGGAGCTTATCGCGATGCGAAGCCAAGAAGGCCTTCATACCGGCGCCATCACAATCCGAGGCGCCCGTTGCCACAAACCAGATATCGTGACCGAGCAGCTCATCGTCGCCCATAGAGGCGACAGCCGAGAGCATATCTTCGGAAGAAGCGCCGTCGGAAGACGTAGCGCCGCCCTTCCAGCCATCGTTATCGTCCTCGAAATTATCCCACGAACCGATGCCGCGACCGGACTTCTTGGCATCGTAATCGTCTTCGACGCCCAGCCAATCACTCATGCTGTCCTGTTCGTTTTTCTTTTTACGACCGAACAGGCCGCCCAGGCCGCGCTTGCGAGACTTGGGTGCCGCCGGGGCGGGAGCCGAAATGGTCTCGATCGGCTGAGCGCCCGACGCAACGGGCATAGGAGGCGCAACGGGTGCCGATGTGGGTTCGGGACCCTGGGCGGTAGCAAAGGGGTCGTTGACCTGTGCGGAGGGATCGGGAAGGTCGAACAGCGACGTGCGAGACGCAACGTTTGTCTGCTTCATCGACGGCAGCGACGGATCGGGGACCGAAGCCAGCGGAGACGAGGAGGGTGCAGGCGACGGTGCCGACGCCGGATCGGGAACATTCATCTGCGGACGCGGCGATGCTTGGGAGGAAATCTGGGCCATAAGGGAATCGACCGTTTCGTCCTGGGTGGGAGCGACATTGGCAACCGTGGCACCGGAACCACTCGGGGTCGGCATGGTGAAAATCTGCGTGGAGTAAGGCCTCGACTCATCCGTCTCGGGAGTCTCGGAAACCGCAGGCACTTCCTCCTGCTCGACCTCGGCCGAATCACCTTGATCGGCTGCCGCGTATTGCTCTTCGTCAGAGTTGGCCTCGACGGACTCGTCCTCGGCAGCATCCTGAATTTCGGCAGCATCAATGGGCTCGTCATCGTCTGCCGCGTCGCCCTGCTCATCGGAAACAGGAAGGGGCTCGGCAATCGCGGTGCCTTGCTTTTCAAACGTTATCGTGGAATCGAACTGCGCGGCATCAAACGACATGGTGCTATCGACGTGCTGCTGAGCCTCGAAAGACGTCGTCGCCTCAACAACATCCGTGGACGCCGGTTGCTGGGACTCAAAGGACGTTGTAGCTTCGGCAGCGTCGACGGGCACGGACTGCATAGCCTCGTTCTGCTCGAGCTCTTGCGCCGCGCGCTCACGTGCCGCCTCGGCTGCCTGCTGCTGAGCGATAGCCTCCTGCTCGGCAGCCTCGCGTGCGGCAGCGCGCTTCTCCTCGAAATCGTCGACAAATTTCTTGCCCTTTGCAAGCGCACCCTTAAAGAAGTTGGAAGCGCTGGCGCCAATCGAAGAGAACGCGGATGCAATATCGGCATGGGGCGTTGCCGCGGGAATCTCGGCCGAAAAATCAGTATCGCTCTCGTAAGACACGCGCCTCGGCTGTTCAACGTAATCGTCGTCAGGCTCGTCCGCAACGTCTTGCGCCGGCGCGGCGGGGGCCAAAATGTCCAGTCCTGCCGCGGGATCGATCGCGGACACCGCCTCGGGCTCGGCAACGGCAGCGGTAACCGCGGCAGACTCATCATCCACGGTGACGGCGGGCGCAGGTGCAGTCACGACGGGGGCAGGCTCGGGCTCAAACGTCGGCTCCTCGCCCTCCTCGTAATCGAGCGTGCAGGACTCGGGAAGCATCCCGAGCGCACGGATGGCATCCGAACCAAAGCGGATGTTGCCGGCGGCATTGCGATAGAGCTTGGGCTCGGGCTCGGCCGCGACAGGCTCCTCCGCCGGCTCGGCAGCGGAAACCTCGTCATTGAACTCTTCGGCCTGGACAGCCTGATTCTGATCCTCGGGCACAATGGCGCCGATCAGCGTCTCGTCGGCAGACGCACCCTCAAAGCCCTCGATCTGCTCGTCGAAATCCTCACCCTGTTCGGGCTCGGCCTGAGCGTCGGGAGCAATCGGCTGACCGAACTCATCCTCGGCGTAGGTAGGCTCTTCATACTCGATGGTGTTGCCGTAGTCGTTTTGCTGTTGGGCCGCGGCATACTCCGCTGCTGCGCGCGCCATCTCCTCGGCACGACGCTTCTGCTCCCCAAAATAGGTATCGAACGGAACATCGTCGGGAAACTCGTTTTCGCCCTGGAAGGGAGCAACGTTGTCCATAACGCCGAGCATAGCGGCGACAGAAGACTTGTTGCACACCGCGCCGGACGTATAGGGAAGAATGTAGCGGTTAGAAATGATGTTTGCCGCGTTGGCGAGCGCAACGAGGGAAGCGAGGATCGCGACAATCCACAGCAGAACCTTGAGCGCGCCGGGGAGCGGCAGGATACGCAAGATGGCAACGGCAGCAGGGGCAACCGTGGCAACGGGCAACAGCTTGGCGATGAGCGCACGATACGAAGCATAGGGGTCGCGGGCGAGCAGCTCAGCACGGGGAGAGTCGTAGTGTGCGACAACGACCACCGGGCGGTTGCGCGGAGACGCGAGCGGGCCCGAGGCCTTGTGGTAGGCGATGACATTTTGGCTCACGCCCGTCTTGCCCAGGCGCGAAACCACGGGGTGGCCCGTGCGCTCGAGCACGTAAAGAACGGCACCGACAATGGCCAGCAAGGTGCCGACCAAGCCGATGCCGCCGCCGATGCCCATCAGCAGGGCGCCGGCAAACGCAAGAATACCGGTAACGGCAAATGCCAACCTGCTGGGCGCCGGGGCATTGAACTCCTGAACCTCGGGATCAAAGCCGTGGTTGCGGAAGATCTGAGCGATATCCTCGGCAGCCAAGCGCTCTTCTTCGCTGCATGCCGGCGTGATGCCGGTGTTCTGCAGCAGGTGGTTAATATAGTTCTGGGTGTTCGCCATGTGCGCTCCACATCCATAATCCGACAAATAGGCCCAATGCATGCACATTAGAACCGTATATAGTCGAAAGTATACCCCGAGCGAGCGCAAACGACCGAATTCGGGCCATCTTAACGCCCCGAGCGGACAAGGATATAGCCTAATCTCCATATCGGACTAAAATCATGGCAGCAAACCACCTTCTCATGCGAGGACTCTATGACGGCAAGCGACGCGACCGCGACAATTAAAAAGGGGAATTCGGAGCCCAGTTTCGATAAAACGGCTCAGCGCATCCTCAATCTTTTCTTTGTGCTCAACAGCTCCCCCGAACCGCTGACGACCGAGCAGATCGTCTTGGATTCTGACCTGGGATATGGCTCGGGCAATATCGACTCGGATAAGCGCAAGTTTCGGCGCGATCGTGACAAACTGCTCGAACGCGGCATCTTAATCAAGGAGGTTCGCCCCGCCGGCGCGCAGGAGACCGAGGAAAGCTCATGGACAATCGACCGCGAGCACACGTTTGCGGCAGGCGGCCTCATCACCGCAGACGACGCCGATATCCTGCTCAACGCTATCGACCAGACAATAGCGGCCGGCTCATCCACTTTTGCCGCGCCGCTTGCCGATATTCGTTCCAAGATTGCCTACCTCACCGGCAGGACGACGGCGGACGAAGCACCGATCCGCCGCTCTCCCACCGTCGATGCGGTATGGAGCGCCTTTGCCGAGCGATGCGCGCTGCGATTTTTATATCAGAACGGACGCGGTGAGCAGAAAGAGCGTACCGTCTGCGTCTACGGCATGTTCGAGCGCGAGGGCGTTGCGTACTTCTGCGGCCTCGACAATGCCACCGACGACATCAGGACATTCCGCTGCGACCGTATCGTTCGCGCTTGGCGTCCTTCGAAGGCCTACGCCATCCCTGCAGACTTCAATCTCAACGACTACCTGTTCTTTGAATTCGATTTTGCCGACCGCCCGCCCGTTGCGGCTACGTTCTCGTTCGCCCCGCAGACGCAGATCGATATGATCAACGGCCTCACGCGCGGGCGAGGTGAGCTCGCACACACCGATTCGGGATGGACTTGGACCGTTGACGTGCGCGATCTTGAAGCCGCCGCCTCATTTTGCATGGCCCACGCCATGGACGGCATGAGGCCCATGGCCCCCAAATCGCTCAAGCAGGCGTGGAACCACCTCATTGAAAGGACGGTGCACGAGCATGCCCGTGCGTAAACTCACCAGCGAGCAGAGGCTCTCGCGCGCCATCGACATCATGGAGGCCCTCTACGCCGCCGGCGAGAGCGGCATGACACGAACCGAGATTTGCAGTCGCTTTGACATCACGGGGGCGTCGCTCGACGAGATTCTCGAGATCGTCTCGACGCTCGCGGACCGAGAATCGGGTGCGCGTATCATCTGCGAATGCCACGGCGAGCGCGTGGTCCTCACCGGTGACGCCGGGCGTGTACTACCGCTGCGCCTGAGTGCCGCCGAGGGCGCTGTGCTCAACCACGAACTTGAATCGTTGGGGATCGAGCCCCAGGCGGCGGCTCGAATTCGACATGCTCTTCTACCCGAAGAGCTCGGCTATAACCAGCACGTCTTTGACACCGTCAACCACGGGTCGCACTGGCAGCAGCTGAGCTGCGCCATTCAGGACGGCGTTCGCTGTCGTATCTCGTATCGCTCGATGGACGATGCGCGGCCACGCGAGCGTCTGGTCGACCCCTTGCGCATTACAGCAAACGGCGACCAAACATATCTGATTGCCTGGGACATCGCGGTCGATGAGCAGCGCACCTATCGCATGGATAAAATCGAGGGACTCGCCTTGACGGAAGACTCCGTCGTGCCTCACGCACCGGACGTTGCATCCCTCCACGATTCCCTTGCCCGGACGCAGCGTAGCGCAAAGCTCTTGATGCCATTCGATATGGCGGAGCATCTGGACTGGGCCGGCATCACCCTAATCGAACGCAGCGGGACAGACATGGCAACGGTAACCGTACATTACGGCTCCGAGCGTTGGCTGCTGAGCCAGATAATCGCAGCGGGCGGAGCCATCCGCATCTTGGATGACCCCGCCCTGTCAAAGCGTCTGTGCGATATGGCAAAAACTCTCGTCTGTCCGCTTTAGCGCCGCCGCTCGTGGCGTGCGCGCCACAGTTGCAGATAGTGACCGATCTGTGCCGATTCGATGCGCTGGTAGGAGCTCGTGGGCAGCGACGTTAAGAACTTCTTTCCGTAGCCCTTCGTCACCAGGCGCGGGTCGGCCAGAATCAGCACGCCGCAATCAGTCGACGAGCGGATAAGGCGGCCGGCCGCCTGCTTGACCTCGAGCACTGCCTCGGGCAGCGAATAGCGCGCCCAAGCGCGGTCTTCGCGCAGGTTGCGCTCGCACGAGAGCGGGTCCGTGGGGCTCGAGAACGGCAGCTTGGGAATGATGACGCAGCGCAGCGTCTCGCCGCTGGCGTCAAACCCCTCCCAGAAGGCCTTAAGCGCAAAAAGCGACGAGGTCGGCTCGTTGATAAACCGGTCGCGTAGGCGACGAGGAGATGAGTTGCGCTGCTGGCAGTTGAGCTCCAGACCCGCACGGGCCATCTTGGGCTCAACGCGGGCGTATAGGTCCTCCATGTCGCGCCGATTGGTGAACAACGTGAGCACCGATCCGCCCATGGCAAGATGGGCGTCGACCAGTACGCGCTCGAGCGCCGTAAGATAGCTCTCACGATCGCGCGGATCGGGGATATCGCCCGCAACGACTACAGCCATGTTCGAATCGAAGTCGTAGCTCGAATCCAAGTGCAGCGATGACGACGTTGAAGCACCGATGCGATCAAGGCCGACCGCATGGTTAAAGTGCTCAAAGCTTTTGGACACCGTCATGGTCGCCGAGGCAAAGATAGCCGTGTGAACCTCGGGCAGCCACTCGGTTGCCAAGGCCTCGCCAATGTCGATGCGCTCTGCGGTCATTGACTCTCCGCCGGCACGCAGCCTGCGATTGACCTGCAGCGAATACACGTAGTGTTCATCGGTACCATCAATGATGAGTTTTAGGTTCTCGGCCAGCTCGTGCAGGCGGCGCGAGATATCACCCAGGTCGACAACAACCTCTGGCTTGTCGGCGGCGACGGCTTGCACCAGCGCGTCGACGCTCTTGTCAGCTTGTTCCAATGCGTCGATGCCAGTGTAGGCCGACTGTAAGAAATCATGCCAGTCGTCAGATTCGCGCAGCTCGGGGCCAATCCATAGATTGGCATTGTCATAGCCCCCACGGGCACGGCGACCGAGCTCGCGAACGCCATCGAACACGCCGGCAATCGCCATGCTCGCGCGCGCAACCGTCGACGTCGCCTTGGCAGTAAGGCCCAGATAGAGCGTAGAGCCCTCGGAGGTTGCCAAATCACGGGAAACCTGGCTTAGCGCGCCGGTGCTCGAGCCACCCAGACGCTCAAACAGAACGCGTGATTCGTCCGCCGACACCACACGCGCCCACTGACGGCGCGCCTCGCGCTCGATGGAATGGGCCTCGTCGATTACCCAATGACGAATCGGCGGCAAAATCCTGCCCTCGGCCGCGACGTTGCGGAACAGCAGGGAATGGTTGGTGACCACCACATCGGCATGCGCCGCACGACGGCGAGCGCCGTGGACCAAACATTTTTCAGGGAAAAACGGGCAGAGGCGACGAGCACACTCGCGCGAGGCCGTCGTAAAGTCGGGACGGTTGACGCTGCGCCACCGAATGCCGAGCGAGTCGAGGTCGCCATCGGCTGATTGGCAGACGTACGCCATAATGACCGCGACCGCCGTGAGCGTGTCCGCCGGATCGCGCTTGGTGGTAATCTCGACCTGGCCGCGGCTCATGCGCTCAAGCTTGCGCAGGCACGGATAGTGGTCATACCCCTTGAGAGCGCAAAATGACAGACCACCGTCCAGTTGCTCGGCAAGTTTTGGCAGCTCATGGTACATGAGCTGGTCGGCAAGATTGTTCGATTTGGTCGCAATACCAACCGTGATGTTGTTACGGCGTGCTGCCTCGGCAAAAGGCACCAGATAGGCCATCGATTTGCCGACGCCTGTGCCTGCCTCAATTACTCGATGAGTGCCCGTGACCAGCGCATCGCGGACCTCGAGCGCCATCGCGATCTGCTCATCACGCGGCTCGTAGGTGGGATACATGCGATTGACCAGGCCACCTGGCGCATAGTCTGCCTCGATCTCCTCACGACTCGGCATCTTGAGAACCGGCAGCTCATCGGCGTCCACCCGATCGTCGGCGCGATCGGCCTTGAGAACGTCAGCACGAGCGGCGCTGAGAGAGAAGATAGAACCAGGGTTCTGCCCTGCCAAGAATGAGAAGAGCGGACGATAGGACCAAGGCACGTCCGGATGCATGTCGGCTAGGCGCGCCATGAGGCCCTGGGGCAAGTCGGTGAGCGCCACGAGCAACACGCGCCATACGCCACACAGGGCGTCGACGTCGGCATTGGCACGGTGTGATACCGAGTCGCAGCCAAACAGATCGGCCATAAAAGACAGCTTGTGCGAGGCCAGGCGCGGAAGCGCGATGCGCGACAGCGCCAGCGAATCGATCCAAATATCGCTCACGTTGACGCCGCCTTTGACCGACTCGATAAACGAGCGGTCGAACGTGGCGTTGTGTGCGATCACCGGGCAGCCACCGACAAAATCGGCGAGAGCGGCGACGGCCTCAACCGCCGACGGGGCATCTGCCACATCGGTATTTGTAATGCTCGTGAGCTCGGTAATCTCGGCGGGAATCAGCTGTTTGGGATGCACGAAGGTATCGAAGCGGTCGATGACCTCGCGGCCCGAAAGGCGAGCCGCCGATATCTCGATCAGCTCGTTGTCCTGCACCGAAAGACCCGTGGTCTCGGTATCGAGGACGATAACATCTTCTTCGATGAGACCAAACGCTTGGGTTTTGGCGCGCTCGGCAAGCGTGGCATAAGAATCGATGACAAACTGCGGCGTTCCTGACGAAACCGCGTCCTCGATTAGCATGCAATGCCCGCTCGACGAAGGCCCATACGGATCAGGCTGTCACAGACCTGCGGGAACGTCATGTCGTCGGTGTGGCGGATCTCATCCGGATACAGCGACGTATCGGTCATGCCGGGAATGGTATTGGTCTCGAGGATAACGGGGCCGTCCTCGCTCACGATAAAATCGCTGCGCGAGATACCCAGGCAGCCGAGTGCCTTATGGGCAGCACAGGCAAGTTCCTGAGCGCGAGCGTAATTCTCGGGTGAAATCTGCGCCGGAATGCGATGGATATCCGTAGGGTCGACATACTTCACGTCCAGATCGTAGAACTCGCAGTCCTCGGGCTTACGAATCTCGACAATCGGCAGGGCGCGTACGTCATCTTCGCCGTATACGCCGACGGTGATCTCGGTACCCTCGATGCACTTCTCGACCAGCACTTTGTCGCCGTACTCAAACGCCTTGGCGATTGCCGCGGGCAGCTCGGAGGGCTCATGGACCAGGGAAATGCCATAGCTGGAACCGTTGACGGCCGGCTTCACAAAGCAGCGCTCGCCACAAACCTCGACGATATGATCGATATCGACTTCATCGCCCACCTCGAGCGCAAGGCCGGGGGCAATGGGAATGCCCGCCTTGGCGTATAGGAGCTTAGAGACCTCCTTGTCGGCACCGCAGGCGCTGGCAAGTACGCCCGAGGCCGTGTAGGGGATACCCAGGGTCTCCATGGCACCCTGCATGGCGCCATCCTCACCGCCGGCGCCGTGCATGGCGATAAATGCCACATCGAATCCGCCGGTCGCCATGGTTACCATAAAGTCATCAGCGGCCGTGTCAAGCAGCTCCACCGAGGTGTAGCCGGCTTCCTTCAGTGCCACCACAACGTTCTTTCCCGAATCGAGCGAGATCTCGCGCTCGGCGGAATGACCGCCCGCCAAGACCGCTACGTGCATGTTCTCTAGGCTTTTACCCGGCATGGGCAGACTCCTCCTCTATAATTTCTGCAGCTGATACCATATTGTAGCGATACCCTCTACGTTTCCCCAAAATCGAAAGGCTTCCATGAATCCCAGGACTAAATCTCAGGACATTCGCGACTTGAGCCAAAACGATATTCGCGAGCTCGTGGCCGAACTTGGCCAGCCCGCCTTCCGCGCGAAGCAGCTCATCGAATGGGTCTTTGAGAAGAACGTTTGTTCGTTTGACGATATGACCAACCTTCCCAGGGCTTTCCGTGAGCAGCTTAAAGAGGCTTTTGCCTTTGATACGCCGACTGAACTCACCAAGCAGGTTTCCAAAGATGGCTCGCGCAAGTATCTGCTCGAGTACCACGATGGCATTTCCGTCGAGACTGTCGGCATGCCCCGTCGTAACAAGCTTTCCGTCTGCGTTTCCACCCAGGCAGGCTGCGGCATGGGCTGTGCCTTTTGCGCTACCGGTCTCAACGGCCTCAAGCGCTCTCTGACCGCTCAAGAGATCGTCGACCAGGTGCTTCATGTATCCAACGACTTTGGCGAGCGTGCCACAAGCGTTGTCTTCATGGGCCAGGGCGAGCCGTTTGCCAACTACGACGAGGTTCTCAAGGCGCTGCGTATCCTCAACGACCCCGATGGCATCGGTATCGGCGCTCGTCACCTCACCGTCTCTACCAGCGGCGTTATTCCCGGTATTCGCAAATTTGCCGATATCCCCGAGCAGTTCACTCTTGCCGTTTCCCTGCATTCCGCCATCCAGTCGACGCGCAATAAGCTCATGCCCGGTGTTAAGAAGTACACGCTGCTTCGCCTTCACGAGGCACTTCAGCTCTACACCGAGAAGACTGGCCGCCGCCCGACCTATGAGTATGCCATGATCGAAGGCGTCAACGATACGAATCCCGAGATGCAGGCACTCTGCGACTTCTGCGAGGGAACGCTGTGCCACGTTAACCTGATTCAACTTAACGACATCGAGGGCAGCCCGCTCAAGCCGTCGCCGATTCATAAGGTTGAGGATCTTCAGCGTCGTCTTGAGTCCCGTGGCATCGAGACCACGATTCGTAACTCCCGTGGTAACGATATTGACGCCGCTTGCGGACAGCTGAAACAGCGCTTCAAAGTTCAGAAGAACGCATAGGGGAGTCGCACTCCAAAACGTTTCATGTGAAACATCGAACGGCCCCGGTTGCAGGATATGCAACCGGGGCCGTTTCATTTATTGACCTCAATTTTGGACCAGCTGCTACCTTTCCCATTTTTTACGGACAAAATAAGGGGCCCATGTCTCATGAATCAGACAAGGGACCCTCAAAATATGCAGGGTAATTGTTAGGTACCTAATAGC
>CABVAC010000028.1 GCA_902496275.1 uncultured Collinsella sp. | reverse complement strand
GGCGCTTTGCCTCCTGACGGCCCTGGATATACAGGTCCAGAAGCTTTGCCGGATCGTGCTCAACGTGGCCGACCTCGACCGGCTTTTGCGGAGCGACGACCAGCGCACGGCCCTCGCGCTCATACTTCCACAGGTGCATGCGCTGCATGTTGTAACGGTCGTGGCGCGTCTCGATAGCCTCAAGCAGATAGGGGTAGTCGGCATAGCGGGCGCGCGCGGCGGGCATAAACTCGTAGGGCTTTTTCTCGTACGAGCGGTCCTGCGTAACGATGACGACCGCGCGATCGAAGCCCGCCTCCTCCAGCACGTGCTCGATAGGGACCGAATCGGCTACGCCGCCGTCGACGTATTTGTGCCCATCGATCTCGACCGGCGGCGTCACCAGCGGCAGCGACGTCGATGCGCGCACGGCGTCGAGGTCAAGTACGGCGCTTTTGACCGGCAGGTACGTGGCAGTTCCAAAGAGCATGTCCGTCGCGACGGCGTACATCTCGATGGGGCTCGCGTCGAACGTCTCGTTGTCAAAGGGATCCAGGCGATCCTGGACATCGTTGAAGATAAAGTCGTAACCCACGATGGAACCCGTGGACGCAAACGATGCGGCGCCCATGAAGCGATTGTCATTGCAGAAAGCCAGGTTGATGCGGTTGGCACGGCCGATCTGGTGCGACTTGTAGTTCACGCCGTTGAGGGCGCCGGCCGATACACCGTAGACAGCCGGAATCTCGACGCCAGCCTCCATGAGAACGTCGAGCACGCCTGCGGTAAATTGCCCGCGAAAGCTACCGCCCTCCAGGACGAGCGCGACCTTGCCGGCGTTCTTTGCCTTATCTTCTGCAGTCATGTTGACCTCCTGCGATTGCGTTTTGGCTTTCTTCTACCCAGTTTTGGGATGGCGAGAGCGCAGGTTTTGGAGTTGAGGAGGGCGTGGCGGTCGGCGGGAAAGCGTGTCCCGTTCTCAGAGCAAATTCCGGGTCGCATTTTCCGCTGAGCCCGCCATCAGGAAAATGAATCCCATTTCGAGCTTAGATTCCGGGATGCGGTTTCCGCTTGATGCGCCATCCGGAAACTACGTCCCAGTCTGAGCGCGGATTCCGGGACGTGCTTTCCGCCTGGGCTGCCATCGGGAAAGCGTGTCCCGGTCTGCGTTGCCAAGGCGTTTTCTTTACGCCCGCGCCCTGCTCAGAGTTCGATTCTCCGCGGTTTGGGGCTTGCGTTGGTGCGGGGCATGGGCAGCCGGAGCTTAATCGGCATCGCATCTATATCTGGTCGCGACTTTGCGCGGAGAATCCGCGTATTTGCTTCGCAAATCCGCACCGGCTTCGGCCGCCTGCCGGCGCCCTCGCCCGCTCGCTACAAACGCTTCGCGTTTGCTTAACGCTCGCGCCCTGCATAGAGTTCGATTCTCCGCGGTGCGGACTAGAAATAAAAAGGCAGGTAGAGACACTTCTCTACCTGCCTGTTACTTATGGTGGAGGCGCGGAGAATCGAACTCCGGTCCACGAAAGCCCCCTGATTGGCATCTCCAAGCTCAGTCGCTGGTTTAGTCTCGGACGCTTTGCGCGCAGCGACACGCTCGCGGCGTCCTAACCGGTTCGGTCTTAGCCTGCGCCATACCGATTACGTGCGCAGGAGCATTCCCCTAAAATGACGTCGCACCGGTGGCGGGGAAATCACCGGGTTGACGCGCCGCTATAAATTAAGCAGCGAGAGCCATAGGCTCAAAAGAAGAGTTGTTGTCAATTCAATTTGACGGTACCCCTGTTTAACGAGGCGAGGAGACCTCGGCTTGCTTCCTCTCTCAGAGCTATCGTGTCGAAACCAGTCGCCCCCGAATGTCGGGAAAGTCTGGATGGCATTGGGCACGAGCACCCAACACCCGTCGACTTTTCAAGGAACATGCGGGGCGAGCCCCGCTTGTGGAGTGTTATCTTACCACGTTCTGAAAGCGGACAGCTGTTCTATGCACGAGCTGTGAAGACCCCAATGTGCGCCGCACTTCGCACTTTTGCTACCGATCGCGTCACGTATATTTTCGCCAAGCAAAATTGACCCGTCGAAAGGACCGCCATGGATACCAAGCAGCAACTCGTCAATGCCCTCGCAGGCCTGGGCTCAACCATTACCGAAGCTATGGATGTCATCGAAGGCTTTGTCCCCTGCGGACATCCCGCCCTCACGGTATCGAACGCACTCGTCGCGCTGGACGCCGACGATGATGCAGCTCTCGCCCAGCAGCTTGAGACCGTCGAGGGCTTTATCGACCACGTGAGTGAGAACCGCGGCGTGGCCGCCTACCACGGCATCGAGGTAGAGCTCGCAGGTCCCAAGGCCGATCTGCTCGCAGCAATCCGCGAGGTAGGTACCCTTATGCAGACTGCAGGCGTCAAGAACACCCAGGTCAACGAGTGGGTCTACCGCAGTCTGACAGCACTAAACGATTCCGACGAAAAGGCAGCCGAGCAGCTCGCAGAAAGCCCCGCCATCAAAGCTTCACTTGCCTAAAAAGGCCTGCACCCTGGCGGCTGCGGTGCCGCCCGAATGCAGGCCATAAACTCAAGCAAAAGCGCTAGCGCAGATATGCCTTCGCGTTGCTCAGGCTGTAGGCAATCGTCGAGCCGTTGTGCAGCAGCGATGACGCCTGCGGGGTAATCGCGCCGGTAATGCCCAGTGCCAGGAGCGCCGAGTTGGTGAGCATTACCTTAGAGTAGGAGCTCGTCAGACGATCAACGAGGCCCTGGCTCATACGGCGCAGACGCACGATCGCAGCCAGATCCGTATCGGTCAGGATGATATCGGCGACCTCCTTGGCGATGTCGCTTCCGCCACCCATTGCCAGCCCCACGTCGGCCAAACCGAGCGCCGGCGAATCGTTGACGCCGTCGCCCACCATGGCAACGTGGCGCCCCTCGCCCTTAATGCGCTCCACATACGTGTACTTGTCCTCGGGCAGCAGCTCAGCCTTAAACTCGTCGACACCCGCCTCGCGCGCAATGCGCTCAGCCGTGCGCTCCGAATCGCCCGTGAGCATAACGACATGCTTGACGCCCAGCGCATGCAGGTCGGCGATGGCCTCACGGACCCCGGGCTTGAGCGGATCCTCGATACCGAGCACGCCGACAACCTCGCCATCGACCGCCAGATACAGCGGCGACAGGCCCTGCATCTGGGACTCGATTTGCTCCTTAATGCCGGACTCGAGCTGCGCGCCCTCATCCTCGAATACAAAGTGCGCGGAACCAATGATGGCGCGACACCCTTCAATGGACGAAGCGATGCCGTGCGCCACGATGTACTCGACGGCAGCATGGCGCTCGCGGTGCTCGAGCCCGCGCTCACGTGCCGCATTGACCACGGCACGCGCCACCGGATGCGGAAAATGCTCCTCCAAGCAAGCGGAAAGGCGCAGGACCTCGTCCTCGCTCCAGCCGTCGGTCGTGAGCACGCAAGCTAGACGCGGCTGGGCCTCGGTCAGCGTACCGGTCTTGTCAAAGACAATGGTATCGGCCTTGGCAAACGACTCAAAGTACTTCGCACCCTTGACCATGACGCCCATCTTGGCGGCATCGCTCATAGCGGTCATGACGGCAACGGAACCCGTGAGCTTGAGTGCGCACGAGTAGTCGACCATCAGCGCCGCTGAGGTCTTGATGAGGCTGCGGGTGGTAAGCGCAACCAGGCCCGCGAGCAGGAAGTTCCACGGGACGATCTTGTTGGCAAGATCCTCCATATGCGACTGGCCCTCGGACTTGAGCGAGTCGGCCGTCTGCACGAGCGAGACGATCGAGCGGAGCTTGGTCTGAGCCGTGTTGGCGCGCACGCGCACCAAGATGCCGCCGTCTTCCACGACGGTACCGGCAAACACATCGTCGCCCACGCTGCGCTCGACGGCCAGCGGCTCGCCGGTCAGGGTCGCCTGGTTGACCATAGCACTCCCCTGCTCGACAACACCGTCGATGCAAATGGACATGCCAGTGCGCACGGCGACCAAATCGCCGGGCTCAAGCTCGGTGGCGGCAACGCTTACCTCGGTGTCGCCGACGACCTTTTGTGCCTTGTCGGGCACGTCGAGCAGCGAGTTGATGAGCTCGTTTTCGCTCATGGCGCGGGTGTAGTCCTCGAGTAACTCGCCCACGTTGAGTAGGAACATCGTCTGGCCCGCGGTGTCGACATCACGCTTGACGAACGAAATGCCGATGGCCGAAGCGTCGAGCACAGGAACGGTCAGGCGCGGCTGCGCCAGCTCATGAAGGGCAGCGCGCAAAAATGCCATGTAACCGGCCACGACAAACACCGCACGCAGAGGCGTGGGCAAGAACCAGCGACGTGCGTAATGGGCGCCGATAAGTGTGGCAAGATCCATGACGAGCTTGTGCTTGCGTGGCTCAAGCTGCATCACGTAACCCGTCTTTGCGTCGGCAATGGCCTGGGCATCGAGCGCACCCAAGGCGTCGAGTACGCCCGCACGACACCGCTCGTCATATTCGAGCGCCATCTGGCCAATACGGCCATAAACGCGCACCTTGTGCACGCCGTCGATATCGCCGCTGAGCTTAAGAAGTGCATCGAGATCGCTCTCTGGCACAGGACCCGCCAATTGAAGACGGGTCCTGCCGGGGATCTCGCTAATAATCGAGAATCTCATAGTTTGTGCCTGGGAGCGTTACTCGGCTGCCTCGTCAGCAGCGGCCTCGCTCTGGGTGATGTAGGCAGCCTCGGCAACCATGTCATCGACATTGGCCTTGGCCTGCTCGACCATGTCCTGGTAGCAGTTCTTGACGCGCATGCCGCACGCAATGCCCTGCACGCAGGCATTCTTTACCGGAGCGCTGGTGAGCAGCTTGATGCCGGCCGTGCCAAGCAGAAAACCGCCACCGACAAGCAGGGTATTGAACGTCGACTTCTTCATGTTGCTTCTCCCTTTTGCCGCATTGGACGCGGCACGGTGCCTCAGCACCCGAGTAAACAAGTTTGCTCGAGCACACTTTTGAGAACAGTTTAGTATAACTATTTGGTCAACAATGGCTAACTTTTTGGAAACTTTGGGGGTGAACTCAATATGACAAAGGTACTGCCCCTTTGTCATATTCCTACAGCTGCCAGGCCGCCGCTTCCTTTTGCAGCGCAACCATACGGGCGAATTCACCACCTGCCGCCTTGAGCTGCGCCGGGATGCCCTGTTCGGCAACCACTCCATCCTTGAGCACAACGATTTTGTCGACATTTTCCACCGTACGCATACGGTGGGCAATAACGATAACCGTCTTACCTGCAAGCAGACGGGAGAGTGCCTGCTGTACCACGGTCTCGTTCTCTACATCCAAGCTTGCCGTCGCCTCGTCCAACAGCACGATGGGCGCGTCTTTGAGCAGCGCGCGGGCGATAGAGATGCGCTGGCGCTCGCCGCCGGACAGCTTGGAGCCGTTCTCGCCGATCATGGTGTCGTAGCCCTGCGGCATACGACTCACAAACTCGTCGCAGTTGGCGGCACGCGCGGCCGCAAGCACTTCCTCATCGGTGGCGTCGCGACGCCCGAGGCGGATGTTTCCCATCACCGTGTCGTCAAAGAGCAGCACGTCTTGGAACACGATGGCGTAGTCGCGCAGCAGCACCTCGGGATCCACACTCGCAACATCCACGCCACCCACGGTGACCGTGCCTTCGGTGGCATCCCAAAAGCGTGCGGCCAGGCGGCTCACCGTAGACTTACCGGAACCCGAAGGACCGACCAGCGCCGTGACCTCGCCTTCCTTGGCGGTAAAGCTCACATCGGTAAGAACTTTATCGCCGGCGCGTCCGTCCTCGCCCGCACCATAGCCAAATGCCACGTGATCGAACACCACATCGTGGCCCACGGGCTCAAATTTCTCGCTGCCCCGTGCCACAGGCTCTTCCATGATGGAACGCATGCGCTTGGCAGACGACTCGGCGACAAACAGCTCGGACATTAACATTAACGCCTGGTCAAAGGGCGCATAGATACGGCTCACCATAAGCAGGAAGGCAAATATCACCAAAAAGTCGACCTGCCCGGAGGCGACCATCGCGGCACCCGTGACCAGCGTGGTGGCAATGCCCAGACGCAGGATGGCAAAGGCGGAGTTGACCAAAAGCCCGTTAGCGAGCTCGCCCTTGGTGGTCTCGCGCTCCTCGGCATCGATCACGGCGTTGAGCCCCTCAAGATAATGGGCCTCCTGGTTGGTGGCGCGGATCTCGCGAACGCAGTCGAGCGTCTCTTGAATTGCCTCGGTAACCTTGACCTTCTCGGCACGCACGCGATCGAACACCGGAGTCATGGGGCCGCGTGTTAGATACAGCACGGCAAAGGCCACGGGAACGCTCCAAAACGCCGCAATCGCCAGCTGCCAGCAAAAGAACAGCGACGCCACGAACACAATGGCGCTTGCGATGATGGCACCCCAAAGCTCTCCCAGCACGTGGCTGTAGGCGTGCTCCATAGCCTGGACGTCGCCCATGATGGTCTCGGTTAAATCGGCCAGATCACGACGACCAAAAAACGACAGCGGCAGTTTGCGCAAGCGCTCGGCGATCTCCATACGCTGCTTGCCGCACTCCTCGTAAAAGATGCAGTAGGTGTAGTAATACTGCTGCCAGTTAGAGGCAAAGAGCATCACGAAAAAGACCAGGAGGCCGCCCACGATCGGCAGGGCATCCGGCAGGTCAGCCCCGCTGGCGAGATGCTCGACAAAGCTGGCCATAACCAGGAATAGAAAGCCCATGCCGGCCATGGTAATGAGATTGGTGAGCGTGGTCCAGAAAATGCCGCGTTTTACGCCGGCGACGCCTTTATCGGATAGGAAATACTTCTTTTGGAATGAGGCGAACATTTAGGCCTCGCCTCCCTTCGCGACGGCGGTATCCGCGGTCGTAGCAGTAATCTTCCAACTCGCGGCCTGTTCGTATTCGGCCCACATCTTGGCATACAGACCCTCTTGGGACAGCAACTCGGCATGGGTACCCGACTCCTGCACGCTGCCCTGGTTGAGCACCACGATTTGGTCTGCGCCCACTACAGTCGAGAGTCGGTGCGCAATCATAATGACTGTGCGACCAGCCGCCAGCTTGCTAAAGGCGCGCTGGATGAGCGTCTCGTTCTCGGGATCGGCAAACGCCGTGGCCTCATCGAGCACCACGATAGGCGCGTCTTTAAGGATTGCGCGGGCGAGTGCCACGCGCTGGACCTCGCCGCCCGAAAGATATGCTCCGCCGGCGCCGAGCATGGTGTTGATGCCCTGTGGGAGCTTGGCCACAATGTCGTCGCACTGAGCTGCGGAGAGGGCCGCACGTACTTCGTCATCAGTGGCCGTGGGCTTGGAGGCGCGCACGTTATCGGCAAGTGTTTGCCGGAACAGCTGGTTGGTCTGGAACACGAAGGCGACCTGGTCCATAAGCTCGCGTGGATCCATATCGCGAACGTCCACACCGCCTACGAGCACTCGACCCGAGGAAACATCCCAAAAACGCGGGATCAGGCTTGCGCAGGTTGACTTACCGCCGCCCGAAGGACCCACCAGGGCGAGGGTGCTCCCCGCGGAAACGCTAAAACTCACATGGTTGACGGCAGGAGCTTCGGCGCCCTCATAGGTAAAGCTCACATCCTCAAATCGCACGTCGTTGCCGACAGGGTGCTTGGGTTGGGCGGGCACGGAGAGCTGCTTGGAATCCATGACGCTTCGGATGCGAGCCAGCGAATCGGCACTCATCTGAGAGGCCTCGCCCACAAACATGAGCTTGGTCATGGCCGTCGGTACCACGGCCGAAAATATAGCGTAAAACGTGAAGTTTGCCATAAAATGCGCGAAGTCCGTCTCACCCGGTGCCAACAGCAACGCCACGGGCAGCAGGAATGCCACAAGACCATTGAGCGCGGTAAGGTTGAGCACCTGCGGGCCTCGGCAGAACGTGCCCGAATAGTTTTGTGCCATATCGGCGTATTCGGCAATCGCATCGTGGAAGGCCTTAAAGGAGTAGACCGTCTGCTGAAACACCTTGACCACGGGAATACCGCGTACGTATTCGGTGCCGGTCTTGTTCATCTTGACAAGCGCTCCCATGTAGGCCTTCATGAACTCGGCGCCCTTGCCGCCCATCATGGCGGCCATGGCGCCAAACGAAACGACGACCGAGATAAGGCATGCCGCGCCCAAGCGCCAATCGAGGGCGAAAAGCAGCACGAGCAGACCTGCGACCATGGCGATGGCGCCGGCGATATCGGGCAGCATGTGCGCAAGCAGGGTCTCGGTGGAGGCGGCACATCCGTCTACAATACGGCGCAGCTCACCGGTGGCGTGCATGTCAAAGTAGCCAAGCGGCAGCTTAAGCAGGTGCTCGCTCGCAGTCTTGCGGATATTGGACGCGCAGCGAAACGCAGACAGGTGCGTGCACATGAGGCCTGCGAAATACGCTACGATGCTTGCCAGGGCAAAACCCACGGCCCACCAGCCATACATCGCGATATCGGCGGCTTCGCTCCAGTTGGGCGCCACAGCGATCAGGTCTCGCGCGACAAACCAGATGCACACGTACGGGCCAAAGCCCAGCAGCTGCGAGAGCGCCGAGAGCGCCATGCCCAAATACGTTAGGAATTTACGGTCGCCGGCATATGCAAGAAGCTCGCCGATACCGCCGCCTTCCCTTTTTGATCCCTTTGCCATGAGATTCCTTTCTAACGGCTTGAGAGTTAACCGTAATCAACTTATCATTGATATGTTAGCCAAGGCACACAATCGAGCCAGGCGTGGATGTTTCTGCAAAGGAAGGGGACGCTTTCGAAAATGCATCGGACCGCGACCGACATAACCGAGCTCTACGCACCGCAGTTTGATCAGTTTGGCCTGGAGCTTTCCGGCAAGGGCGCCGTCTTTACCGGCGAGGTGGCAAACGATCGGGCGCACGGAAGCGCATGGATCATGCCCCTCTCCCCCACCTGCATCGTCATAGAGCATTTCATTACCCCGACGCACGATATGTACCTGGCCGAATACACACCAGAGCCGTACGCCTGCGTGAGCGAGGTCAGCGCGCCCACACTTACATGCATGCCCGAGGCTGGCATAACGCCTGCGAACCTTACACTCTTGCATGGACCGTGGCCAAACAATGCCGTTTGCAGCTTTATCCAGGATAACTGTGGCGATGAATTAAGCCCACTGTTTGCAGGGCAACTCTACCACTCACGCTCGGTGCTCTTTTTGCCTGGATATTTTGACGAACTGGAGCACCGCTATCCCACCGAGTTCGCGGGAATCTTTGAGGCGTTTGCCGAGCCATGGCACGAGGAAGCGACGTCTGCCATCTGCCACACGCTACGCCGGATTAACGAGGACCGCGCCCGCACCGTAGGCGGACACGTCTATATGCAGGGCATCGTGGAGACCATGGTCGCGGAGCTCGCCTGTTCGCGCGCGGCCCATAAGCAGGCGCGGCAGGCGGCAGGCACACGCGTCAGCATAACCATTGCCGAAGAAGCAACGGCAATGATTGAGCGCGCGCTCGACAAAGGCAAACGTGTGGGTATCAACGAGGTGGCCGAGAGGCTCTACACAAGCCGCTCCAAACTATGCGCCACCTTTAAGGCCCAAACTGGCGAGTCCCTGGGCGCCTACATTCGCAGACGCCGTATGGAGCGAGCACAGGACCTTTTGGCCGATAGCGCGCTCACGATAGCGCAGGTAGCAGAGCGGCTCGACTACCCTCAGCAAGCCGCCTTCGCCCAAGCCTTCAAACAATACACCGGCACCACCCCCACCGCTTGGCGAAGCAAGCATCGCTAAGGCCCAAGCTCCCTGGCCGTAACGGAGCGATTAATTAGCCACCGCCCGTCAGCTCACCCAGGATCTAAACGTCAAGATGCGCACAATCAAGCGCCTTTTTGATAAGAGGGACAGATCGATCAGCCAAATACAACGGAATGTTGAGCACCCCGTCGTCGAGCTTTAGGTTCTTAAGTGAGTAGCGGACCCTCAATGGAGTCGTCTCCGCATGCTTGTCGGCATAGTACTTAAGGCTCTTGGAGTGAACGACCTCTCCCGATTTGACCTCGACGGGAACGATTTCGTTTCCGACTTGAATCAAAAAATCGACTTCGTGCTTCGGCTTCTCGTTTGTCCAGTAACGCGGAGCAGCATCTAACTGTGAAAGTAATGCCTGAAGCACATAGTTCTCGGCGAACGAACCTTTGAACTCCGAAAATAGCGCATCCGAGATGGCAAAAGCGGACGCATCCAGCCTTGCCATGCGGCGCAGCAAGCCGACATCAAGACAGTAGACTTTAAATGCCTTGAGGTCATCGTACGCAGAGAGCGGCACACCACCGGCAGCATTAAGGCGAACCGCCGTGATGAGCCCAGCATCGGCAAGCCATTCCAGAGCATCCTCGTATTCTCGAGCACGAGCCCCCTCGCGCACCGCACCCCAAACGAACTTTTTGTTCTCGCGCGCCAACTGAGCTGGAATCGAGTTCCATATTTGCGAAAGCTTGGCGAACTGCGCACGGCCACCATGCTTGGCAAAATCGCGCTCGTAGGAATCCAAGAGATCAGACAACACCTTATCGACCTGAACGATATCGCCCGTCTCCACCCACCGGCCAAGAGCCTCTGGCATGCCGCCGCATGCAAAATAACGACGAAGATGCTCGACGAGACGGACATGGAAGAAATCGGGCACTGTCTCGATCTGATCCAGGCCGCCAAGGTATTCGTCGTAGTTTGCAGCGCCCTCGGCTTTCAGAAACTCGGAAAAGCTCATGGGGCGCATCTCCATGAACTCGACCTTTCCCACCGGAAAAGCGCTGGTCTCACGGGACAAGCGAACGCCCAACAAAGACCCTGCGCATGCGACGTGATACTCGGGGGCCTCGTCACAGAAGTATTTAAGGGCGCCGACTGCAGAAGGACAATCCTGGATCTCATCAATAATGAGCAGCGTCTCGCCGGGATCGATAGGCTGTCCAAGTGCCAGGGAAAGATTTGAGATGATCCGTCGAGGATCGCGCGTACCTTCGAAAAACTGAGCGTACTCGCTCTGTACCCCAGGTGACGGCTCCTCGAGCGTCAGATACACAAAATTGAGGTACGAGGTTCGGCCGAACTCCTTAAGCGCCCACGTCTTTCCAACCTGGCGCGCCCCCTTAAGGATAAGCGGCTTACGATATTCTGACGCTTTCCAAGCGTTAAGCTTGGCAATGATATCTCGCTGCATGGACGAACCTCCCGCAAAGAAACTTCCGTAAACGTGATATTTCCCACATTTTACCCTAGGTAAAACGTGACATTTATCACATTTACGGAAGTTTTAAGCTCATTTCGCCACACTTTCATCACATTCAAAAGGCGGAGGCGCATTTTGCGCCTCCGTCACCATCTTTCCTATCAGCCCACCTGACCTGAACGGCCGAGTCTTCACGGAACCGAGGGGCCGGGCGCAGGGCCTTGCCTCTCAATGAGTTCCCCTCAAAACAATGGGCGCGCCAACGGCGCGCCCATTCACTCTATTCCATTCAGCCCCGCCTGACCCGAACGGCCGAGTCGTTGCAGAACCCGGGAGCCCCGGCGGGGCGGGTGCTTGCTCAAAATGAGTTCCGCACGCAAAGAAGGCCACTTAATGTGGCCTTCGTCTTGCGCAGGACTGTTTGAAATTTTGAGGAAGCACCCGCCCCGCCGGGGCTCCCGGGTTCCCGCTTACGAGAGTGACGTTCTCAGCAACTCGTTGAAGAGCTTAGGGTTGCCCTTGCCGCGGCTCGCCTTCATGCACTGACCCACCAAAAAGCCGATGACCTTCTGGTTGCCGTCACGATACTGCTGCGCCTGATCGGCACAGTTTGCCAGTACCTCGTCCACGATCGGCTGCAGCGCGGCGGCGTCGCTCACCTGACGCATACCACGCTCGTCGACGATCTTGTTGGGGTCGTCACCGGTCTGGGCCATGGCCTCAAAGACCTCGTGAGCCTGGTTGGAGCTGATGGCATCGGTCGCCAGCAGCTTGGCAAGCGCCGCCACCTGAGCCGGCGCGATGCCGGACTCGGCCAGCGAGACGCCCGCGCCCTTAAGGTAGGCGATCATCTCGTTGACCAGCAGGTTTGCGACCGTCTGGACCTCCTTACCGGCCATTCCGGCAGCAGCGGCCTCAAAGAAGTCGGCAAACTCGGGGTCGCCGGCAATCTGCTCGGCATCGGCCGCCTTAATGCCAAAGTCGGCCTCAAAACGGGCGCGCTTGGCATCGGGCAGCTCGGGAATCTCGCCACGGCAGCGGTCGATGAACTCGTCGTCCAGATCGAACGGCGCCAGGTCGGGATCGGGGAACAGGCGATAGTCGTCTGCCGTTTCCTTCACACGCATGACAACGGTGCGCTTGCGGCTAGGCTCCCAGTGGCGGGTCTCCTGGTAGATAATGCCGCCCTCCTCGAGCACCTCGGCCTGGCGGCAGATCTCGTAGGCAAGGCCGTCATGCAGACTCTTAAACGAGTTGAGGTTCTTGAGCTCGGTCTTGGTGCCCAGCTTGGTCTCGCCGCGGCGGCGCAGCGACACGTTGCCGTCGCAGCGCATGGAACCCTTCTCCATGGAGCAGTCCGAAATGCCCAGCGTCACAAAGATGCGACGGAGCTTCTCCATAAACAGGCGCGCTTCCTCGGGCGTACGCAAGTCGGGCTCAGTCACGAGTTCAATCAAAGGCGTGCCGCAGCGGTTGTAGTCGACGAGCGACTCGGCCGCGGCGGTAATGCGGCCCTCGGCGCCACCCACGTGAACCATCTTGGCGGCGTCCTCCTCCATGTGGATACGCAGGATGCGGATGGGCACCGTGTAGGAACCGTCCTCGCGACGCTCGGGCATCTGCAGGTTGGACGCGTCGTAGCTGGCCAGATGGCCGGCACGCTGGGTGCCCTCGCGCATGGTCGACGTCATGGACGTGGACAGGCCCTCGGCGTTGGCCGAAGCGCTCGCCAGGCTCTGAGCCTCGGCCTCACCAAACGCGCAGTCGGGGCGCTCGGCGGCACCGCGACCGGTCACGTCCAGGTCCAGGTGACCGTACATGGCAAAAGCGACCGGACCCTGCGTGGTTTGGAAGTTCTTGGCCATGTCGGGGTAGAAGTAGTGCTTGCGGTAGAACATCGAGTGACGCTGGATCTCGCAGTTGGTGGCGAGACCCGCTTTGACGATGCTCTCGATGGCGCGCTTGTTGGGCACCGGCAGGGCGCCGGGCAGGCCCAGGCACACCGGGCACACGTTGGCGTTGGGCTCGTCATCGTGGCTGAGCTTGCAGTTGCAGAACATCTTGGTATCGAGCGCGGTGAGCTCGGTATGGATCTCCAGGCCGATCACGGCCTCCCAATCCTGCAGGACCTCGGAAAGCTCCTTCATTACAGCTCGCCTCCCTTCCCGGCAAAATCGGGCGCGACGGAAAGCGCGGGCGCACCCGTGGCGGCATCGGCAAAGCCGCGCTCCAGGGCGCGGGCAAACGTGAGCAGCTGACGGTCCTTAAAGGCCGGACCCACCAGCTGGGCAGAAACGGGCAGCTTGCTGTCCTCGCCCAGGCCCAGCGGCACCGAGATGCCACCGTTACCGCAAATATTGAGCGAAATGGTGTACAGGTCGGAGAGATACATCTGCGTGGGGTCGCTGATCTCGCCAAACTTAAAGGCCGTGCGCGGCGAGGCGGGCATGAGGATGGTGTCCACCTTGGCATACGCGGCGTCATAGTCCTGCGTGATGAGCGTGCGGGCCTTTTGCGCAGCGTAGTAGTACTTGTCGTACACGCCCGAGCTCAGCAGGTAGGCGCCGAGCATCTGACGGCGCTTGGCCTCGGCGCCAAAGCCGTGGGCGCGCGAAAGCGAGCTCTGGTCGGACAGGTTGGCGCAGCCCTCCTCCTGGTAGCCGTAGCGAATGCCGTCGAAACGAGCCAGGTTGGAGAACGCCTCGGCCGGGCCGATGACGTAGTAGGCGGCGATGGCGGCGTCCAGGTGCGGCAGGTCGACCTCGACCAGCTCGGCGCCCTGGTTCTGCAGCTCCTGGGCGGCGCGCTGAACAGCGGCCTTGACCTCGGGCGTCAGACCCTCGGCCTCCATAAACGCAGGGATGATGCCCACGCGCTTGCCCTCGATGCTGTCATTGAGGTGCTCGGTAAAGTCGACGGCGCAATCCTGGCTGGTGCAGTCGTACGGATCGTGGCCCGCGCCGGTAAGCGCGTTCATGGCCAGCGCGACATCCTCGACCGTGCGGCCAAAGGGGCCCACTTGGTCGAGCGACGAGCCAAAGGCAACCACGCCGTAACGGCTCACGGCGCCATACGTGGGCTTAAAGCCCACCACGCCGCACAGTGACGCCGGCTGGCGAATGGAGCCGCCGGTGTCCGAGCCCAGCGAGAGCGCGACCTCGCCCGCGGCGACGGCGGCAGCGGAACCGCCCGAAGAGCCGCCGGGCACGCGCTCGGTATCCCAGGGGTTGTTGGTGCGGTGGAACGCCGAGCTCTCGGTGGAGCTGCCAAAGGCAAACTCGTCCATGTTGGCCTTGCCCATGGGCAGGCAGCCAGCATCGAGCATGCGCTGGACGCAAGTAGCGGTGTAGACGCTCTGGTAGTTCTCGAGCATGCGGGAAGCACAGGTGGTGCGCGTGCCCACGAGGTTCATGTTGTCCTTGATGGCCAGCGGCACGCCCGCGAGCGGGGGCAGCGGCTTGCCTGCGGCACGGTCAGCATCCACGCGCGCAGCGGCCTCGAGCGCAAGCTCGGGCGCCACCTGCAGGAATGCCTGGACCCCGCCCTCGCGCGCCTCGATGGCGGCAAGGGAGGCCTGGGCCACCTCGGTGGCGGTATAGTCGCCGGCGGCAACGCCTGCGGCGATCTGGGCGGCGGTAAGGGAATCGAAGCTCTGCGCCATTACTCGCTCTCCCCCTCTCCCAAAATGGACGGCACGCGGAAGTAGCGGTCGCGCGCGCTGCCGGCGTTTTCGAGCGCAACGTCGAGCGGCAGGTCGCGCTCGGGCTCGCGCAGGTCATCGCCCATCACGTTGGACAGGCTTCCGATGGGATGGAACGTGGGCTCCACGTCGGGCAAGTCATATTGCAAGACGGGCTCGAGCATCTGGACGGCGTCGTTCAGGTAGGACGTCATCTGGGTGAGCTCGTCATCGGTCAGTGCGATCTTTGCGTACTCGGCAATGCCGCGCACGTCTTTCTCGCTGAGTGCCATAGGCGCTCCCTTCCGCATAACAGTTAAACCGCTCTAGTATACAAGGCAACGCCGCTTGGAGCAGGTGCTTTACCCAAATGCAGCGAAAACGTAACGAGGACGGCGGTTGGCAGGGCGCGAGTCGGCGGTTCTGCAGCGAAACCGCACCGTCCACAGCGAAGACCGCGTCGCCCATAGCGAAAACCATCCCGCCCACAACGGAAACCGTCCCGCCCGCAGCGAAAAGCATCACAACATTCGACGTTTATCGTCAAAATCGCGATTTTCATCGAATGTTGTGATGGTTTGGAAGCCCCAACCACCACAAAGGTGTCTGTCCCCTTTGTGGCGGTTCTGAACGATGTCTTATGCCGAGGCCTTGGCCTTGCGGCGCTTGCGGACCGCGTGGATCACGATGTCCAGCAGCAACAGCACAATGGCCACGACCACGATGAGCACGGCGAACTCGCGCTTGCCCCAGTGGCGGCCGGCCAGCGACTTTTGCTTGTCGACGTCCTTCTTGCTGTACTTGGTGCGCACGCAATGCACCAGCAGGCGATGGTCGTTCACGCCGTAGGGCGTGCAGGTGACGAGCGTCACCTTGTCGGCGCCGGGCTCGATGGTCAGCGACTCCATCTCCTCGGGCAGCACGACCTCAGAGTCCACCATCTTGTAGGCGAGCGTCTTATTCATGGTGTGCAGTAGCACCAGGTCGCCGGGCTCCAGCGAGTGTATGTCGTCGAACATACTCAGGTTGCGCATGCCCGAGTGCGCGGTGAGCACGCAATGCGTCGAGGTGCCGCCCACCGGCAGGCTCGTGCCCTCCAGGTGGCCGACGCCCGCCATAAGGACTTCCTCGCTCGTGCCGTGGTAGATGGGCATGCTCACGTCGATGGAGGGGATCTCGACCCAACTCATCATGGGGTCACGGTCAAAGATGAGCTGCTGAGCGTAGGGCTCGATCTGGTCGGCGGGAAGCTCGGTGGCCTCGCCCGCCAGCTGCTCGTTAAAGGAGCGCGCCTGGAGCAGGATGCGCTCGCGCTCCTCGGCAGACAGCGCGTCCACGGTGCTGGACACCGTGCTGATCTGGTTGAACACGCCCGAGGCCTCGAGCCGGTCCAAGATCCACGGCCAGGTCATAAGGCCCACGCCAATAAGGATGATGACGATGGTGATGAGCCGATCGGCCCAGCGCGGCAGTCGCTTGCGGCGGCGCTTGGGCTTTGGCTGAGGTTGGGGCTGAGGACTTGAGCCACCGTTGTCCGCGGCGTTATTGCTCTTCATATGTTTGGCGCCCTGCACCATCGCCGGTCACTCCTTTACAGCTCAGGTTGTCTGAACAAATAATAGCCGATTAGCGAGCTTCCGCGCCGGACAACGCAGCCTGGCAGCATTGCGCAGTGCGAGTATGGGCCCGCATTTGAGTTTTCAAAATGTCCCGAATCGGCTGAGCGATTCGGGATACAATGTCAATAGAAAACGACGCACCCCGCGTAAGTGTACGAGAGCGCGGGCGGCCTAGTTTTCAGCTTTTGTTAAATGCCCGGGATCCGACCCCCGGGCATTCTTATTTGCGCTTGTTGCGGCGCAAATGCCTTCTGCCGTCCGCACCGCGCGTGCGCCTACGGACCTTAAACCGAACCTCGTACGAGTCAAGAAACGCGATGACGGATGAGTCCGCATCGGACGGTGGAGGCTGCCTGTGTTGTCCAAAAAACGGGGCAGACTCCAGTGCGGAGTCTGCCCCGAAAAGAGAATGGCAAAGCAAGAACGTGGATGGACGAGAAAAGTGTCCGCAAGTCTCATGGCCATCACATCCCACCTGCCAAAGGGATGGGTGAGTGAGCGTTACTCCTGCTCGGACTCTTCAGCCTGCTTACGGCTGCGGATGAGGTGCGCCACGCCGATGCACAGCACCGCGCCACCAGCGATCCAGGTGAAGGTCACGCCGTTGAGACCGGTCAGCGGGAGGCCAACCTGCTTGGTATCGCCAACGGTGATGTTGAAGTAGCCATCGGTGACCTTGTCCGAGCCGGCCTGCGCCGTTAGCCTGTTATCACCGGCTTTCTCATCGGTAAGGCCAGCGATGACCTTGTCACTCTGGTTCTTGCTATCAAGCGTGCCAGAGAGCGCAGTAAGACCAGCGTTCGGATCAATGGCGTTCATGGTCGGCTTGATCTCGAAGGTGAAGGGTTCGACCTTGGTGTAACCATCGGGAGCAGAAGTTTCCGTGACCGTATAGACGCCAGCATCGAGACCGGTAAGCGTAATGACACCATCGGGGTTCATCGAAAGCTCAACCTTGTTGTCGCTCAAAGTGCCGTCACTCTTGACATATTTAACGTTTGCGCTGTTCACGTCACCGTTAGTTGTGTCACCAGCTGCGATGGTGAACGTAGCACCTTCCAGCGCCTTCTCAGTGCCAAGGTCAACCTTGTTGATCTTGAGGCCGTAGGTGTAGTCCTTGACCATATCGGATTCCGAGGTGCCAGTACCTGCGACCATGGGGTTGTTAGAATACTCGAGCGTAACAGTATTGGGGTTGCCCTCCAGCTTGTTGTTAGCCCCTGCAATAACCGCCTTTGCGTTGAGCTTTGCCTTGTAGAAGACAACAATATTGGTGTTGGCATTGATCGTAAGCGTTCCGCCATTTTTCGCGGTGGCTGACTTCAGCCCATTGGTTCCATTAAAGTTAACTGTCAAAACACGCTGATTTGACTCAGAAGGGGCATCCACATCGTAGCTAGTCGGATTAATCTCGGTGTATTCACCATTATTCAGCGCATAAACGCTGATCGAGTCAGTGATGTAGTCGAGACCGTCCGTCAGCTGATCCTTGAACTTGTAGGAATAGGTGTCGTAGCTATCGTAGTTGTCCGCAATCGTACCGGTGAGCCGGTAGTTGACCTCCTGGCCGATCTGGGAGTCGGCAGCGTCCACCCAGTCAGTCTCGCCGGTAATGTCACCGCCCTTCACCTTAGAATCATCGAGGATCTTTTTCTCAACCGTGGGGATGCTGGTCTTCTCATGGACAGTCACGGCACTACCACCCACGACTGCAAAGATCGGGGACGTGCCAGTGTTCGGCTTGGTCGAATCGAGATCGCTGGTCACAAACAGGTAGTAACCGTTGCCATTCGCCAGATTAGGAGTCCAAGAATTACCAGTAGGGATGTTAGTCGCGGCAGGTTTCTCACTCTTAACGGCATTCGCAACTGCGTAGAGAACATTGTTGGTAGCGATTCGCGTTCCATCAGTCGATGTTGATCCTGCAGTAGTGGAACCCGCATGTGCCATGAGGAAGTCGGCTACTTCCTGGGCAGTAGGTTTGTCAGACAGCTGATCCTTAACCTCCAAGCCGTCATAACCCTTCCAGTCTTTCCTAATGGCATCAATCACCTTCATGCTAACCGTATCGCTCGCCCACGTGATGTTCTGAGCGGTCTTGCCACCGTTTTCAGTGTCGGTCACCGTAGCCTTAAAGATCTGGTACGCCTTGAACGTGGTGCCATCGTTTTTCTCGGCCTGACTAATGGTGATGCTGCCGTCACCCTCGGCCGCAAACGCCATGGTCACCGGGGCCATCACGCCACCGAAGCTCAGGGCTGCGGTGAGGCCTGCTGTCACTGCCAGGCGTGCGATGTTCTTGCTCATGCTCATCTTCTTTTCCTCCGTTTTCCGTTTGGTTCTCATTCGATCGGTCATCATTTGTCTGTGTCTTAGCATCTGCTTCGCTACGTCTCGCCCCGCTCTCTGTGGGGCTGCCAGCTACTCTTTATGGCTGCCACCTCCCCGCTTGACCAGGAGCGCGACCACGATGAGCGCGACTCCGGCGACCGCTGCGGCGGCCACGGCGTACATTGCCATATCGCCAGTCGAGGGCATAAAGCCTCCGGTGGTAATGCTAGGGGGTGTGCCGGTGGGCGTGTTGATGAGCGACGCCTCCAGGCTGCCCGTCGACCCATCCGCGCTGTCGGCACGCAGGGGCGACTCGGCCGTGATGGTGAGCTTGGGCTTGGCGGCGGCCACCTGGTCGACGTCCAGACCCTCGGCCTTGACCGTCACGGAGCGCATGCCCTCAAAGGCGGTGTAGCCCTTGGGCGCCTTGAGCTCGCGGACCTCCAGCTTGCCCGAGTCCACGCCCGAGACGGTCACGCGGCCGTCCTCGCCCGTGGTGACGGTGGCCTTGCCCTCCGCATCCCACGTGCCGTCGGCCGCCAGCGTGCGACCGCGGTCGTCGGCGATGCTCAGGACCGCCCCGGCAAGCGGCTTGTCGCCGTCGCTGCCGCGCTTGGTGAGCGCGAGATCCCAGGTGTAGGCGCACGCATCGTCGCTCGGCGTGCGGGTGAAGCCGGCGTCGCCGGACTGGTCGGCAAAGGGAGAGCGCGGGTAGCGCAGGTAGACCTCGTTGGGGTTGCCCTTCGCGATGCCGTGGTTGCATGCGCTGTTGAGCGGCGCATTGTACACGGCGACCACTCGGGCGCCCGCGGTAAAGGCGTCTACCCCGCCGAGCGCGGCGATGAGGTCGCCGGTGCGCACGGTGAAGGTCTTGCCGTCCGCCGCTACCTTGGTGGCGCACTGGGCCGTGATGTCGGTCCAGCCCTTCGCGGGCTCAGTGCCGACGCGACCGTCCTTGCCGGTCTGGACCGCGTCAAAGCCGCCGTCCGCGCCCGCCGCCACGTACACGCGCATGCTCACGGCCACCTTGGAGGGGTCGAGCCCCGCGCTCATGGTGTCGACGAACTGCACCGTATAGGTGTCGTAGGCGGTGAGCCCGGCCGGGACCGTGGCAGAGAGGCGCCAGTACAGGTCGTCGGCAACCGTGGCGTCGGCGGCCTTCTGCCAGGCGGCGGTGCCGTCCTCCAGCACGTGCTTGGACACCTTGGGGGTCGCCGCCTTGGGCTTGACGGTGACGGCGCTGCCGCCGACCAGGGCCATGATCGGCGCGGTGCCGGCCTCGCCCTGGGCGATGGCGTCGTCGTCGGCGACGATGAGCCAGTAGCCGCAGGGTAGCTCGGCCGCTGTGCCCGCGTTAAGGGCCACGGACACGGCACCAGAGCTCTGGAGGGAACGAGCGAGCTGTGCGCTCAGCGCGCTCGTAAGGTGGGAATCGGTGTTGAGCCACTCGGCAGCTTCCTGCGCGGTGGCCTGGGAATTGGGCATGCCGGCGCTGTGCAGCACAGGCAGCGCGGCGTCGCGCGCGGTGCCGCTTGCCCAGACGAGGTCGGTGGCGATCTTGGCGTCGCTGTCGCCGTCGACGACGTTGGCGCTAAAGATCTGGTAGGCGTCGTAGCTGCGCGCCACGGTGCCGCTCACCGTGATGGAACCGGTCGAGGTCGGCGCGGCCTGCGCGGAAGCGGGGAACACAACCGCGCAGGTGCCGATCACGAGGGCAAGCAGCGCAAACAAGATCGGGAAGGAGCAAACTTTCTTATTCACGACGCTTACCTCCCTTCGCATTCGCCTTGCGACGAATGTGCATCCAGGCCGCAGCAGCGCAAAGCACCGCCGCGCCGGCAAGGTACGTCAGAGTGACGCCCGACATACCAGAAAGGGGCAAAGAGGTGGAGTAGGTGTTGGTGAAGACCGGAACGCTCTGTTCCTTGCCAGTGGCCTCGTCCTTAGCTGGAACGTAGGTGACCGGCTTTTGCTCTTTCTCGGGGATATCCTTGCCATCGGCATTGACGATCTTGGTGTAGGTCACATCGCACTTGATCGTCTTATCAGACTGATCAGTTGCCGTGACCGTGATCTTGTAGACCGACTTGTCGTATTTGTAGTTCGTGAACGGTGTGGTCAGCTGCTGTTCGCGAACGTAATAGGTGAAGGTCTTAGAAGCGCCACGACCAGTAGGGTCCTCGCCCTTGTTGAGGTCATTAAGTTTGTACGTGATTTTATCGACAAAACTCAGAGTCTGGGGGTTATTGGTACCGTCGGCCGTTGTCTTCACCGTCTTGGCGTCTTCAAACTTCTCGTTATCCGCAAACTCGAGCGTAAACTCCTTCATCTCGCCACCCTTAACGACCTTAGTCGCCTTAGGAGTCCAGGAGCCGTCGGAAGTGTACAGAGTGTACGTGTTGTTGAAAGTCTTTGAACCATCGGAGTTGGCAATCGAATAATAGCCGTCAGCATCTGCTGGCACAGTGCTCGACAAGGCAGTTGAAGCCCCAAGATTCTTAACATTCACACTTTTAATCGTGTAGTTATGGACCTTAAGGTCTTTAGTCGCATTCGGATCGTTCTGCGTCGGAACAGACATGAGCACGGTCGTGTGGTCCTCGACTGTCACCTTAATCTCATATACAGCATGATCGTAGTCGACATCAGGATCCTTGCCCGCATCTTCGACCAAGTAGTACGTAATTTCGCCAGTGCCACTCGCTAAGAACTGTTCGCCAAGGTCAAAGGTGATGTTACCGTCAGCGCTATTCTTGGCAGACCCAACAAAGGTGCAGTCACCATTGTTGAATGTCTTGTTATTCCAATAAGGCGCTGTCGCGCTGTCTGAATCTTTACGGTAAACCGCAAAGGAGAACTCCCCCTCTTTGAGAGCACGGCCGGACAGGGCTTTGGTCGCTTTCAGCTTAAGACTCGGATAGACATACGTATCAGCAGGCTGGCCTAAGTACAGGTCGCCATTCGACATGATGCCGCCACCATGGTCCCAGGAATAGTTGCCCGTGATGAAAGTTGTCGCTTCATTCTGCGCTTGATTCCGCGCATTAATCGCCGCCTCATCCTCGGCCATAACACCCGAGGTCAGGCCGATGCTATTTTTTACCCCAACAGCACCGTTGGCGGGGATGTTGATAGCTTTTTCAAGTTCGATGCTTCCCGAGTACCGGGCGTCTCCACCACCAAGCATCTCACCAGTCACAACTGCGATCGGCGTATTGTGATCATGCGCTGCGAGGAAGAAATCGGCATGGCCGTTGTTACGAAAAACGTCTTTCAAATAGGCGGCTTTGTCTTGATCCTTACCGTCGTTGCCGGCAGAAAGATGGGGCGCATTGTCATTGCCGGAATTGTTCGCTTTGTCGTAAGCAGGTTTAGGATAATCTTCGCCATGATCATCAGCACCGGCAGACTTATTGCCAAAGATTGCCGTGCCTTCAGTGTTCGTTACCAAGGTCTTACCCGATGGGCAGACCGCAACGCCGCCACCATAGCCGCCAGCGGTATTGCTGCTTATATACGAGTTGTATACAAACAGTCTGCCTGCGTTAGTCGCGTCTTTCGAATCACCCTGAACAAAGATGCCGCCGCCACCCCAGTCAAAGCGAGACATGCAGTGATTGTTTGTGATGTAGACTGTACTTTTTTTAGTGCCGTTACTATCTTTAGGGCCGTTAATCATCGCGTCAACCCTCTGGCCCACTCGGATGCCGGCACCTTCAGATCGATAGCTCACGTTAGAGGCAATATTTCCTCCTTTAATGTCGAGCCATGCCCTACTATCTTGTTGAAAAATATTGGTAACGTAAACGCCGCCGCCAGCTTCCTCGGAATAGTTGCCAGTAATCTGGCCACCGAAAATGGTGACATGGACGCCCTTAATGGCAGCAAGTCCGCCGCCGCCATGACAACCATCGCCATCTTTATAGCAGAAGTTAGCATAGCGATTGTTCGTAATGTAACCGTCGGAAACAGTAACGCTGCCGCCATTTTCGGCCATGATGCCGCCACCATATCCGTTACTGTTAGTGCTATTACCGGAGATTACGCCGCCGGTCACCTTGACTGCAGATCTATTGGCATATACACCGCCGCCACTAGGAGCGCAGTTGCCAGCAATTACGCCGTTAGAAATGCTAAGAGTCGAATTATTATTGACAGATATTCCTGCACCGGCACCACTCCACCGACAATAACCTCCACAAACGTAACCACCGTTCATATTGACGGTCGACTCATTCTCCGCGTACACCAGGTTTCGGACATGGCAGTCTTTCTCTTGTGTGAGCACGCCGTTCTCAAGACTGAAATGACCACCATTGATGTTGATGAGCTTCAGGTTTTCATTGCCACCGCATGCCACGATGGCGCCTTTAATATCGACGCTATGTTTGTAAAGCGTCTCGGTTGTCTTGGTTGTGTCTGTTGCACTCGGGGACGATTGGGTCACATAGTAGGTAAGGTTAGACGGAATGCCATTGTCGTAAGACAACACTGCTTCTTTACCATAATTGTCGCGATCTAAAGTCTGATCCTGATCATTTAGCTGCTTGACCTTGTCGACACTTTCACTCGCTTTCTCAGGATCAGTATCCTTAATTGTAAGTGTCGTGCCACCGGTGATATTGAACAAAGACTGATCTTGACTCGCATGCTTAATCTTGCAGCCGTTTAGATCCAGCGTGATATTGCTGCCGTTGTTGAGCGTGATCGTCTCGCTGGTCCCGACATCATTCATAAGCTTGAAGCTAGCAACACCGCTTGCATTCGCCAGTTTTTTCAACTCGTCAGCTGTTCGTATTTCAGTGGATGCCGTTTTAGTCTGCCCGCCTTCCGCAGCCAGCATTACGGCATTGCCATCCGACAACTCGCCATCTTCGGCCTGCAGCTTACCTTCAAGCTGACCTTGCTCAACACCATTTGAAGGGTCGGCTTCGCCACCCTCAGCGTCGTCACTATTCTGGTTTTCGGTATCCCCGTTGTTGGTGTTTTCTACATCAGTAGACTCAGTTGAGGAACCACCCGCCGTCACAGTTTCTTCGGTAGAACCCGCCTGGGCATCGTTGGCAATGGCCTGCGAGATCGGAGGCATGACGAGCGACAGTACCAGGCTCAACACGGAGGCTCCGCACAAAACGCCTGCCAGTACACGGCGCGTCGCTTTTTTACTCTGCTTAGTTTTTTCTGAATTCGCTTTCATCGATGTCTCCTCCCCAAGAGACCGCGATCTTGCTCTTTCACTATCAAACGTATCTGCG
>CABVAC010000027.1 GCA_902496275.1 uncultured Collinsella sp. | reverse complement strand
AGTCACGCGACCCTTGGCATCCACCCTCTTCTCATAGGGGGAGCCATCGGAACCGATATAGATAATGCTCTCCCCGCCTTTAGAGAACTTGGCCTTACCCTCAGCGATAAGCTTATGCTTCTCTTCACGGATGCGTTCGAGAAGGACGCTGGCAGGCTCGTCGTTCGGATCCTGCGGCACAAGCTTGCCCTCGACCGCCATTTGCAGAATTGAGTTCTTCAGGTCTTTTGCCTTCATCTACGCCTCAATCCCAAGAATCTCGCAAATTCGAGCCAACTTCTGGTCAATCTCGGCGTCGAGCTTAGCGCGCTCTTCTTTGTAGCTCCTAATCAGCTCGTCGGGCGGCAAAATCTCTTCTTCCTCGTGTGGATAGCCACACAAATCAAGATTGAAGCCGCCGTCTCGCAACTCGTCGACTGTATAGAACTTTGCCTTGGGATTACCATCTTCCTCGATATCTCGACGGTTCTCCCACCATTCCTTTACAGGTGCAAAATGTTCGAGCCTAATGGGCTTAGTCTTAGAAAAGTGCTTATATCCCTCGGGCATATCCATGCGATAGAACCAGACGCCCTCAGAAGCCCCGGAATTATCGAAGAACAGAACGTTGGTAGTGATGCTCGTGTAGGGAGCGAAAACGCTCTGCGGAAGGCGCAAAACAGTATGCAGGTTCATATCCTCAAGCAGGCGACGCTTGATCTCCGTCTTCGCGCTATCCTGGCCAAAGAGAAAGCCATCCGGAATGATGACAGCAGCGCGGCCGCCTCGCTTAAGACGATAAAGGATGAGTCCAAGGAATAGATCCGCAGTTTCGGAGCTACGGAGCGCAACAGGGAAGTTGTTTTGCACTGACGCGCTTTCAGATCCTCCATAGGGGGGATTCATGAGTACGACATCAAACTGGCCATCAGGCTTGTGCTTCCATTCGCGAACATCTTTTTCAAGCGAGTTATCGTGAAAGACCTTGGGGTTGTCGATGTCGTGTAGCAGCATGTTGGTTATGCACAACAGATAGGGCAGTTGTTTCTTCTCGATGCCATAAACCGAGCTCGTGTAGGCCACGCGATCAGCCGGAGTCTCTATCTGGTCGCGGAGGATGTTGAGGGCGCTCGTCAAAAAGCCGCCTGTGCCGCAAGCAAAGTCAGCCACGGTCTCACCGAGCTTGGGCGCAAGTGCTCGGGCCATAAAGTCGGTCACCGCTCGGGGCGTGTAAAACTCACCGGCATTGCCCGCGGACTGCAAGTCTTTAAGGATGGTCTCGTAAATTTCGCCGAAAGCGTGGCGCTCTTTGTACTCGGTAAAGTCAACCGCCTCGTCAATCTCATTGACGACCTGACGAAGCAGGATGCCATCTTTCATGTAGTTGTTAGCGTCAGTAAAGGCCGCCTTAACGACGACGTGACACAGGGGTGCCTCAGGTGCAAGCTCTAAGCTCTCGAGAGTCTTGAAGAGATCGTTGTTTACAAAATCGAGGAGCTCATCGCCGGTAAGCGCCTTGCCGTCCTTCGCATCATGCGCCCAGCTGTGCCAGCGCAGACGCTCGGGGATGATGGATTGATAGGAGTCATCGTGAAACTCCCACTCCTGCTCCTTAGCATCGTAGATCTTGAGGAAGAAAAGCCAGGTCATTTGCTCAATGCGCTGTGCATCGCCATTGATGCCGGCGTCTTTACGCATGATGTTCTGCAGGGTCTTTACAAGAGATCCCAGTGCCATTTGCTATCGTTACCTTTCTCTATGCGATATAGAGCTCGTCCTCGAGCATCTGCGCTGCCTGAATGTACTGTTGTTTGCCGCCGAATGCGGCGACGATCTTCATTGGGCTGCCAAACCGACGGAATTCTTCGAGGTCGAGGACATGGGTATCGTCCAAGTCTACGAGGTTCGACGTCGCATATTTATCGAGAAGTGCTTCAAGGACCTCGCGCGCGACGCCGGCATACTCATAAAGCACGCCCTTCTTCTTGACGCTATTGGCTCTCTCGCTGCGCGTAAGAGGTCTCTGGTCGTAAGCAATATGGCAAATGAGGTCAAAGTCGCTCATTTGCTCCTGTCCAGTCTCGAGCCGCAGCTCATCCAGGAATACGCCACGTGCGCGCAGTTCATCGATAATCGCTTGCTTTTTATGTTCAGAGTTCCACGCCGCTAGGAAGTGGTCAAGAGTGTCGTATTCGCCAAGGATGTTTTTTCGCGTATAGTCCTTAAGGCTCTCAGTTACAAGAAGGCCATCGGAGGAGTAATACTGCACCATCTCCGACACTACATAGACGTCGGCCCCATGAACGTGATATTTCACATGGGAGGACGGATCGTCCGGCGGTAATACGGGTGGGTCTACGATCGGAGGCGGAGGCGGGACGGGGCTGCCGCCATTGCCGCCGGGACCCGGGTCCGCAATGGGGTCACCCGGATTAGGCTCAAACACAACAACAGGCTCACCATCGAACTCGGGATCTGCGAACAAACGCGATGCGTCACGAAAATCGAGGATAGTGAAATAGAGTTTGTCGTAGTCCTCACAGATACGGGTTCCGCGGCCGATAATCTGCTTGAACTCCGTCATTCCGTGCTCACCGAACTTGTTGTCGAGCACGACTACCTTACACGTCTTGCAATTAACGCCAGTGGTGAGAAGCTTCGAAGTCGTAACGATGGTCGGGTATTTCTCGTCGGGGTCGATGAAGTTATCTAACTGAGCCTTACCTTCCCTGTCGTCACCCGTAATCTTCATGATGTAGGTGGGGTGATCTCTTACGATATCGGCGTTCTCGTTTACAAGGGCACGTCGCATGTTTTCGGCATGCTCGATGTCAACGCAAAAGACTATGGTCTTGGAGTAACGATCCGTCTCCTTTAGAAATTGAGTTATCCGCTTGGCAACTTCCTCGTAGCGCTCTTTGATGACGATCTCGCTGTCGAAGTCCTGCTTCTCGAAAACACGTTTGGGCAGAGCTTCGCCGCGATCATCCACGGTGCCTTCCTCAGTACGGTATCCGTAAATGTCGACGTTCAGCTTAGGGCGAATAACTTTATACGGGGCAAGAAAGCCATCCTCGATACCCTGTTTAAGGGAGTAGGTATAGACAGGTTCGCCGAAGTAGGTAATGTTTGAAACCTCTTCAGTCTCCTTTGGCGTGGCCGTCATTCCGATTTGAATTGCGCAATTGAAATACTCGAGTACTTTACGCCATGCGGAGTCCGCCGCGGCGCTTCCGCGATGGCACTCGTCTACGATAATCAAATCGAAGAATTCCGAGTCGAACTCGCGGAATATTTCTTCACCGTTTTCTCCAACAAGCTGTTGGTAGAGCGAGAAATAGACCTCGTAAGCAGAATCGAGCTTTCGACCTACGACCTTGGTTGTAACCCTCTTGAGAGGCTTGAAATCGCCGTCTATAGTCTGATCGACGAGAATATTGCGGTCCGCCAGATAGAGAACCTTACGAACCTCGGTAGTCTGTCGCAAGCGATGAACGATTTGAAAAGCCGTAAAAGTCTTTCCCGTTCCCGTTGCCATAACGAGCAAGATGCGATTCTTACCTCGCGCAATAGCTTCAAGCGTACGATTGATGGCGATGCACTGATAGTAGCGAGGATGATTGCCGCCGTGCTCCTGGTAATACGGAGCGGTCACAATCTCCTGGCTATACGGATGTTCAAGCCCCTTAGCTTTTGAGTATCGTGTCCAAAGTTCCGCCGGAGCGGGAAACTCGTCCATGGCAAGAGTGCGCTCTTTCCCGGTAAGAAAATCGTGCTCAACAAAACCCTTTCCGTTTGAGCTGTACGCAAACGGAATATCGAGCAGCCGGGCATATCCCATCCCCTGTTGGAGACCGGCATCAACGGTGTGCTCCGTATCCTTAGCCTCGACGATTGCGATAGGGATGCCCGGAGCATACATCAGAAGGTAGTCAGCCTTCTTCTTGTCTTTACGGGTGACCATACTTCCGCGCACAACGATCTCGCCACTGGTAAAGAAATACTCAGTGAAGACTTGGGTATTGCGATCCCACGACTCCATAATCGCAGGATCAATGAGTTTAAGCCGTGTGTCAGACTCGTTCATACGTCTCGGAACCCCTCATTGCGCAAAGCGACAGCTATTGATGTTGAGTTGATTAATTTTATCATCACTATGCAATCTAGCAGCCGCTTTATACGAAATGAGACGAAGTAAAGTCAGCCCCGTGAGAAAGCTCCAAAGAAAGCAAAATGAGCCCCGTTGACTTGAGTCAGAGGTCATTCCCGGAGCCCCGCCTACCTCCCCTCCGCCTTCAGCTTCAGCAGCAGATCGCTCAGCTCGGGGCACCTGCTGGAGAGGCGCGTCTGGGCTCGCTCGCCCATCCCCCACCGCTGGCGGATCTCCTGGGCGCGCGGGCTCACGTGATAGTTCCCGTCCATCACCTGCTTGAGCAACTTGGCGGTCACGCGCGCATCGGCTAAGGCGCTGTGGGCGTGGCCCGTCGACTCGTCGAACTCGATGCCAAACCACGTCGCCGCGTCACTCAAAGAGACGCGCCCGTGGCTGCCCACGTCCATGATCGAGGTGTAAAACGCCTGCAGGTCGACCCAGTCCGTAGGAAAAGCGGAAAGATCGATGTGCTTTGCCTGGCACTCGGTCAAAAGCTGTCGACGGTCCGCCCCGCTCCAGCAAACTACCTGTGCGGAGTAGCGACCGATCCAATCGCTGAGCCTTTTGATTACCATGTAGAGCGGATCGGCCATCGCAGTGTCCACGGCCGATATCCCCGTAAGCTCGCGGACGGAAAACGCAACGCCTTCGGTAAATTCCGTCTGCACAAACTGCGAGAACTCGCCCATAACGTTGCCGTGGTAATCGAGCTTGACGGCGCCGACCTCGATAATCTCATTACGCAGCCCACGTCGCTGGCGCTGCTTTGGCACCGGCGCAAACTCAAAGTCCAGCACAATCTGGCGCGCAAAGTTCGTCGTATCGATAGCCGAGATACACGGCGTCTTTTCAGCTGACACGGTTAGGGCCTTTCTCCGTTGCTTGCCGCTTGTTACATAAGCGGCTACATTGCCGTAAGGTTAGGCGCTCGTGCGGACATGAAATCGGAGCGCAATGCCACGCGCGCCAGGCACACGCCATGCAGACGGCCCCAAGAGAGTCGCCCGCTCTATTCAAATGCATGAAAAAGATTTAGGCCCGGTGACTTGAATCAGCGGTCATCCCGGGCCCATCAGAGCTCGTAGAGCTCTTGGTTGCTTTGGTCTCGCTCTTCACGGCGCTTATCGAACTTTCCGAGGCACTCAAGCAGCATTCGAAGCATAACAAGTCGCTGCCATTAAGGCACTGACCTCTTGACCAAGCAACGGCGCTGCCCAGCTATCACCCTTGGGCTGCCGTCAACTTTATTCTATCCGCGAGCATCTGGTTTACCAAATGGATTTTCGGTAAAGGAAGCACGGCACGCCCGCAAAACCACTACGCCCCAAGTGCCGCCATGGGAATCACCGCCACGCCGTCGTCGCGTGTGTAGGCAATGCTCCCCTTTCCAACCACGACCGCCAAAAACGCCGGCGCGGCATTCTGGGCGGCAGGATTGGAGAGCACTTTCCTCTCCAGCGCCTTGAGATTTTTCGCTCCATCGTCTGCTTTCGCATCACTCAGCTTGACCTCGATGGCTCCCCAGCGCCCGTCGTGCTCAACGATCAGATCGACCTCAAGGCCCTTCTCATCTCGGAAATAATGGACACTGTTGTCGACACCGCCGTAGGTGGAAAGGAACACGCGCACGTCGCGCAGGACGAGATTCTCAAAGAGCATCCCCAGCGTTTGCATATCGCCAAGCAGCCGCTCAGGGGTAGCCCCCAGCAACGCCGCCGCAAGTGACGGGTCACAGAAGTAGCGCTTGGGGCGCACGCGAACGCGGGCCTTCGAGCGCATGGGCGGCTCCCATCCGCACAGGTCCTCGGTCAGCTTGAGCCTGTTGAAGAGGTCCAAGTACGCAGCGATGGTCCTCTCGTCGGGGCCCGCCTCACCGTACGAGGCGTCCTTTACGAGCGTCTTGTACGTGACAGCCTGGCTCTCGTTCATGGCAAGAGCTCGCAAAAGGCCGTGTGCAAGCTCGGGCGACATGCCCTCGTCCAGCACGTTGACGTCGAGCACCGAGTGCACGTACTGGCTTGCCGTCTCTCGCGCAAGATCTTCCGAAAGCCCAAGATTTGCAGGCCAACCGCCCCTGCAGCACCAGCGGGCGACGTCATCCACCGTGCTCTCGCGACGCTGAGGGGCAAAATCCTCGCCCTTAAAGAGGCTTGCCAGTGACACGAGCGGCTCGCCGTCGCCCGACTCACACAGGGCCATGGGGCGCATTGACAGACGGGCGATCCTACCCGTGCCGGAATGACGAACATGGCTGCGCTCCTCGCTTTTGAGCGCGGTCGAGCCCGTGAGCAAAAGTGTCCCCCGTTCGTTGCCGCTCGCGTCCACGAAACGCCGGGCGGCATCCCAAACCTCGGGCACCTCCTGCCATTCATCGACCAGGTGTGGCGCATCGCCGATGAGCGCCAGGCTTGGGTCGACCTCTGCCGCCGCACGCTGCGCAGGCTCATCGAGCCTGGAGACGCTCGCCGAGCGAGAGAGCGCCGTCCAGGTCTTGCCGCACCATTTGGGGCCGTTGATCTCCACACAGCCAAACGCCCGTATAAGGGTGTCGAGGCGCTCCTCTATGAGCCGGGGCCTATATCCCTTTTGGGTCAATCTCTTTGGTGCATCCATAGACGGCCGTCCCTCTCTATCACGCGATATGCGAAATTACGCCATTCTCAATGCTGATTTTACGCTACTTTCAATGTAGTTTTTACGCCATGACAGATGTAGTTTTTACGCCATTTTCATTGAAGGTTTTACGCTTGGCATCCTTAGCGCGACCCATTCCGAGCATCACATCAGAGCGCGCTTGGTTATCTCCGCTCGCACATCTCGGCAAACGAAATCAGCTTGGCATCTCCCCTGCTCGCCGCAGCTTCCTGACATCCTTGCGTAAAGCCACGCTTCGAGAAGATCACGTAGCTTTTATGCTGCCGCCTAAAGAGCTCGCTTCGGTACACGAGTTTTTCCAGAACATCCTCGCCCACCGGCTCATTGCGCCATTTGCACTCCGCAAACAGCGCAGTGCCCTCGCCATCGTCAACAATCAAGTCGATTTCTTCCTGCGTATGCGTGCGATTGTCCGTCCCCCACCAGCGTCCGACGCTCGCCGGAACCACATCGAGCTGGCCCGCGCGCGCGAGTTCGTACACGTATTGTCTGCATATAAGCTCAAAGACCGTACCCATGTAATCCGATACGTGCGGCTCAATGCGCTTATACGCCATCTCGGTCATATCGTTTTGAATCAGCCCAATGTTCTGCGGCACAAACTTGTACCAGAACCTAAACATCTGGTCGCTCAGCAGATACACGGCTCGCTTATTGCTCGTCTCGTTTAGGGGCAGCTCGCGCTCGACAATCCCAAGCGACGCCAGCTTATCCACATAGCTCTTTACGTTGCTCGCAGGGATTCCCGTAGAGCTCGCAATCTCCGAGATCTTCGAGCGCCCCTGAGCAATTGCTTGCACGATCGCATCATATTGCTCGGGATTGCGGCACTCTTGCAATAGCAGGTTACTCGGCTCCTCAAAGAGATAGCCCGTAGGAGTAAGAAAAAGACGTTTGATGTTGTCCTTGAGCGGTGCGACAGGATCGACTTTCTCGATATATGCAGGAATGCCGCCCGTCATGCCATAGCAAACCGCAGCGTCTTCGCGACTCATGCCCTGCCACAGGCCGAGGGTCGTCGTAAAATCGAGCGGCATGATCTTAAACTGGGCCGTACGCCTACCGTATAGTGGGCTCTCGTAGCCCAGCACCCGCTCTTCCATGAACGAAAGCGACGACCCGCACAGGATAAGCATGAGCTTGGTCTCTTTGTACAAGTGATCGATCTTGTCTTGCAGCAACGAGCTGATCTCGGGATTCGATTGGGCGAGATAGGGATACTCGTCAATCACGACAATCAAACGCTCCGTGCGAGCCATGGTAGCCAATGCATCGAACGCCTCGTCAAGACTACGAAACGACACGCCTGCAGCACCAACCGAGCCTGCAAGTATCGCCTGGCTAAAGCCGTGCAGGTTTGCCTCCGCATTGGTACGACGAGCTTGAAAGTAAATAGCCTTCTTGCCTTGGATGAACTCTGTGATAAGGCGCGTTTTACCCACGCGACGGCGGCCGTAAATCACAGGCATCTCAAAGGAGCCCGTGCCATACAGTCGATTGAGCTCGGACATTTCCGCTGTTCTTCCGATAAACATAGGGCCATCCTTCCTTCACGTTATAGCTAGCCATATTATACCTTCCTATAATATAGCTAGCTATAACGTAATTCGACAAGCGGCGCACGAAAAGAGGCGGTACACCCCCGCACGTGGACCGTTCCGGAAAATATATCCCGTTCTGGAGCCAAAAACTGGGCCGTAGTTTCCGCTTGAAGGGCGATCCGGAAAGCACGTCCCATTCCGAGTGGCAATTCCGGGTCACAGTTTCCGCAGATACAAGGCGACAGTCCGCTGCCCTTATCACATGCCTTCAAATATGCGATCCAGAAACACAAAACAGCAGATAGAATGCTCTTTTTCAAAAAGTACACGTCCCGAAACTTACCCATTCTTCATAACTCGCTACCGTTCAAGGTCGCCGATTACCGCCCACCGATTCAAACAAGAAATATGTCGTCAAAAGCAGGTCATCTACCTGCATGGTTAGATTTTGGTCAGCTTTTGGTCAGCTGAGCGGCAAGTTCCAGCTGATACGTTTTTGCTACCCAAAAGGAGGCGGTAGCTCATGACCCATTGCAATGACCAGCTCATCGACCAACTGCTCACTCAAGCCGAACAAGAGGGGCGCTGCCTGATTCCCCCGAGCACGGCGATCCGAAAAGCGCTCCTTCGGCGCACCAGCGGCACGGTTGTCTCGCCCATGCCGGGGTTGTTTGCGCGAAAAACGCGCTGGGATGAACTCAACCGAGCGCAACGCCATTGCGAAATCCTCCGCGCCCTTGCGATCATCCATCCCGATTGGACGTTCTGCTCGTTTTCGGCAGCTTGCCTGCTGGGGCTCGAGGTCTCGTGGCGACACCTGAACGTCGTGCATGTTTGCAGCTCGACAAAGCCGTCGGCTCGTCCGGGCGCACATATTCAGCGACACCAGATTGAGCCAGCCGGAGCAATACGCAGAGCCGGCATATCGGTAACGCCGCCCATCCAAACGGCCACAGATTGCCTGCTGCAAACTGGTTTTGCCGACGGCATGCCCATTGCCGATTCGGCGATCTCAAAGCTCGGCCTTGCGTCGGAACAGCTGATGGAGGCCGTTGAGCAACGAGCGACTGCCCGCAATGGTCGCGCGATTCGCACCGCCCTCACAACGCTTCGATATGCCGACGCCCGCGCCGAGAGCGGCGGGGAATCGGTCGCCCGAGCCATCATGATCGAGACGGGCTTTGCGCCCGACTGGCTTCAATACGAGCTGAAGGACCCCTTCGATTCGGCCAAGCCCATACGAACGGACTTTGCCTGGGAGCGCCAGGCGCGGGAACTCACGCTGGGCGAGCTCGACGGGCTCATCAAATATACCGACCAGACCATGCTGGCCGGACGCACCACCGCCGAGGCGCTCGTTGCCGAACGACAGCGCGAGGCGCACCTATCGCTCTACGGTCACCCTCTGCTGCGCTTTACCATGAACGAGGTCCGCTCGGCAGGAATACTCGCCAAAAAGCTGCAGACGGCAGGCATCCGGCAGACCGCTCTACCGACATGGCTCAACGATATTGAGCTGTAGGAGCTGCTGAGCTTATGCCCGCCTGCCACCAAGCTGGGACACACTTTCCGGTTGGCAGCACCCGCGGAAACCATGTCCCAAATTGAGCGCTCAAAACGGGATGTACTTTCCAGATGGCATGCCTAGCGGAAACCGTGTCCTGGAATCAAGGCCTAGAACGGGACAGACTTTCCGGTTGAAGCGCCCAGCGGAAACTGCATCCCGGAATAGACGCTCAAACTGGGACGCAGTTTCCGGTTTCCTGCTGTTCCGGAAAGTGCATCCCATTCTGGAGCCGAATTCCGGGACGCAGCTTCCGCATGCGGAGGCGCTCCAAACAAAAGGCCCCGGCTCGCGATGGAGCTGGGGCCAGAGGCGCAGCATATGCAGTTGATGTTGAGCGCGGACGGCCCGTCAGTAATGGCTGTCCGCGCCCTACCCTACCCGCGGTTGCGAACGCGGCTGTAGGGCGTATCCACCATGGGCAGATCCGGACGCAGCTTGCCGTCGAATGCGCGATAGGCGTTCTGTACGGCGGGCGCCGTGGGGATTGTTGCGATCTCGCCGATGCCCTTGCCGCCGTATGCCACGGGCAGCAGCTCGTCCTTCTCCACGTAGATGGCGTGGATATCCGGAATCTCGGGCGCACGGAACAGCCCGAGCGTACCGTACCTTGCCTGGGGCACGCAGTCCTTGAGCGGCCAGTCCTCGGTAAGCGCATAGCCCATACCCATGAGCACGCCACCTTCGATCTGACCTTGGATGGAGATGGGGTTGACCACCTTGCCGGAATCGTGCGCGGCATAAACCTCGCTCACGCGACCGTCATCATCCAAAATGACCACATGTGTGGCAAAGCCGTAGCAGATGTGGCTCTTTGGGTTGGGAACATCCGCACCCAGCTTGTCGGTCGGCTCCAGGTACACGTAGCCAAACTCGCATCCCTCAAGCGCCTTGATGGCGGCCGCGGGATCCTGAGGATGCATACCCTGGCCGGCGACGAGCTCCTGCGTGTGCAGCTGATAGGCGCGGCCGTCGTCGTACTCGATCTTGACGCCGTCGCCATGTGCGCTCACGAGAGCATCGGGCGCGGGCTTGCCGGCCTCGACGCCAACCATAGCATCGCGCAGTAGGAAGGCGGCGCCGCGCACGGCCTCGCCGGTCACGACCGTCTGACGCGAGCCAGACGTAGTGCCGGAGTCGGGAGCGTTCTCGGTGGAGCACTCGCCGTTGGCAATGCAGCTCAGCGGCAGACCGCAGGCCTCGGCAACGTCCTGCAAAAAGACCGTGTTGCAGCCCTGGCCGATGTCGGACGTGGCGGCATAGACCACGGCCACGCCGTTCTCGACGCGAATCTTGCAGCGGCCGGCATCGGGCAGGCCCACGCCCACACCGGCGTTCTTCATGGCGCAGGCGATACCGGCGTGTCCGGGATGCGCGTAGTAGGCATCCTTGACCTCGAGCAGTGTCTCCTTAAGCGCCGTGGAGCAGTCGGCAATCTGGCCGTTGGGCAAAACCTCGCCCGGCTCGATGGCGTTTCTGTAACGAATCTCCCACGGATCCAGGCCGACCTTCTCTGCCAGTAGGTCGATCAGGCTCTCGAGCGCAAACTCGGACTGGCAAACGCCAAAGCCACGGTACGCGCCGGCGGGCGGGTTGTTGGTGTAGTAGCCAAAACCGCGAATGTCGGTGTTCTGGTACTTGTAGGGGCCGACGGCATGCGTACAGGCGCGCTCGAGCACCGGACCGCACAGCGATGCGTAGGCGCCGGTATCAAAGTTGATCTCGCAGTCCAGACCGGTAAAGTTGCCCTCGGCGTCGCAACCCAGCGTAAAGGTACCGTCCATGGCATGGCGCTTGGGATGGAACGCGAGCGACTCGGCGCGCGTGAGCTTGCACTTCACAGGGCGTTGGAACTTATACGCGGCGAGCGCGGCAAGGTGCTGGATGGACACGTCCTCCTTGCCGCCAAAGCCGCCACCCACGAGCATGGTCTCGACGACCACGCGCTCGGGCTCGTTGTCCCAGCCAAACATGTGGGCACACTCTTTGCGCGTATCGTAGGCGCCCTGGTCGGTCGACTGCACCTTGACGCCGTTCTTGTACGGGAAGGCGACGGCGCACTCGGGCTCCAAGAAGGCATGCTCGGTAAAGGGCGTGGTAAAGCGCTGCGTCACGGTGAACGCGCTTTCGGCCAGCGCCTTGGCGGCGTCGCCGCGCGTCACGTGGCGGCTCTGGCACACGTTGTCCTTGAGCTCCACCGTGTTGCCGAAGGCAAAGAAGCTGTCATGCAGGCGCGGGGCGTCGGCGGCCCTGGCCTCGGCGATGTTGCGCACGGGCTCCAGAGGCTCGTAATCGATCTTGACGAGCTTCTTGGCCTTCTCGAGCGTCGCCTCGTCCTCGGCGACCACCAACACGATGGCGTCACCCACGCAGCGGGTGATATCGCCCTGGGCGATCATGACGTCCCAGTCCTGAATAAGGTGGCCGACCTGGTTGACCGGCACGTCCTCGGCGCGCAGGATGCCCACCACACCGGGCAGGGCCTCGGCCTTGGAGGTGTCGATGGAGAGCACACGGGCGCGCGGATACTTGGAGCGCACGGCGCTGGCATAGGTCAGGCCCGGCTGATCAAGCTCGTCGATATCATCGGGGTACTTGCCCTCACCAAGCACCTTCTTGCGCACGTCGATACGGAAGGCGCGCTTGCCCACGCCGTAGTCATCGCCGCGCTCCAGGTCCTCGTCGATCTGCTTTTCGCCACGGAGCACCGCAGCGGCCAGCGAGATGCCCTCGATAATCTTTTTGTAGCCGGTGCAGCGGCAGACGTTGCCGCGGATGGCGTACTTGATCTGCTCCTCGGTGGGCTCGGGATCCTCGGCGATGAGCGCCGCGCCCGCCATGACCATGCCGGGGATGCAAAAACCGCACTGCACGGCGCCCACGGCGCCAAAGGCGTACACAAAGGCCTCGCGCACGTCCTCGGGCAGGCCCTCGACGGTCACGATGTTGCGGCCGGCGGCAAGAGCGGTGGTCAGCACGCACGCCTTGACGGCCGCACCGTCCACATGGATGGTGCAGGTACCGCAGGCGCCCTCGGAGCAGCCGTCCTTGGCGGAGTGAATGTGCAGGTCGTCGCGCAGATAGCGCAGCAGCGGCTTGTTCTGAGTCGTCGTGCGCTCGACGCCGTTAACGGTAAAAGTGAATTCCTGTGCCATGGTGATTCCCTTCTACACGCCAGCGGCGATGCCGGTGCGGTCGTGGATGGCGCCATGCGGGCAGACGACGGCGCACATGCCGCACGACAGGCAGTCCACGCCGTCGATATGGGCGCAGTTGTCCTCGATGCGGATAGCGCCGGCAGGGCACTTTTTGGCGCACATACCGCAACCGATGCAGCTCGTGTCGCAGATCTTGCGCGCAATGGCGCCCTTATCGGTGTTGTTGCAGCGCACCAGAATGTTCTGGTAGCCGGGAACAAAGGCAATCACGCGCTGCGGGCACGCCATGCCGCACAGGCCACAGCCCGTGCACTTGGAGCGGTCCACGCGAGCGACGCCGTCGACCAGCGCAATGGCACCGTGGGGGCAGGCCGTGACGCAGGCGCCACAGCCAATGCAGCCTTCGCTGCAGCGGGCGTCGCCGCCTGCGGAGGCGCAACCGCTTCCGCAGGCAACGTAGGCCACATTATGTTGAATGGATTTGGCCATAAGAGACTCGCCTATTTCTTAAGAAGGTACGAATAGTTGTCGCGCACGGCCCTGATGGTCAGGCGGACGGCCTCGGGAAGACCGGTGTTGACGGCATCGACCGAGACGGTGCGGACCGTGCCGGCGACGCGGACCTTAAAGTGGTCCTCGTCCACAGCCAGGAAGCCCTCGTTCTCGGAGTTCTCCATGTCCTGCTCGCTCCAGAACAGGGTGAGCTTGTCCTTGTAGGGACGACCCTCCTGGTAGGGGCAGAACACGGCGCAGTTACCGCACTCGTTGCACATGCCGTCGACATGGACGACCTGATGCTTGGCCAGGCCCGGCACCTTAATTGCCACGTTGGCGCGGTTGGGGCACACGTCGCAGCAGACCTCGCACACCGAGCCGCAGCCCAGGCAGCGGGTCTTCGTGCAGTTGCGCTTGTCGCGGCACAGCGACCCCTTGCGCTCGTAGCAGGCGTCCTCGCGACCGGCCTGAGCATTCTGGTCGGCGTACTTGTTAAAGTCCACGCCGGCGATGGCACGGGCAACCTCGGCGGCGTCGGCGATAGCCTCGACCACGGTGGCAGGACCGCGACGGCAGTCGCCCGCAGCCCAGACGCCCTCAACGCCGGTGGAGGTGGCGGCAAGACGGCCGCGACGGTCGTGCTCGACGCCCGCGGCATCGTACAGGCTGGCATCGATGCCCTCGCCCACGGCGCAGATCACCGTGGTGGCGGAAAGCTCGACGGTCTCGCCCGTGGCGACGGGGCTGCGACGGCCGCTTGCATCCGGCTCGCCGAGCTCCATAACGTCGCAGGTCAGCACGGAGCCGTTGAGCGCCTTGGGCGCCAGCAGCTCGCAGAACTCAACGCCGTCGGCAAGAGCAAGATCGAGCTCTTCCTCGTCGGCGGGCATCTGCTTCTTGGTGCGGCGATACACCAGGCGCACGTTCTTCACGCCGGCAAGGCGCTTGGCCACGCGGGCCGCGTCCATGGCGGTGTTGCCGGCGCCAATGACCACGACGTCCTCACCCAGCTCGAGCTTCTCGCCCTTCTTGGCGGCCTCGAGGAACTCCAGCACGTCGAGCTCAGCGCCCTCGCCCAGGCCCGCAGAGCCGGGCATCCAGGCACCGGTGGCCACGACCACGTCGGTAAAGCCCTGGGCCTTGAGCTCGTCAATGGAATCAACGCGAGCGTTGAGCTGCACCTTGGCGCCAAAGGCCAGGCAGAGCTCGGCATCGTGGGAGATATCGTCGCTGGCGATACGGAACTCGGGGATCACGTGACGGACCACGCCTCCGAGCGAGTCGCGGGCCTCAAAAATGGTGACGGGCACGCCGGCACGCGTCAGGAAGAACGCCGTCGCCAGGCCAGCCGGGCCGCCGCCGATAACGGCAACGTTGCGCTCGCCGACGTTGGCAATAGCCTGGGCGCGCAGCTTGGGCAGCACGGCGGTCATGGCCTCGCGGGCGGCCTTGAGCTTGCTGGCGCGAATCTGGGCGCCCTCGGGCTCGTAGAACGCACGCTCGCAGGCACGGCCGCAGGGATGCGGGCAGATGGTGCCGGTAATGAACGGCAGGGCATTGCGCTCGATGATGATGTTGAGTGCGTCCTCGTAGCGGCCCTCGTCAACAGCCGCCAGGTAGGCGGGAATATCCTGCTGGATGGGGCAGCTCGTACGGCACGGCGTGGTAAAGCAGTCGGAAAGCGGGCTCTTGCCGGCAACCTTGCGGTCGGGCAGCGGGCGCAGCGGCTTCTTGTAGAGCGGGTTGGTGAGCGAGTCGGTCTGGATCGCAGTCACGGCCTCGAGAGAGACGCCCGCGAACGGCTTGCCATCCAGGTCGGTAAACTCACCGGCCATCTGGCTAAAGCGCTCGTAGCCACCGGGCTTGAGCACGTCGGTCGCCAGGGTGACGGGCCAAATGCCGGCATCGTACAGGGCGCGGATGTTGTAGACCGTGGCACCGCCGGAGTAGCTGATGCGCAGCTTGCCATCGAACTGCTCGGTAATGCGACGGGCGGCCTCGATGGTCAGCGAGAACAGCGAACGGCCGGACATGTACATCTCGGTGGAAGGCAGCTCGTTTCTCGTCACGTCGACGGGGAACGTGTTGGTCAGCTTGACGCCAAACTCCAGGCCGCGCTCGGCGCACAGGGCAATCAGGCGCTCGAACATAGGCACGGCATCGGCCCACTGCAGGTCCTCGCGGAAGTGCGTGTCATCGAAGACGATGTAGTCAAAGCCCAGCTCGTTCAGACGCTGGCGGGCAAACTCATAGCCCAGCAGCGTGGGGTTGCACTTGATGTAGGTGTTGAGGCCCTTCTCGGTGATGAGGTAGGTCGCGATGCGCTCGATCTCGGCCGGCGGGCAGCCGTGCAGGGTGGACTCCGTGATGGAGTTGGACACGCGCGCCGGGATGGATTCGACAAATGCGGCGTCGACATGCTCAAACTTGTCCAAGTTGGCAAGCGCCCATGCGCGGCACTCATTCCAGACGTCAGAGCCGCTGGCGTCCTTCATGCCCTCGATGTAGGCATCGACCTTGGGGCTCTTAATACCCTCGAGGTCATAGCCCACCGACATGTTGAAGACAAAGCCGTCCGGGCTGCCCAGGCCGTACTCGCGAGCGATCAGGTGGCAGGCAAACCATGCCTTCACGTACTCGGCAAAGGCCTGCGGAACCTCGAGCTCGGTCGACCACTCGCAGTTGTAGCACTCGTCCTGCGCCACGATGCAGGGCTTGTTGACGCACTTGGAGAGCTCCTCGCCGTCCATAACCTGAACGGTCTTAAGCTCAAAGAAGCGGGAACCGGCCACATAAGAGGCCACGATGTTCTGGGCAAGCTGCGTGTTGGGACCGGCGGCCGGGCCAAACGGAGTCTCGATGCGCTCGTCAAAAATGGGAAGCGCACCCTCCTGGTTGGTCGTGACCATCTTGCGCACGCCAAAGACGGCGCCCTGAGTCTTGTGCTCCTCGATGATCCAGTTCATCAGCTGCGAAAACGGGATCGGCCTCATGATGTCGCTCATAATGAGCTCCTCTCTGTAACGCCCGGCGAGACCGCGCGGCGGGCGCAAATACGGTGTAGCGCTAGCACAGCGCCGGCGACCCCGCGGAGGCCGCCTATACGCGCGTCGGATGCGGCGAAACATCCGACGCGCGTGAATCTACTTGTAATTAGTAGGCGCGATCGTTGAGCGTGCTCCAGAGCTTCTTGGACTCAGCCATGGTCCACGCGTTGATCTTGTCCTCATCAATCCCAACGAACTCGCGATCCTTGTACAGGACGCGGCCGTTGATGATGGTGGTGCGGCAGTTTTTGCCCATCATGCCAAAGAGCATGTGGCCGTCGATGTTCTCCTCGCTCAGCGGCGTAAAGGGCTTGTAGTCCATAACGATGACGTCGGCGGCAGCGCCGGCCTCGAGCACGCCGAGCTTGCGATCGAAGTACTTGCTGGCCATCTTGGCGTTGTTCTCGAACAGCATGGTCATGGCCTCGCACCAGCCCACGTTGGGCATGGCGGCGTTGTGACGTTGAATGATCAGGAAGACCTTGAGGCTCTCGAGCATGTCGTGGGTGTAGGCGTCGGTGCCCATGCACACGGGGATGCCGCGGCGGAAGAACTCAAGCACGGGGGCGCAGCCCACGGCGTTGCCCATATTGGATTCGGGGTTGTTGACGAGCCAGGTGCCGGACTCCTTGACGATATCCATCTCGGCAGGCGTCACGTGGATGCAGTGGCCGAGCATGGTGTCGGGACCCAGCAGGTTGTGCTGCAGCAGGCGCTCGACGGGGCTGATACCACCGCGGTTGAGGCGGGAGTCCCACACGTCGTTCATGCCCTCGCACACGTGGATGTGGAAGCCGGTCAGGCCGTTGTTGGCCTCGGCCATCTTGTCCATAGTCTCGTCCGAAAGCGTAAAGGTGGCGTGACCGCCAAACATGGCGGCGATCATGTGGTTGTCGTTATCGCGACGCTCCTTGGCGGCCCACTGGGCAAATTCGGCGTTCTCGGCAATGGCCTGGTCGCATTTTTCCTGGCCGCGGCGATCGGAGACCTCGTAGCACAGGCACGAACGCATGCCCAGCTCCTGAGCTGCATCCTTAATGGTAAAGAGGCTGCCCGGGATCTCGCAGAAGCTCGCGTGGTGATCGAAGATCGTGGTAACGCCATCGCGGATGGAATCCAGAATCGTGGCATAGGCGCTGGCCTTGGTGCCGTCGAGTGTCAGGTTGTCGTCGATCTTCCACCACTGCTGCTCAAGATTCTCCAGGAAGTTGGTGGGGTTGCAGCCCTTAATGGCAAGGCCGCGGGCCAGACCCGAGTAGATGTGGGTGTGGCAGTTGATGAGTCCGGGCATGATGAGGTTGCCCCGGGCGTCGACGTACTCGGCATCCGGGTACTTGGCCTTGAGCTCGCACTCGGGGCCCACTTCGACGATCGTATCTCCGTCAATGGCGACCGCACCGTTGGGGATGAACGGGGCCTGAGCGTTGCGGGTAAAGACGGAACCGTTAGCGACCAGAAGCATGGATGCTCCCTTCGACATCAGAGGCGGGGTTTGACACCTCTGACATGGCGGAGTGCGAAGCGCCGGCCTACACCGGAAACGGGCCCTCTCCCGTCAACGCTTCACCAAAGGGACAAACCCTTTGAAGTGCGGCTTGGCGCCGCATGACGTCGGCGGACGAGGCGATGCGTCCGCCGACGAATAGCACCGAATTGGTTACTTCTTGCTCTCGGGCAAGACCAGATCCACGGCGGCATCCTTGGCGGCATCGATGTGCTGAGCCACGACCGGCGTCTGCGGAAGGATCAGGTTAAGGACAATGGCCATGATGGCAGTGGGGGTTACGGCATTGGAGCCGATGACGGTGGACACCCAGGCGGGCATACCCTCGCCGGCAAGGCAACCGCTGGCCATCCAGATACCCAGGCCAAAGACGACGGAGGTACCGACGATGGTGGTAGTGCGCTGCGTGAGGCCCTCGCGAGTGAACATGCGCACGCCGTTCATAGTGATGGTGCCAAAGACGCCGACGGTCGCGCCGCCGATGACGGGCTGCGGGATAGCGGAAAGGACAGCAGAGAGCTGCGGGAACAGACCGGCGATGGCAAAGACGGCCGCGATGATCACAAAGACCCACTTGTTGACGACCTTGTTGGAGCAGATGATGCCCACGTTCTGGCCAAGGGCGCTGGTGGGAAGACCGCCCAGCAGGCCGCCGACCATAGAGGTGAGACCCTGGGACACGATAGCGCCGGAGAGCTCGCGCTCGGTGGGCATACGGTCGATGGAGCCCAGGCAGGCGGCGGAGACGTCACCGATAACCTGGATGGCAACCATGGGGAACACGACGGCGAGGGTAATGCAGACCTCGGGATCAAACTCGAGCGCATAGGGCATGAGCTTGGGAAGGGCGAAGACCTGAGCGGTGGCAACGCTGGAGAAGTCGATCATGCCAAAGGGAATCGAAACGATCATGCCAACGATCATGCCAAAGAACACGGATCCCAGCTTGAGCGTGCCCTTGCCAAAGTTGGCGAGCGCAAAGACCACGGCGAAGGTGATAAGAGCGACGCACCAGGCCTGCGGAGTGCCCCACAGCGGCGTGCCCATGCCACCGGCCATGTACTTGACGGCCGTGGGATAGAGAGAGACGCCAATGGAGAAGATGACCGTACCGGTCACGACAGGCGGGAACAGCCACTTAATCTTGCTGTAGGCCAGACCAAAGAGGACCGCGACGGCGCCGCCGACGATCTCGCCGCCCAGCAGAGCGCCAAAGCTAAAGCCCGAGGCACCCATGGCCTGGAGGGCCGGGAGGAACGCGAACGAAACGCCCATGACGATGGGCAGGCCGCCGCCGATGCGACGGAAGGGAGCGAAGGCCTGAAGGGCCGTGTCGATTGCCGAAAGAATGAGCGCGACCTGGATGATGTCGGTGCTCTGCTGGCTATTAAAGCCGTAGACGCCAGCCATGATGACAGCCGGGGTGATGATACCGGCAAACGAAGCCAGTACGTGCTGAAGGGCACACGGGATCATTTCCTTAACGGGAGGCATGCCTTCACGAGTGAACAGGGCTTCAGTGCCGTTCGTAACCGTCTCCTGGGTCATTTGACCACCAATCCTCGAAATAGTTGTTTTCGCATCTAACGCTCTATTGTGACGCAGTGCGGGGTTGAGGTTGTGCCTTCGTTGCATATCGTATTAAAGATGATTCTCATTCTCAATAATAATTTTTTGTTATCATACTATTCTTGAGCTGAGACAATACATTTCCGCAGGTCAGGAAAGTGTCTGGTCAAAATAACATCTAACTTTTCTTTTGGTCGACCGTTTACCGCCAAATTCCTACCGTTCGTCTGTATTACGCAATGTACCTGCGAATATGCGAGATGAGGAATGGCGTGTTACCATGAGAAAAAATTGTTATGAACATTTCCGATTTCACCCCAAGGAGTTGCCCATGAACGAGACCGTACGTCGCTTTTTGCCGATGGTCGATTTCCTGGAGCAGATACTCGGTAAGAACAGCGAAATCGTGCTGCACGATTTCTCGGATCCCGACCACGCCATCGTCGATATTCGCAACGGCATCGTGAGCGGCCGCAAGGTCGGCGGCCCCGCCACCGATCTGGCACTCAAGATCATGCACGACGCCAAGTATCGCGACCTGCCGTTTATTACGGGCTACGAGGGGCGCGGTGCCGGTGGCAAGACGCTGGAGTCGGCGACGTACTTTATCCGCGAGAATGACGAGATCGTCGGTATGCTCTGCGTCAACACCGACCTCTCGACCGTGCGCTCCATCAACGCCATGGCGCAGCAGCTCATGGCATGCTTCGACGCTGTGCCCAGGCAGGCGGAGCCTGCGTCTATCGAAGTCGAAAGTCTTTCGGAGTCTACACAGGAGCTCATCGACCGCAGCATTACCGAGTTGCTGAGCGCGCGCGGGCTGGATGTAGCGTCGCTTGGTCAGAGCGACCGCGTGGACGTCATTCGCCACCTCAACGGCAACGGGGTGTTCATGCTCAAGGGAGCCGTGGCCTGCGCCGCCACCGCGCTGGGCATCTCGGAGCCCAGCGTCTACCGCTACCTGCAAAAAGTCCGCAAGGAAGGCTAACCCGCTGATTCCTTGGGAGCGGAGGAAAACGGATCATTTTTGTCGCATCGCTTGACAAAAGACCCTGCAGCTCGCACTGCAGGGTCTTTTTGCATGTCATGTTTAGTTGTTGCCAACGCCTTAGAGAGCGGCGACGACCTCGATCTCAACCAGACCGCCGGCCGGAAGGGCGGCAACCTGGAAAGCGCTGCGCGCGGGGAACGGGGCCTCGAACTTGGAGGCGTAGATCTCGTTCACGGCAGCGAAGTCGGCGATGTCGGCCAGGTAGACCGTGGTCTTGACGACATCGGCAAAGGTGGCGCCGGCAGCGGTCAGCAGAGCCTCGACGTTAGCAAGGGACTGCTTGGCCTGGGCCTCGACGCCCTCGGGCAGCTTGCCGGTTGCGGGGTCGATGCCCAGCTGGCCGGACAGGAACACCATGTTGCCGGTCTGGATACCGGGGGAATACGGGCCGATGGCTGCGGGTGCGTTATCGGAAGACACGACGGTCTTGCTCATGTTTTTCTCCTTACGATCAGATAGAGAGCGTGAGCGCGGCGTTCGCACCGGGAGGCACAATTCGGTCTGAACACCGCGCTTGATTTGGGATAGTACTCAAGGTTTCTGTTTGATGCAAGAATATTATCAGCTGGAGAGAATATTTTATCGCCCAACGGCGCCCGTTGGCAGCTGAACGGTTCTCCATGGGGTCAGCCAGCCTAAGCTGCTGAAGACTTTATCCCGCTTGGAGCACGGGCATCGCCCGCCGCAACAGCACCACTATACTTTTGAGTATCTGAGCATTTTGAAAGGCAGGATATGACCGCAACCGCCAGTCGAACCACCAACCGCAGACCCGAGCTTTTGGCGCCCGCCGGAGGGCCCGAGCCCTTTGCCGCCGCACTCGCCGCCGGGGCAGACGCCATCTACTGCGGCATGGGCAGCTTCAACGCCCGCCGCAAGGCCACCAACTTTACCGACGAGGCCTTTGAGCAAGCCTGCCGCGCCGCGCATCTAGCCGGGTCGCGCGTCTACGTCACGGTCAACATCGTCATCAAGCAGTCCGAGATGGGCGATGCACTGCAACTCATCCATCGCTGCTTCATGCTGGGCGCCGACGCCTTCATCATCCAGGACTGGGGCCTGTTCTTTGAAGTCAAGCGCACCATGCCCGGCATCGAGACGCATATCTCGACCCAGGCGAACATCCACGACGACCGCGGAACCCTTTGGTGCCGTGAGCAGGGCGCCGACCGCGTGACTCTCTCGCGCGAGCTCTCCATCGACGAGATCGCCGCCATCCACGACGCCGCGCCCGATGTGGACCTTGAGGTCTTTAGCCATGGCGCCATCTGCTTTTGCTACTCGGGCCTGTGCCTGCTTTCGAGCTTTGCCATGGCGGGACGATCGGCCAACCGCGGCATGTGCGCCCAGCCCTGCCGCCTGCCCTACGAGCTGATCGACGAGAACGGCCGCTCGCTCTCCCCTGCCGGTCGCGAGCGCGCGCTGTGCCCGCGCGACACCAACACTTCGCAGCTTGTTCGCCGTCTGTATGACGCCGGCGCCGCATCGCTCAAGCTCGAGGGCCGCATGAAGGCACCCGATTACGTGTATTCCATCGTCGACGTGTATCGTCATCAGATTGATGACATTCTGGCCGATGTTTCGACCTCCAAGGATGAGGATGCAGCCCGCCAGCGCCAGCTCAAGCGCTGCTTTAATCGCGACTTTACGCACGCCTACCAGGATGGCACCTCGGGCGACGAGATGATGAGTTACGAGCGCTCCAACAACCGCGGCCAGATTGTGGGCACGGTGCTGGGCAGCCGCCTGGCCAACCGCGACGTGCGCGGCCTCAAGCCTGACGACCGCCGTCGCCGTGCCGCCATCGCCCGCATTGAGCTGTTTGAGCCCGTGGGCAAGGGCGACTTGTTGGAACTTCGCCACGACGACGAGTTCGATCAGTTCCTAACCACTATCGCTACCGATGATGCCGCCGCCGGTGACACCATCGAATGTCGCGTGCCCCGCAGCATGCCCGAGGGCTGCCGCGTCCGCGTGATTCGCAGCCAGCGTGCCATCGACGCCGCCGGCGCCGCGCTCAAGCGCGATGTGCTGCGCCGCCGAGCTGTTGACGTGTCTGTCGTGGCACGCCTGGGCGAGCCGTTTACCGTTACGCTCACCTGCTGCGACGACCCTTCGCTTACGGCCACGGCCACGGGTTTTACCGTCGAGGCCGCCAAGACCCGCGCCGTCGAGGCGGCAGACCTGGTTGAGCATGTGGGTCGCATGGGCTCCTCGCCCTTTGAGGCAGCGAGCTTTGACGTGGCCCTCGACGAGAGTTGCGGCATGGGCTTTTCCGCCGTGCACAAGGTGCGCGCCGCCGCTTGTAAGGCGCTGGAAGAGGCCATTCTGGCACCGTATGAGGAGCGCGCGAAAACGCTCGAGCTGCCGGCGATTGTAACCAGTGATTCCCGCCCCGCGCCCGAGCACTACCGCGATGAGCCGCAGATCTGCGCCACCGTCACCTCGCTCGAGGCCGCCGAGGCAGCGCGCGCGGAGGGCGTAACGCGCATCTACATGACCACCGACGCGCTCGATGCGGCCGAGCTCTCCCCCGCCGATGTATTTGAGCAGGGCATCGTACCCGTACTCGACGAGGTCTGCCGCGCCGTTGACCACGTACGCGTCGACCCGTGGGTTGTTGCCGGCGCCACGGTCGCTATTGGCAACATCTCTGAGCTTGCCCTGGCCGCCCAGGTTGGCGCCACGGCCGAGATTCGCTCTTGCCTGCCGGTGCACAACACGCCCTGCATGGAGGCGCTTGCCGAGCGCGGAGCCGGTGCGTTTTGGCTCTCGCCCGAGATCACACTCGACGAGATTGTCTCGCTCGGCGCCGCCGCGCCCGCGGCTCTGGGCATCACCGTCTTTGGCCGCCCACGCGTTATGACGAGCGAGCACTGCATCCTGCAGGTGGCCAATGGCTGCATCCACGATTGTGCCAGCTGCCGTCTGCGCGCCCGCAAGCTGTCGCTCAAGAATATCGACGGAAAGGTCATGCCCGTGCGCACCGACATCCACGGCCGCTCTCGCCTGTACGACGCCTACCCCATCGACCTTACGCCGCAGGTACCGCAGTTGCTCGACGCCGGCGTCCGTCGTCTTATGGTCAACGGAACCCTGCTCGAGGCCGATGAGGTGGGCCGTGCCGTCGCTCGCGTCCGTCGCGCCGTCGAGGCGGCTCAAGCCGGCCGCAAGCCCGCCGCCCGCCTGCGCGGCGCCACCTCGGGCTGCATGTTTGTGGGAATTAGCTAACCGAAAGGCTTACACGTGAACGAAGAACCTCAAGTCCTCTACTGCGACGCCTGGCTCATGGCCATCGACAAGCCCGCTGGCATGATCGTCCACGGTGACGGCACCGGCGAGCGCACACTTACCGACTACGCTAGCGACCTTTTGTTGGCGATGGGCGACGGCTTTGCCGCAACCGACATGCAGCCGCTCAACCGCCTGGACCGTGACACCACCGGCGTGGTGCTGTTTTCGCTCGACAAACAGACGCAGCCCGCCTTTGACCAGATGGTCATCGACCACGCTTACGAAAAGCACTACCTGGCGCTCGCCGAGGGCAAGATCGACTGGAACGAAAAGCTCATCGACAAGCCCATCGCCCGCGACCGCCACGACAGCCGCAAGATGCGCGTCGGTGCCAGCGGCAAGCCGTCGCAGACGCGCGTGAAGGTGCTCAAGCGCCTTAAGAGCCGTCGTGGCCTGCCCACGCGTTCGTATATCGATGTTGAGCTGCTCACCGGTCGCAAACACCAGATTCGCGTGCACCTGGCGAGCGAGCGTCATCCCCTGGTTGGCGACGACCTGTACGGAACGCCGCGCCCCTGTGGCCTGATGCTCCACGCCCACAGCGTGTCCTTCACGCATCCCGTAACCGGCGAGCACATCCACATCGAAGCCCCCTGCCCCTGGGAGCCCTAAACCACCACAATCGGGACAGGCACCTTTGTGGTGGTTTTGCCGCAATGGCTCAGCCGCGGTCCCAAAACGTCTCGATCTGTAACAGTTAGAGCCCATTTTCCGGTCGGTCTGTTACAGATCGAGACATTCGAATCCCCCTCAAGGGAAAATCTCAATCTGTAACAATAACTCGGCAAAATCGGTCCCAGATGTTACAGATTGAGACAAAGGGACGGTGCGGTTCGGAAGTATCTCACTCTGTAACATCTAACCCACTTTTAACGGTCCAGTTGTTACAGACGTAGACAAACCGGTAGACAACGAAAGCGGCAACGCCCGTGATGGACGTTGCCGCTTTTCTATTGAGAAAACTACTCGGTTTCCGTTGCTAACCACCACAATGGGGACAGGCCCCTTGGTACCGTCAAGATTCTTTCGCAAATTGATCGAGGCGGCCTCGGCCCCGCCTTGC
>CABVAC010000026.1 GCA_902496275.1 uncultured Collinsella sp. | reverse complement strand
AATACTTTCGACACTGATTGCGCTTTACCACACAAAAGTATTTTCTGCATTGCAAAGGTTTTTGCCCTAAATGGTCGTATTTCTCGGTGGGCGGCATACGTAAACGGGGGCATTCCGCATAAAAGCGAAACACCCCCGTAACAATCGCTCTCCATGAGCAGGGCACGTTAGCAGGCCCGAAGCTCAAAAAGATGCGCTACAGGCGCTCGCGAACCGCCTCGACGACGTTGTCCAGATCGGCGAGCACCTCGTCATGGCTCTGCATGTCGCGCACTTTGACCTTGCCGGCGGCAAGCTCGTCGCCACCCAGGACCAAGATGAGCTTGGCGCCTACCTTATCGGCTTGCTTAAACTGGGCCTTGAGCGAACGACCCTGATAGTCGGCCTCGGTCACGATACCTGCGGCGCGAAGCTCCTGCGTAATGGCAAAGACGTTCTGACGCAGCTCCTTGCCGGCGTTGGCGACATAGACGCACGGGGCCTCATCGGCACCCAAATCGCTGCCAAAGGCCTGCAGGGCCAGCAGGGCGCGCTCAAAACCGACAGCAAAGCCGACGCCCGCCGTGGGCTTGCCACCCTCGAGCTCGACCAGGCCATCGTAGCGGCCGCCGCCGCCGATGGAGCCGACGCCGGCGCCAGGGGCCTCGACCTCAAAGACAGTACGGGTGTAGTAGTCCAGGCCGCGCACCAAGGTGGGATCCTCGACATACTCGATACCGGCGGCATCCAGATAGCGCTTGACCTGCTCGTAGTGCTCGCGGCACTCATCGCACAGGTTGTCACCCATCAGCGGAGCCTCGGCCATGATCTCGCGGCAGTGGTCGTTCTTGCAGTCGAAGGCACGCAGCGGGTTGAGCTCGGCGCGCTCGCGGCACTCGTCACACATCTCGTCTGCGTGATCGAGGATGAACTGCTTGACCTGCTCGCGGTAAGCCGGACGGCACTGGGCGTCACCCATCGAGTTGATGAGCAGACGAAGCTTGGAAAGATCGAAGCCCAGGCGCTTGTAGAACTCCATGAGCATGATGATGCACTCGGCGTCTGCCGCCGGATCGGGAGCGCCGAGCCACTCGATGCCCACCTGGTGGAACTGGCGCAGGCGGCCCTTCTGGGGACGCTCGCCGCGGAACATGGCCTCGGCGTAGTAAGCCTTAAACGGCGTGGAGCCCTGGGGCACCAGATTGTTCTCGACGACGGCGCGCACCACGCCGGCCGTGCCCTCGGGGCGAAGTGCCAGGCGCTGCTTGGGCTTGAGTTTGGTGTCGGTGCCCTCGGTAAAGACGCGCTCCAGGTTGGCACCGCTGAACACGCGGAACATTTCCTTGCGCACGACGTCGGTCGACTGGCCGATACCGTGGACAAACACGTCAACCTGCTCGATCGCGGGCGTCTCGATGGGTTTAAAACCAAACGGCTCGAACACGCCGGCCGCAATCTGCTGCATCTTTTGCCAGGCGCGCATCTCGGCGCCGATAAGGTCGCGGGTTCCCTCCGCCTTCTGTGCCTGCATGGGCAAACACCTTTCTTTTGTATCGCGTCATAGGTAGTGGACATTATACGGCACAAAGCAGCAACGCGGCGGCGCGCCTGACCGAACGAGGGTATGGGGACTCGTTCGGCCAGACGCGCCGCCGCGGACGAAGCGGACAAGCGGCGATGCGCTTTGGCCTACCTACTCCCCCGCCACGCTCGCGCGCAGCTTGGCGGCGATGGGCTCGGATGCCAGCAGGAACACGAGCATGACCACGGAGCACGCCAGGCACACGATCCAGGTGCTCGCAAAGGAGCCCGAGACGGCAAAGAGCACATAGACCTGCCAAAGCTCACCCACAAAGCTCATGCCCGCGAGCACCGTCGAGGTGGCGATAACGGTAAGCGAGCCCAATACGCGGCCACTCACCTTATCGGCAACATGGCCGATAACGAGCGAACCCACGACACTCACCACGGTGGAGATGGCATTGGAGATGTTGTACTGCGCAAGGGAAATGCCCAGGTCGCTGACGATCAGCGGCTGGAACAGGCTCATGCAGTTGACGAAAATCGTGTAGCACGTGGCCATGATCACGAAGCCGGAGGTCACAACGAGCCAGCCGGGGAAGAACTTACGCTGCTGGGACATACTGCTCCTTATTTAACAAACGAATAGCCGGCGCCGGGCGCCGGTAGTGCCCAAGATTGCCTTGAAAGACAAGGGCATAGGCCTTACGGCCATGCCCGCAGGCTTGAAAGGCAAGGTTGGGTGCTACCGGTGGTCGGCGATATAGCCCAAAGCGACGGCGGTATAGGCCGCGGCGCCGAGAGGAAGCTCGGCATCGTTAAAACGTGCCTTGGGATGGTGCTGGGCAAAGTGTTCGTCCGTGTCGGTTACGGCCGCGCCCACGGTAAAGTACGCACTCGGAATCTCGCTCGAGATAAGCGCAAAGTCCTCACTCGCCATGGCATGGAAAAGCGGCAAGAAAGCCACCTTGGGCAGCACTGCGCCCACGTAGCCAAGCGACGCCTGAGTCATATCGCTGTCGAGTACAAGCGGCGGAACATCCGAAAGCGTCTCGATGGTCGCCGGCGTACGATATGTTGCGGCAACGCCGTTAACGACCTCCGCGATGCGGGTCTTTAGGTGCTCCATGAGCTCAACATCAAAGCCGCGCAGCGTTCCCTCAAGCACGCAGGTGTCGGGGATGACGTTGGCCGCCAAGCCGCCGGCAAACTTACCAACGGTAAGTGCGACTTCCTTGGCCGCCGGCACCTCGCGGGAGATGAGCTCCTGAAGTGCCAGATGCACATGCACGCCGGCCGTGATGGGGTCGATGCAAATCTCGGGGCTCGAGCCATGGCCGCCCTTGCCTTGAAGCGTGATGCGAAAACCGTACACGCCCGAGAGCGCCGGGCTGCCGTAGAGCACCAAACCAAGCGGCGACTGGCTATTGACATGCATGGCAAAGGCGACCTGAGGACGCGGGTTCTGCAGCAGACCGTCGGCGATGGCGGCGCGGGCACCCTCAAAGGTTTCCTCGCCCGGCTGGAACAGCAACTTAACCGTGGCGTTGGCATCAACAAGCTCTGCCTCGCGCGCTTTGAGCATACGAGCCGCACCAAGCAGCGCCGTCGCGTGCATATCGTGACCGCAAGCGTGCATGCAGCCGTTGGTGGATGCAAAGGGCTCGCCGGATTCCTCGGCAACGGGCAGGGCGTCCATGTCGCCACGGAGCATGATGACCGTACCGGCCTGCTCATTCGTGCAGACGCCATTACCCTGGGCCGCGGCGGCACCGGCGCCGACAAGGCCCACAACGCAGGAACCATCGACGAGCGTGGCAAACGGGATGTCCATCTCGGTCAGGCGCGCTTGGATATACGCAGAGGTCTGTGGGAGGCTATTACCCAGCTCGGGCATCTGGTGTAGATCGTGTCGCCACGCAGCGAGCTCGTCTGCAAAAGCCTGAGCTTCTGCAACAAGACCGTCACCGATAGCGGTCTGCGCCGCTGCGGTGGCCTTGGGCGCTGATTGCGGTTGAAGATCGGACAAAGCTGGTGCCATAGATGCCCTCCAGTATCGTTTTTGCAGCAAGCACTTTGATAGCATAAAGTGCAAGGTACTACTTTAAGGGCGAGGCATAAAAAATGCCGCCCCGGGAGGGCGGCGCAACAAGTTGTTTACAATTGCGGGCGCGGCTTTCGACGCAAAAAATCGAAGTGAGTCTCGCTCAAGATAATCGACAGGAAGATGAGCGCGAAGCCGGCGAGCAGGCGCGAGGTGAGCGCCTCCCCCATCAGCAGCACCGAGAACAGCACACCCGAAGGCGACTCCATCGAAAGGAGCAGCGAGCCCGTCGAGGCCGGGACATGCGCCAGGCCGACGTTTTGGATGAGCAGAGCCACGCATGTGCAGCCCACCGAGAGAAACGCCATCGCAGTGATAAAGCTCGGCGTCCACACGGACAGAGGCGCTTGGGTCTCGAATAGCAGCGACGTTGCCAGGCTCAGCACGCCGTTGCCCACAAACATCCAAAACGTGATGACGTTGATGTCCATTTTGCGACCGTACTTGGCAGTCACCGCCATCTGGATGGCGAAAAAGACCGCACCCGCCAGCGTAATGACGTCACCGATGTTGAATTCAACGCTATCGAGCGCCACCAAACCAATGCCCGCCAAGCACAGCAGTGCCGCGCCCAGGTTATAGCGGGTGAGTTTTTCGCCGCTCAGAAAATAGCTCGCGAACGGCACAAGGATGCAGTACGTGCCCGTCAAAAAAGCATTCTTGCCCGCCGTAGTATGTGCCAGACCGACCGTCTGCAACGCATAGGCCGCCCACATGAGCACGCCCATACTCAGGCCAACGATCAGGTTGCGAGCGTTGAAATGTGCAATGATGCGCTTGTGGAAGACGGCAAACATGACCAACGCTGCGGGCAGAAAGCGTACATAGAGCAGCTCGAACACCGGAATGGTGTCGAGCGCATCCTTCATAGTGGTAAAGGAGTAGCCCCAGATAATCGCCACCGAAAGCAGCAGAACTTTCCAGAACAGCGGCGAGCGAGCGCCGGCGCCGCGGGAGGTGCCGCCCGCGCCTAGGTCCTCGCGAGCAACAGGGCTATCGGGCAAGTTTTCGATTTCGTTGGCAGCGTATTGGGCCATGGAACATCCTCACACTCAAACTGGGCGTGGTGTCCGCACGCGTAAGGCTGCGTGCCGCCTCATGGTCAAATAAAAACGGGACGCGCCGGACCCCCGGCACGCCCCGCTACTGTAGCAACAACCAAGCAACCCGTGCAATCCAGCCCACTAAAGCGTTTTGTTCCGCCGTTCTACCGAACGGCGGACCGGCCGGAGCCGCATTCACACCAATCTGACGTTCAATTTCAAGGGCGCGACCAGAAGGTCAGCGCCCTTTCATTTCACGTCACCTTGGCGCAAATGCGGCTCGCTCGCTGACATTGCCGCAGCATCAGCGTTTACATTGTTGCGCTAGATTAATTTAGTACTCTCCAGCTTTTCGATGATCCAGTCGTTAGCTTTGATAACCGGACGGCGGAAGACGACGCCCAGGGCCAGCGACGGAATCAGGTAGCTCGCCAAGATACCCAGCTCAATCCAGTACTCCATATGGTAGGCACCGGCCATGGCGGCGTGCATGGCGTTGATGCCGTGAGTAAACGGCAGGAACGGGTAGATCGCCTGGAACACGGGGCCGGTCATCTCGATGGGGAACGTACCGCCCGAACCGCCGACCTGCATGACCAGCAGCACGACGGCGAGGGCCTTGCCGATATCTCCAAACGATACCGTAAGCGTGTAGACGATATTGGAGAACACTAGACTCGCGACCCAGCCCGCCAGCACAAACTGCAGGGGATTGTCGCACTGGATGCCAAAGAACAGAATGTCGCCCGCGCACACGAGCGTTGCCTGCAGCAGAGCCAGACCGCCAAAGAACAGGTAGCGACCCAGGTAGATCTCGTGCAGGCGCACGGGGATGAGCTCGTTGATAAGCTCATCGTCAACCGAAACCTTCATCATGGCCGCCAGTACGATCGAGCCGACCCATAGCGACAGAATCGTGTAGAACGGCGCCATAGCCGAGCCGTAGTTGCGGATCGGATAGACCGGCTTGCGATCGAGCGCAACGGGGCCGGAAAGCGACACGGCGAGGCCCTCGGGGTCGCTGCCAATCATTGTCTTAATCATGGCCAGGTCACCCGAGATCAGAGCGCTATCAAGCTCGTCCTTAAAGGCACTGATCTTGTCCGACGCCTCGCCCAGCTGATTGGAAGCCTTGTTGACCAGCTTTGCAGCCTTGGAGAGACCCTTCGCGAGCGAACCAGAGGCGTCGGTCAGACCGCTCACGGCGCTATCCAAGTCACCCGAGATACCGTTCAGGGAATCCAGAACGCCCGAAATGGTCTTCTTGAGCTCCTTGGCCTTAACCGAGAACGTAGAATCGTAGTCGGACTTGGCACCCGAGATACCCGCCTTGGCATCGGCGATGGCCTGGTCGACCTCGGCACGCGAATTGTTGACCTCCGCCATGCTGCCCGAAAGGGACTTTGCGGTCGCCGTCAGGTCCTTCGCATTGTTACGGTACTCCGCGGCAATTCTGCCCAGCGACGTCGCAGCGGACTTGAGGCCGTCTTTGAGCTTGTCATCACTCACCTGGTCGGCAAGGTTGCGGAGCCGATCGGCCATCGCATCGATATCGTCAGCACGCGTATTGAGCGCCGCTGCGGCTTCGTTGAGCTGAGACACCGTAAGGTCAACATGCTGATTCGCGGCATCGAATGCCTTCGCAAGCTCGGCGGACACGTTGTCGAACGAGCCCGCGCTTCCGTCAATCGCCGCGTCAACGGCATCGCTGGCGGCCTTGAGCGCTTCCTTGGAATCATTGATTCCGTTCTTGGCGTGCTCCATCAGCTGCTTCGTCGACTCATCAACGGTGCCCGTCTGCTTGAGCATGCCACCCGCCGATGTCAACGAATCGGACGTAGAGCTCAAAATGCCCGCGAGTGACGTCGCGCTCGCCTGAACGTCCTGCAGGTCCTCGACCGAATCGCCCAGTGTAGAGGACAGATTGGCGATAAAGTTGCTCACCTGGTCGGTGCTCATATAGTCGAGCAGGCTGGACACGGTCTTAAGGCCGATAGTCGTAATGGTCTTGGTAAAGGTCTCGTTGACCTGGCTCTGGACGGCGCTCGAGCCCTTCTCGGTCACGATCTGTGCGATGGCGTTGGCCTTCTGGTTCTCATAGAACTCGATATCGGCGTGCTTCACGTCGGTCGAGAAGAGCGTCATCATGTCTGCGCTAAAACTTTTAGGGATAACAACGGCCGCATAGTATGCGCCCGACTTAACGCCCTCAATCGCCTTATCGCGGTCGTTGAGGACGACCCAGTCGAAGTTCTCGTTGCCGCGCAGGGTGGCGGTTACGTTTTCGCCCACGTTGACCTCGACGGGAATCAGATCGCTCTCGTAGCCCTCGTCAGTGTTGACCACTGCAATTTTAAGGTTGCCGGTATTGCCGTAGGGATCCCAGCTTCCGGCGATGTTAAACCACGCGTACAGGCACGGCACGATGATCAGGCCCATCACAACAACCAAGCCGATCACGGAGCGGGACACGTTTTGGACATCGCGCTTAAACAGGTGCAGGATGTTTTTCATTTATGCCTCACCTCCTTTAGAGTGCTTGCCAAGCGGGGTGGTGTCCCCGTCGTTTCCGCTTACGTTGTCAACGTCGTCGACATCTTGAGCCTTACGATGCGCACCGATATGCGGCAGACGGCTCGTGGGCTGTTCGCTGTCCTTGGTGCCCCGCTCGCTGGCGTTGAGACCAAACATGCGACGGGCAGCAGGGATGGCAGCCGTGTGCTCGCGCATCTCGCGGCGAAGGTCCTCGTCCGAAAGCGCCGAGATACGCATCTGGGTATTGAGGCTCGCACGGATGTACTCGATGTTGATGAGCCAGCCACAGATGGCGATAACCGAAATGATCCAGATAACGAGCAGGATAATCTTGCCGTTATTGTCGATATCGAGCACCGTCGAGAGCACAAAGAGCAGGACCTGCACGCCTACCACGGCAGCAAAACCGCCCTTGATGTAGTACGGGTAGCGATGCTCAAACGCCACGGCATGATCGAGCAGCTCGCGACGGTACGAATCGGAATCGAGCATGACGCGCATGGCCGTGCGCAGCGAATAGCGCTGGCGCGGCAGGTCGTTGGACTCGCAGATCATGAGGCCCGTCGTGGAAAGCTGCTTATCAAAGAGCAGGTTAAGGTTGAGCAGCAGCGGACGCAGCTGCAGGCCGATAAAGAGCGCCACGATCAAGAACACGCCCAGAATGCACAGGTTGAACAGGTAGTTGAACGAATACATGCCGCCGACCGTCTCGCGCAGCAGATTGATGCCGTAGGTAAAGGGCAGCAGCGGGTGCAGCCACTGGAAGAAGCCGGGCATCATCTCGATGGGGTACATGCCCGACGAACCCGGGATCTGCACGATGACGAGAATGACGCCGATAGCCTTGCCGATATGCTTAAACGTGGTGGACAGCGCATAGATGATATTGACGTAGGTGAACGAAATGGCGATGCCGCCCAGCACGAACAGCAGCGGGCTGACGCACTGCACGCCAATCACCAGATCGCCTACCGTAACGATGATGGCCTGCAACGCGCCCAGGATCACCAGGAGCAACCAGCGGCCAAAGTAGCCCTGACGCGCGGTAAAGCTGCCGATGCCTTCGCGATCGACCTCGAGCTTGTAGATGGCGATAAGCACGTAGCCGCCCACCCAAAGCGCCAGGTTGGTATAGAACGGGGCAATGCCCGAGCCGAAGCTCTTAACCGGATAGATCGACTTGGACGCGAGCTCAACCGGAGATGCCATGAAATCTGCCACGTCATTGACATCGACGCCCATCAGATCGGCCAGCTCGCCCATGGACTCGGAGGTCTGCAGCGCCGCGATGTCATTGGCGGCGGTTGCAAGCTTGTCCTGGACCTTGGCAAGCGAGGAATCGGTCTGGGACAGCGTGGTCTTGGCCTGGCCGAGCGTAGCGCTAAGCTGCGCCAACGTGCCGCGCGCATTTGCAAGTGTAGGTGTCATACCCGAGACGATACCGGTCAGGTCGCCCGAAACGGCAGCAAAAGAGTCGAGCGCGCTCGAGGCCTTCGGCAGCGCGTTTTGGCCCAAGTCCGTCTGGGCTTGGCCAAGGTTGGTCGCACCGGTATGAATTGCGTTATTGATAGCGTCACTGGCACCCGAAACAGCCGCTGCGTCATTCGCCATGGCGCTCGACTGCGCGGACAGACCGTCCTTGATGCTCTGAAGCTTTTCATTCTGCTCTCGAAGCAAATCGATGGTCGATACAATGCGCGCGTCAATTTCCTCGGAACCTGTCGACGTGTCATTGGCGAGAATCTCCAAGTGCCCGATAACGGCCTTATTGTGGTCGATCGTCGCTTGAAGAGACTCGAGCGAGTTGTCGATACGGGTGGTCGTAGATGTGACCGCGCCCGTCAGCTTGCCGATGGCAGCGTTCGCAGAGGCCGACGTCTTGGTGAGCGCAAGGCTGCCTTCCGAGAGCGCCTTGGAGAGCGAGGTGATGGAGTTGCCCGCCGTGGTGCGAGCTTCGCTCAGCAGGTCGTTGCCCTGGGAGATCGCCTGCGTCAGCGACGGTGCCTGGCCTTGCAAGCCGGCAAGTGCCGCATCAGCCGAGGCGATAGCGCCGCTCGTCTTATCGATGGCGGCATTCATATCGCCAATCGAATCGCGCACCTCGCCCAAGGTGTCGGACGCCTCGGACACCGAACTTGCCAGCGAGTCCTGAGTCTGGGTTGCCTTGTCCTTTAAATCGACACCGGCATCCTTGGCGATACCGGCAACAGTCTTGCCTACCGTAGAGACAAATTCCGAGTTGATCTGCTCCTCGATGGTGTTTGCACCGGTATCGGTAACCTTGGGCGCAATGGCGCTCTTCTTCTCATTGACGTAGTACGTGAGCTTGGGCTGATGGTAGTTGCCGTCGAGCATCGAAACCAGGTTATCCGAGAAGTTCTTGGGAATCACGATAGCGGCATAGTACTCGCCGCTCTCGACGCCCTCCTTGGCATCGGCCGTCGAGTCGACGAACGTCCAGCCCAACTGATGATTCTCCTTGAGCTGGTCGACCACTTTGTCGCCAGCGTTGAGCTCACCCACCAAGTCGTTTTGGGTGCCTCGATCGTTGTTGGCGATAGCAATCTTGATGCCTTGGGTGTTTCCATACGGATCCCAGTTTGCCACGATGTTATACCAGGCATACAGCGAGGGAATAACGCACACGCCTAGGGTAACCACCAGGGCGACGGGGTTCACAAGCAGTCGCTTAATGTCGCGCTTAAATATCGCAAAGGACACCTTTGCATTGGATAGTTTGCTGCCGAGACTCACGCTTGGACCATCCATCCTGTCGTTAAATCGAATCGTACTATCGACAACCATTGTAGTAGGCGCTTTAACGTCTCAAAGCACAATGGTGTTGAGTTTTGCGGGTAGCAATATACTACGAAGATGAGTTAACGTACAGATGTACAGTATCCTAAATTTCAGCAGGTCACAAAACCACAACCCGCACAAATTAGCAATTCAAATAGTCATCGGGGACGTTCTTAAACGACTAGTCAAACAAAAACGTCCCCAATGACTACTTAGGACCACGGCAACGTCGATGTTTTGGCAATGCCAGCGAGCGGGCGCCAGAGCGAACAAATTGGCATGAAAAGAGGACGGCATAGACCTTCTGGTCATGCCGTCCTCTTTGAATGACAAGTTGTCGCTCTGGCGCCCGCGCAGCGTCGACTGGTCCGCCGTTCGTTAGAACGGCGGAACTGAGGGCAGCGTCGAGCCGTTACGCGGTTTGGTAAAACCGCGTAAATACCTAACTACATCAAGTTGCAAACAGCTGCTGCGAAGGCAACGGGGTCCTCGGGCAGAATGCCCTCGACCAGCAGGGCCTGGTCATAGAGCAAACCGGAGTACTGCTTGATCTTGTCGGCGTCGCCCGCCTTCTGAGCGGCGACGAGCTTGGAAAAGACCGGGTGCTTGGCGTTGAGCTCGAGCACGCGCTGGCTCTTGGGCATACCGTCGGGCGCGCCCTCGGGACCCTTCTGGAGCACCTTCTCCATCTCGAGCGAAAGCGGGCCCTCGGTGGTGATGCACGCGGGAGCATCGGTCAGGCGCGCAGAGACGGCAACCTTCTCGACCTTGTCGCCGAGTGCCTCCTTCATGGCGTTAAAGAGGTCCTCGTTCTCCTTGGTGGCGTCCTCGGCCTCCTTTTTCTCGTCCTCGGTCGCCAGGTCAAGATCACCGGTTGCGACGTTCTTGAGCTCCAGGTGACGATCCTCAACCTCGGGCTCGGCACCATCGGCCACGGCCTTCTCGGCAGCCTCGCGGGCGGCATCGTCCTCGTAGATCTTGGGCATATCAGCGGCAACGTACTCACGCATAGCCTGGAAGGTGAACTCATCCACGTCCTGCGTCAGCAGCAGCACGTCATAGCCGCGGTCGAGCACGCCCTTTACCACGGGCATCTTGGCCAAGCGCTCACGCGAGTCGCCGGCGGCGTAGTAGATGGCCTTCTGATCCTCGGGCATGCCCTTGGCATACTCGGCCAGGGTAATCATCTTCTGTTCCTTGGCAGACCAGAACAGTAACAGGTCGGCGAGCTCATCGGCCTTCATGCCATAGCTCGAGTAGATGCCGTACTTAAGACCGCGGCCAAAGTTCTCAAAGAACTTCTCGTAGGCCTCGCGGTCGTTGTCACGCATATCCTCAAGGTCGGCGGTAATCTTCTTTTCCACACGCTTGGCGATGGCCTTGAGCTGACGGTTCTGCTGCAGCGTCTCGCGCGAGATGTTGAGCGACACGTCGGCGGAATCCACGACGCCGCGGACAAAGTTGTAGTAGTCGGGCAGCAGGTCGTCGCACTTCTCCATGATCAGGACGTTGGAGCTGTAGAGCGCCAGACCCTTCTCGTAGTCCTTGCTGTACAGATCGAACGGCGCGCGTCCCGGCACAAACAGCAGGGCATCGTACTCGAGCGTGCCCTCGGCGTGGAAGCTGATGGTGCGCGCAGGATCGTCAAAGTCGTGGAACGTGGACTTGTAGAACTCGTCGTAGTCCTTCTGCTCGACATCGGAGCTGTGCTTCTTCCAGATCGGTGTCATGGAATTGACGGTCTCGAGCTCCTGGTAGTCCTCGTACTCGGGCTTGTAATCGTCGCCGGCGTCCTCGGGCTTGGGTTTCTGGCGGCTCTTGGACACCATCATCTGGATCGGGTAACGCACATAGTTACTGTACTGCTGAATCAGGCTCTTGAGACCCCACTCGGTCAGGAAGCGATCGTAGGTCTCGGCCTCGCCGTCGGCATCGAGCTTCTCGTTCTCGCGCAGCGTCAGGATGACATCGGTACCGTGCTCGGCGCGCTCGCCGTCCTCGATGGTGTAGCCCTCAAGACCGTCGGATTCCCACACATGGGCGACATCCTCGCCGTAGGCGCGGCTGACGACCTTCACATGGCTGGCGACCATAAAAGCCGAGTAGAAGCCCACGCCAAACTGACCGATGATGTCGACATCGGAGCCCTGCTGCTCGGCGTTCTCGGTCTTAAACTCCTCGGAGCCGGAATGGGCGATGGTGCCCAGATTGCGCTCCAGCTCCTCGGCGGTCATGCCAATGCCGTTATCCGAGATGGTAATGGTGCGGGCGTCTTTATCAAAGGAGACGCGAATGGCCAGGTCGCCCTGGTCGATCTTGACGCTCGGGTCCTGCAGGCTCTTAAAGTTGAGCTTGTCGACGGCGTCGCTCGCGTTAGAGATAAGCTCGCGCAGGAAGATTTCCTTATTGGTGTAGATGGAGTTGATCATGAGGTCGAGCAGTTTTTTGCTCTCGGTCTTAAATTGACGCATGTGCAGTCCTTTCGCGCTACCCCCGTCCGCAAAAACGGCCCGGTTGCCCGAGCCGCATCGCAGACCTGCTATGTTCAGACTTAGATTTTATAACCCAATAGCGCGCATATATACATACGGAATCGAAAAACTGTATGTCCGAGCGCTCCAATGCGTCAATTGCCAAGGAGTGTCCCCAGCTGCCGGCAGAAAAGGAACGTCCCTATCTGCCATCTACGCGCTTGGCCATCCAGACATGGGGCTGGCCCTCGTCTTCGTAATCTACCGGGGCAATTTGCGTGTAGCCCGCCTTTACATAGAGCGGCAGCACGTATTCCTGCGCATGCAGCTTAATAAGCTTGGCGCCGGCATCGCGTGCACACGAAGCACTGGTCTCCACGATCGCACTCGCCAGTCCGCGACGACGCATAGCCGGCAGCACGGCGACGCGCCCCATAATGTAGGTCTCCCCCGCCGCAACGCCTTCGTCCATGTCGCATGCCGGCAACACCGGGGCCTCTGCGTCAGCCACGCGCTCAAGCTCCTCGGGAAACACGCGCGAGCAACCGGCAAGCTCGCCGTCTACATAGAGCGTCACATGAATGCAGTTCTGATCCTCGTCGATAGCGTCGAACTCATTCTCGTAGCCCTGCTCGTCCATAAAAACGACGCGGCGCACCAACGCCGCGTCATCAAAGCATCCCGTCTTAAGTTGGATATCCATGGCTGCCCTTTCATTCAATGCGAACGTTAGGGACAGATATTAGCGAAAATGAGCTCCGCGCACGCTAAACTTCGCGCGAGCCTTCGCCAGGCAGTCGTAATGACCCACGTTATGGGCATCGCTCGCGATGAAGCTGTACAGGTTCTGATCGAACAGGCGCTGTGCCGGCTTTTTTTCGCGACCAAAGCGACCGCCGGCAATAAAGTCCGCCGAAGCCTGCAGCTTGCAGCCCATATCGACCAGGCGCTCCGCCACGCTTACATCCTTTTGAACCGCACGATAGCGCTCAGGATGAGCGATGATCACCTGGTAGCCACGGCACTGCAAATCGTAAATCGTGTTCTCGTACTCTCTAAACGCATACGCATCGGCATGCGTCGAAAGCTCGAGCAGAAACTCGTTGGTTCCATCGAAATGCAAGTGCTCCGCGGCATCGATACCAAGTTCAACGAGCTTTCGATGGTTGACCTCGAAGCCCATCTGGAGCGGAAAACCGTCAGCGTTATCACGCAGCAGTTCAAAGGCATCCCACATCTTGTCGTAATCAAAATAGGGATCACGGCAGTGAGGAGTGCAAACGATTCTGGTTACACCGGCCCGCTTGGCAGCCTCGAGCATCGCCAAGCTCTCATCGAGATCGGCGGCGCCGTCGTCTACACCCGGCAAGATATGGCAATGAATGTCACGCATAGGTCAGCCTTAATCAACTAAACGTTTGCTCGGTTGGTGAAGATGCCCTTTTTGGAAGTCCCCTGATCGTCCGAGCCCTTCTTCACCTTCTTACCGTCCTTGGTGTAGTAGGAGTAGTAGTACTCGCTGGTCTCGGTCTCGCAGTAGTTCATAACGGTACCGATGAGCTTGACCTTTTCGGACTTCTTAAGCTGGCCGATAGCGTTGAGTGCCTCCTCGCGCTTGGTGAAGTCCTCGCGCACCACGAACAGCGTACCGTCGGTCAGGCTGGCAATCTCGGCAGCATCGATGAAGGTGCCGACCGGGGGAGCATCAAAGATGACGTACTGGAACTTGGCGGACAGTGCCTTTACCAACTTGGCAAAGCGGTGAGAGACAATGATGTCGGCAGGATTGGGAATATGCGGCTCGGCATCGAGGAAGTAGAAGTTCTTCTGACCCGTCTCGACAATTGCCTGGTCAATGGAGATCTGCTCGGAAAGGACCGCATAGAGTCCGCCGCGCGAACGAACGCCGAGCATATCGGAAAGGGACCTGCGGCGCATATCGGCCTCGACCAGGAGCACGGACTTGCCGCTCGTGGCGATAGCCTGGGCAAGGTTGATGGAAACCGTAGACTTGCCCTCGTTGGGAATCGAGGACGTGACGGTAATAGTGCGAATGGGGTCGTCCACGCTCGCAAAGCGGATGTTGGCCAGAAGGGTCTTGGCGGCATTCTGTACAACGAGCTTATCGGTGTTCTTTGCCTTAGCCATGCCTATTTACCACCTTTCATAGCCGGAATTCGGCCAACAACGGGAATGCCCAGGAGCTCTTCTGCCTCTTCGGCACCGCGGATGCGGGTATTGAGCATGTCTGCCAAAACGACATAGGCGACTGCGATAAAGATACCGGCGAGGAACGCGACAGCAACGTACAGCATACGCTTGGGACCGCTGGGGGCTTCGGGGGTCTTAGCCTCGTCGATAACGTTGATGCTCTGGGCAGCGCCGACGTTCTGAGCGACCGTACTCACCGAGCTGGCCATGGCCTTTGCGACCTTAGCCGTCTCCTTGGCATCGGTGCCGGTAACCGAAAGCGTAATGACACGCGTGGTGGTCTCGGAGGAAACAGACACCTTGTAGTCATCCAGATCGGTGAGGCCCAGTTCATTGGCTGCGCCGCTCTTAACGCTATCGCTATCCAGCAGCGTGGCGATATCGTTGGAAAGCATCTGACTCGCCGAGAGATCGTTGTAGCTCATCTGACCGCTATCGTCGGTCTTGGCGAGAATGTACATGCTCGTCGTCGCGGTATAGGTGTTGTCCATCGCAACGAAGGACACGATGCCCATGGCGATCGCGCAGACCACCGGAAGGGTGATGACCAGCTGAAGGTGCTTCTTCAGCAGCTGGAACAGTTCGAGAAGGGTCATGCAGCTTGCCTTTCATTTCCCCAGTTCGGATTGACAAAACTGTCCGTATGTTATCGCATCTTTTTACCGAGACCAAACTCTATACATAAGAAACAGGCTCTCCTGTAAAAATGTCGGAAGCAATCGTAAAATTGCACAACAACGCCGCACCCGAAAGTCAAATGCGGCGTCTGCATCAATATCTATGTTATATCGCTATGCGAATGGCTCGTCCTGCTGTATGGGAAACGTCACCGTAATGGTGGTTCCCACGCCCAACTCGCTCGACAGATCGAGCGTGGCGTGATGATACAGGGCCGCATGCTTGACAATGGCAAGCCCCAGACCGGTTCCGCCGCGTGCCTTGGACCTACTCTTGTCCACGCGGTAGAACCGCTCAAATACCTTGCCCTGTTCTTCAGGCGCGATACCGATTCCCGTGTCGGCGACCGCAAGGAACGGATGGCCTTCGTCGTTGGTGCCGCACTGCAGCGTAACCGTACCGCCGGGTCGATTGTAGCGGATGGCGTTGCTTGCCAGATTATAGATGAGCTCGTCAATCAAGCGCGACACGCCCTCGATGACCACAGGCTTGGTCTCATGACTTATCGTCACATTCGCCTGACGGGCGACCTGTTCAAGACGCTGCTCGACCGCGTAGATGGCACGCGAGAGCTCAATAGGCTCCGTGGACCCAATGGGCACCGCCTCGCCCTCAGCTGCACGCTCGGCCTCGTCCAAGTTAGACAGCGTAAGGATATCGTTGACAAGCGCTGCCAAGCGGCCCGCCTCACGATAGATGCGACCGCCAAAGTTGCGCAGGTCGCCCTCGCCCTCGACCATGCCGTTTGCGATGAGCTCGGCATAGCCCGAAATCGCCGTAAGCGGCGTCTTGAGCTCATGGGTGATATTCGCCGTGAACTCGCGGCGCATACGGTCGTTGTCCGCCAGCACCGCCATTTGGCGCTTGAGCTCCTGGCGCTGCGACTCAATACGCTCAAGCATGGGGACCATCTCGGCATAGGCGTGCTCATAGCTACGGCGTGGGTGGTCCAAATCCACCTCTTGCAAAGGCGCGATGATGGCACGGGACTCGCGGCGCGCCATAAAAAACGAGAGTACCGCACCCGCTGCTGCGATAAGCAGCATCGGCGCCACCATCGACAGCAAAATCGCCGCAACGCCAGGCTGGGCCTGCGCCAAGCGGACAACCTGGCCGTTATCAAGGGCGACGGCGCGATACAGCATAATCTCGTCGAGCGTAGAGCTTGCGCGCTCCGCGGAACCCGAACCACTCTCAAAGGCCTCGATGACCTCGGGGCGATCGCCATGGTTGGGCAGTGTGGAAGGCGGCGCCTCGTTGTCGTAGGCAACCGATCCATCCTTGTTAATCAGCGTGATGCGCAAGTCCTCTCGATCGAGGCTACGCAAGAACGGGATGGGCTCCTGCTGCTCGTCGAGGGCGGCAGCAATGAGCTCGGTTTCTTGCGCCAGGTTGGCACTCGTGGCATCCGCCAAGGTGTTTTGCACAAAGAACGCACCCAGCACCGTAAACGCCACGATAACCGCCATGGCGCAGACAAAGATCGTCACAAAAACGCGGTGCGACAGCGTATGTTTTCCCTGGGGGGCGAAGACCACGGGTTACTCCTCCGATGCGGTGGCCGCGGTGTCGTCACCTTCGGCACCATCACCGGCAGAAGGCTCGGCCAAGCGGTAGCCCACGCCGCGCACGGTCTCGATGGCGCTGGCATGCTCGCCCAGTTTTTGGCGAAGCGTCTGCACGTGCACGTCAACGGTGCGCGAACCGCCGTCGAAGTCCCAGCCCCACACGCTCTGCAGCAACGACTCGCGGGTAAAGACCACGCCGGGCTTGCGCATGAGGTACTCGAGCAGGTCGAACTCGCGCAGGGTGAGCTTAAGCGACTCGCCGGCAACAGTCACCTCACGATGGCTGGGCGAGAGCACGATGTCGCCCACGCTGAGCACATCGCTTGCCTGTTTGACCATGCCGCCGCGACGCAGCAGTGCGCGGCAGCGGCTGGCGAGCTCCATGAGCGAAAACGGCTTAGTCAGGTAATCGTCGGCACCGCCATCGAGCGCCATCACCTTGTCGAGCTCGGTATCCTTGGCGGTAAGCATCATGATGGGCACCGTCGCCGTCAGGCGATCGGCACGCAGTCGACGCATAATCGCCAAGCCATCGGTATCGGGCAGCATGATGTCGAGCAGGACGGCATCGGGTACCCGTCGCGCCACGGCAGCCTTAAACTCACCGTCGCACGAAAAGCCTTCGGCCTCAATCCCCTGCTTGCGCAGCGCATAGACCGTCAAATCCCTGATGTTGTCATCGTCCTCGACGTAATAGATCATGTTGAACCCCTTTGCGGCCGGCATGACCGCATCTTAACCCTAAAGGTACCTTTACTAGATGGTATCAGCCAAAACGCCCCGTCAAATAATCCGCCGTGCGCGGATCGGTCGGATTCTTGAAGAGTTGCGCGGTGGGCGCGTGCTCCACCAGCTCACCCAGCAAAAAGAATGCGACCGAATCGGAGATACGCGCCGCCTGCTGCATATTGTGCGTAACGACCACGAGCGTGCAGGTCTCTTTGAGCTCGCAGGCCAGCTGCTCCACCACCAGCGTCGATACGGGATCGAGTGCCGAGGTCGGCTCGTCCATCAGCAGAATGTCGGGCTGCACGGCAAGTGCGCGGGCGATGCACAGGCGCTGCTGCTGGCCGCCCGAAAGACCCAGACCCGACTCTTTGAGCTTGTCCTTGGCCTCGTCCCACAGGGCGGCGCGTCGCAGGGAGTCTTCGACCAGCTCGTCGAGCACGACGCGATCGCGCACACCCATACCGCGCGGCCCATAGGCGACGTTGTCGTAGATGCTCATGGGAAACGGGTTGGGGCGCTGGAACACCATGCCCACGCGCTGGCGCAAACGGCAGATGTCGTAATCGCCCAGGATATCTTGACCATCGAGCGCAATCTTGCCCTCGATACGGCAATCCTTGATGCCGTCGTTCATGCGGTTAAAGCAGCGCAGCAACGTGGACTTTCCGCAGCCCGAAGGCCCGATAAATGAGGTGATCTGCTTGTCGCGGATCTTGATATTCACGTCCTTGAGCGCATGATGGTCGCCATAGAACAGGTCGAGGCCCTCGACGTCGATGCGCGTCGGCGAGGCGGCAAGATCCTCTGCCGTGGGGCGAGTCGCATCCCCAACCTCGCGCTCGTGCGCGGCCTCGGCCTGCGCTTCCATGAGTTCTTCAAGCTCCGTGGGCTCCACAGCCGCAGCAGCCGTCATACCGCATACCTCCACATCGATATCAATTCAGCAGTATCGATAGTAGAAATCGCGGCTCATATGCACGTGAGCGCATTGTCAAGTGTTTGTAAGGGCACGCTGGCTATGCGGCGGGCAGCTCGATGGTGAATATCGTGTGTTCGGGCGTCGATTCACATGCAACGGTACCGCCGTGTGCCGCGATGATCTCCTTGGCAATAGCAAGGCCCAGACCGGCACCACCGCGATTGGTCGCACGCGCCGCATCCAGGCGATAGAACTTCTCAAAGATCACCTTGAGCTTAGCCGCAGGGATAGGATCGCCCTGATTGATAAAGCGAACGCGCACGCCGCCATCGTCTTGGCGCCCGGCCTCAATCGTGATAGTCGAGCCCTCATAGCTATAGGCGACGGCGTTTTTCATGATGTTGTTGAACACGCGAGCCATCTTGTCGCCATCCACGAGCACCGTCAGGTCCTCGTGGATATCAACTTGGGCTTCCTTATGCTGCTCGTTGAGGATGGGATAGAACTCGTCAGCCACCTGAGCCAGCAGCAACCCAAGATCACCATAGCCGCGCGTGAGCACGATATCGTGGAAGTCAAAGCGTGTGATATCGAAGAACTCTTCGATGAGTGCATCGAGCCGGTGCGCCTTGTCGAGAGCCACGCCCGTAAAGTGCGCACGTTGCTCAACCGGCAGCTCAGGAGCCTCTTGCAGCAGCGAAAGATAGCCCACCACACTGGCAAGCGGGGTGCGTAGGTCATGTGCCAAGTACGTGACCAGATCGTCCTTGCGATGCGACTCGTCACGCAAGGCCTGTTGCACCTTGCGCTCACGGTCACGCACGCGGTTAAGGGCGCCCTCGACCTCCAAGAAGTCGCCGTCGATGTTGTCCCAGGTGTCGGGGTGATCGATCAGGCGATCTTGAATACGAGCGGCCAGCACACAATCGGCATGCTGCTCGCCCTGTTCGTAGCCCTGGTAGTACAGGGCGCGGCCACACAAGAACAGCACGCACGCGGCAAGCGCCAGCACAAAGCCAAGCATGTTGAATACAAAGCCGGCATCGAACAGCACCGGCCCTTCGATGCCGCCGAGCGCCATGGCGCCAATCGCCAACGTCATGGCCCACGCGGCGCCGCCAATCACCATGCAGCGGCGCACGATCTCAAATCGATCGATCAGCAAAAAGCCGGCAAGCAGCACCGTCAAGATTCCGGCGATGTTGTCGATGCCAATCAGCAGCAGGCTCAGCAAAAAGAGCAGCACCGTTGCAAGCGCGCGGTTGTCGACGACCGACCTCACGTATTCAAAGAGCCGATCGGGTACCTCGAATGCCTGCCTATCGTCTTTTGTCATATCCACTTCCCCACTATCAAAGGCGCTATTCGATGATGTAGCCGACGCCCCAGACGTTTTTGATAAAGCGTGGCTTTTGTGCGTCGTCGCCGATTTTTTCGCGCAAGTGGCGAATGTGCACCATCACCGTATTGTTGGAGCCGGGCATAAAATCCTCGCTCCACACCGCGCGGAACAGGTCCTCCACGGCCACCACGCTGCCGCGATGCTCGACCAGATACAGCAAGATTGAATACTCGGTGGGTGTGAGGCGTACCGGTGCACCGTCCACCGTCACGGAACGAGCGTCGCGGTTGATCTCCAAGCCGTCGAGCTGAATGGTCGGCGACTCGGCCGCCTGTGCACGGCTACCGTAGCTGGTGTAGCGGCGAAGCTGAGCGTGCACGCGCGCGATGAGCTCCAGCGGACGGAACGGCTTAACCACGTAATCGTCCGCGCCAAGCGAAAGGCCCCCGATCTTGTCTTGCTGGGCATCGCGCGCCGTCAGCATGATCACGGGATAGGTATGGCTGGAACGGATCGTACGCAGCAGCTCAAACCCATCGATATCGGGCAGCATGACATCTAGCAGCGCCAAATCGAACTCCTGCTCCAAAATCGCCTTGGCAGCATCGGCCCCGCTATAGGCAATCTGGACATCAAAGCCCTCTTTTGTAAGGTAGATGCCAACCAAGTCGGCGATGGCCTTTTCGTCATCAACTACCAGTATGCGCTCGTTCATGCGTGCTCCTCTCGCGCTCCATTATGCCTGAGGCGACGCACGCCACACACAACAAGCGTGGGTGATTAAGTCGGTCTTAAGCACCCTTGTGCCCGTTCGAACGCGGATGTGGGCCACGCACGCACGCGATGATCGCCGACGCCGGCAAACGATATACTCTAGTTTCAGAAGAGACCATCCCGTCGAAAGCGAAATCTGTGAAGTCCCTCACCTCTTTTGCAAAGCGCTCAGCCCAGCTTGCCGCCGGCTTTGTCTGCGCTATCGCCCTTGCCGCTGGCGCGCCCACCGTCGCCGGCGCCCAAGTGCTCACGACCGACAATGTTTGCGGCAAAACCGCCGATGCGCGCGGCATCACGGCCGAAAACCTGCCCGATATCGATGCGACCAATGCCCTCGTCATGGGCAAAGACGGTACCGTCTACTATGGGCGCGGCGCCGATGAGCAGGTCAAAATCGCCTCGATCACCAAGGTCATGACCGCAATCCTAACCGTCGAGAATTGCAAGATGGACGAGAAGGTCACGGTGAGCAACGCCGCAGCCACCGTGGGTAATTCGACCGCCGGCTTGCTCGAAGGCGACGAGCTTACCGTGGAGCAGGCACTACGCGGTCTGATGATTCCCTCGGGCAACGACGCCGCCATCGTGCTCGCCGAATATGTGGGCAAGAAGATCGACCCCAAGACCAAAGACGCCGAGGCCACATTTGTGAAGGCCATGAACGAGCGCGCTAAGAAGCTCGGCTGTACCGGTACGCTTTTTGAAAACCCGCATGGTCTGGACTTTGATGAGTGGGCTGGCAATATGCACTCAACCGCACACGACGTAGCGCTGATGATGCAGGAGGCCATGAAAAACGACACGATCCGCGAGGTCGTAGCGAGCGAGGATTCCTGGATCGAGGTCACGGGCGCCGACGGCACCGACCATTCGCATTCCATGGACACGCATAACTATTTGCTGGGCCAAGATGGCAACATCGGCGGCAAGACCGGCACCACCGACGACGCGGGCTATTGCTTTACGAGCGCCTACAACCGCGACGGCGACGAGATCTACACCGTTATTTTGAACTCCACCACCACCGATCAGCGCTTTACCGATACCGCCACCCTTGCCAACTGGTACTACGGTCACAAGGTGACGGTCGCAATCGCCAACACGCAAGAAAAGACCGCCAACGGCAACCCGCTTATGGCACGCATTAGTCAAACCGACTGGACGGATAAGACAATCGACGCCACGCTCGCCGATCCCACGGCGCAAGCGACCGTGTTTTCTCTTGCCGGCGAGGTGACCGAAAAGGTTAGCTACGACGATCTTTCGGGCACGGTGCATGTGGGCGACAAGGTGGGCAGCGTTACACTCAAGCAGGACGGCACCAAAATCGCCGTTATGGACCTGGTTGCCGACGAGGAAGGCGCAGGGCCGAATCCCATTGAGTGGCTCCTTGTGAAGCTCGACCGCCTGGGCCGCCGCATCGACAACCGCCCGCTCACAGCCGAGAGCGAGACCGTAGCCAAGGCGCCCGAGATGTAAGATCGAAGAACAATACACTCGCTGAAAGGAGGTGTCCGAAAGGATGCCTCCTTTTTTTGAGGGTTCGAATCCCCAGCGCCCTTTCTCGATAATAAAAAAGGGCCCCCGATGGGACCCTTCTTTAAAGTTAAACTGGCGGAGAGCTGGGGATTCGAACCCCAGATGCCCTTTTGGGGCATACTCGCTTAGCAGGCGAGCACCTTCGGCCTCTCGGTCAGCTCTCCGTAACAGCCGTTCTATAGTAACCAAACAGCCAAGGATGGGCAAGAGGAAATTTTCTAATTGCCTAGCATCCTTTCCTCCTTGGAGGCTTCGCCTACCCCAGCGAGCGGTTGAGGGAGCCGAGCTCGTCGTTGCCCATGGTGCGCCACATTTGGAAGATGCAACCGCGTGCCAGGAAAAAGAAGCCGTTGTCGACCAGTTGCACAGCGGCATCTGCCAGCTGATTCGTCACGGCGGACACTGGCGGCAGCTCGAGTCCAGCCTTGCGGATGGTCTCGACCGCCTCCTCGAACGTCGGAGGCTCGCTGACGCCCATCTCATTCATAAGGCCCTGCATTTCTTCCAGCGCGCTACTGCCCGACTCCTCGCCGCGCGGCACCAGACGGTAACAAGCCAGCGCCAGGTCGAGCTGATCGCAATTCCAATAGGCAAACGCCAAGCGATAGAACAGGTAGCCGATTGCAGAACGATCGCTGGCAATACGTAGGCCGTGGCGCGCCACCTCGATAATCTCGTCAAAGCGCTCCAGACGCGCAAGCACGTTGATGAGCGCAAAGTGCGATTGCATGGACGAGCGTGCCAGATCGTAAAGATGGCGCACCTCGGGCAGTGCTCGTTCAAAGTCCTCTTGCTCGGCGTAAAAGCTGCAGATCTCGTGCTGGGCAAAGTACAGCGCATCGGGCGCACGAAGGATTCGCACAGAGCGGTCTTCTTCCAACACCGGTAGCACCATGCGTACCAGCTGGTTATCGCAAAACTGCGTTTGAACCGGACCTGTCGCCAAAAGCTCGGCGACGGCGCACTTAGCCTCCAACTCCTCGACAAGACGGGAAAAGCCTTCAAAGGCACCTGTACGGTCGACTTTTGCCTGCTCGCGCAATTCAACAACGCGGGCCACGTATGGATCGTCGTCCTCTTCCATGACCTCCAACTCGTCAGCCGTATCGGCAAGCAGCAGATCGCGCAGCGCCGGCGGCAGTGTGCGATGGTCATCACGCGGACGAGCATGAACCTCCGCAGGCTCAATCGTCTCCGGAGCGGTTGACTCATACGCCTCAAGCACACGCTTGCACGGCATATCGTCCATGTCCATGCTCTCAAGATCCTTGGCGACAGGCACGCAATCGGCCAGATAGGCCGCGCGCCCAAAGAAATACGTTGCGACAACGCGCTCGCCCTGCTCACTGTCGGGAGCAGCAATCTGCACATAGCAGCGCGTGATGCAGGTGCCCGCGGCAAAACACGCTGTCGCAAGCGTAAGTGCCACGCGCGCATCGTGCTCCGCGGCCCAGATCGCGCGCATGTCCTCGTCCAGCTCGCGCCAGGCGTCATCCTGAGCGTCGTATTCACGTTGCGGCATGGCATCAACGACAGACCGCCCAAACCGAACGAGCATAATCCCCTCGGCAACGTTTGCCCGATAGGTATAGTCGAGCCGTGTGACCACGTTAAGCGCCTCGACAATACGCGCGAAGCGGGTACGCACATCCCACTCACCGCCCGGCTGGCAAGCCACCGTACCCGGTTTGCCCCACGGGTTATCGCTCGAGGCCGTATCGAGCAGTCGGGGAACATCGTTGGTCGTCTTGGCGATATGCCACGCATCAAAGAGCGCGCAGCCCTCAAGGCTCGGCGAGGATGCCGCAGGGGCCAATCCGGCCCCGATGCGCTCGAGGATGCCAGAGAGGCGGTTGAGACGGCACTCGATGGCAAGCAGCATGTCAATCTCGTCCTGGTCCAGCAGGCTACGATCAAAATTGAGATAGAAAAGCTTTGAGCGATCGATGCGAGCCAGGCTCATCTCGGACTTGGCGGCGATGGTGCGCAGTCGGGGCAAGTCGACCTCGCTCATAAGGGCGGCCGCATAACGCTCGATACCGCTCGGATTCTCGGCATGGTCGACACGGTAGAGCAGCGTCTCGATAGCGTCAGGTAGCGGTGCCGTGTTAAAGCCCAAAAACACCTCGACCGGCTCGGGCAACTTTACGAGCTTTATTTTGTCGACAACGTTTTGCATGTCCGCATCGAGACCGTCGACGCCCGCCGTGTTCGCAATAGCGCTTTCGGAGTTGGCAAATATCACGTAGCGCAAGAACATCGAGGCCATGAACTCGCCGTAAGGAAGGGCGCGGGTCGAATTCCATGTCTCGTGGTCGGACTGCTCGCGCATGGGGCCTTCGGGAGAGCCGATGACTCGCGCCCGGGAGCGCATCGTCCCATCGGTACCCCTGACTGCAATCTCACCGATGTTGGAATCGGACTCGTCAAGAATCAGCTGCATGTCGGGATCGTCGGGCAGCGATACTTCGTTAACGGGACGGTCCACCTTATAGACCTCACCCGAAACGCTCACGTAGCCCAAAAGCGACACATGGCTTTTGCCGACGAATTCGACGACATAGCATGATTCATGCGGGTCCTCGCCAAAGAGTTTCCAGACCACGCCATATGAGCGCCCCGCAGGCTGCTCGGGCATCGCCGGAAAGCGCTTCTTGGGATCGAGAAACCTGAGCTTGTATGTCGGACGCTCTGCCACGAAGTATCACCCTGATCGGTCGCTTGAAGAAGGAGTGGTCACGGATGGGCCGCGACACCTACTCGAAATCTTACACGAGTCGACAGGAAATAGTCCGCTTTACGCCCGCGCCTCGACCGAGGTTCGAATCCATGCGGTGCTTACGTAAAAGAAAAGCCCCCGTTGCCGGAGGCTTCAAGTTCGATTGGTGCGGCGTATAGGATTCGAACCTATGACGTTCTGATTCGTAGTCAGACCCTCTATCCAGCTGAGGTAACGCCGCGACTTGCTGATTATTATGCACATGGACTGAATAATGGTCAAGCGTTTTTTCAAAAAAAGTTATTGAATTTGATTTTTACTCAATTGGAGCACTTGGCGCGATCTTCGACGCATCGCGATATAAAAAAGCCCCCGTTTCCGGAGGCTTAAAACTCAATTGGTGCGGCGTATAGGATTCGAACCTATGACGTTCTGATTCGTAGTCAGACCCTCTATCCAGCTGAGGTAACGCCGCAACGCACGGATTATTATGCACGCGAGCCCCCGATGGGTCAAGCAACAATTTGAAAAATTTTTACGGAGCGGTAATCCTTGATTATCAACCTTATCCGAACACCTCCCACATTCATCCGTACATGTACGGA
>CABVAC010000025.1 GCA_902496275.1 uncultured Collinsella sp. | reverse complement strand
CGGGGGCGATTCCCGCGACAAGTGCCGCGGAAAGGGCGATGCCCACAGTTGCTCGTCTTGCTCTTCTTGCGAGAATGTCGTTCATCTCGGCACCTCATTTCAAGGGTCGGCGACTAACTTGGTAGCACTAATGTAAATATACCATGCTAGTTGACCCGACACTGGCTGGGTGTGCGCGTATACCCCTCTGAAAACTGAATCCCGTTAGAAATGACGAGTTGTTTACGCTTCTTTTGGGGTGGCGGTACTATCATGGTTCGAATTGAATGTGGATGATGATAGGGAGCGCCTATACATGATTGAGCTGCTCAGGCGTTTTGGTGGTAAGTTTCGCCGGTATATGGTGATTGGGCCTGCGTGTAAGCTGATCGAAGTGATCTTTGACCTGCTGACGCCGCTGATGATTGCCCAGATGATCGATAAGGGTATTGGCGCACACGATGTCAACGCCGTCGTCCACTACGGTATGCTGCTTGGCGCCATGGCTGTGATCGGCATCTCGTTTACGCTCGTCTGCCAAAAGATGGCGGCGCTCACCTCGCAGGGCATGGGCACCGATATCCGCGGTGCGCTCTACCAGCACATCAACAAGTTGAGCTATGCCGAACTCGACCGCTTTGGCACGCCGTCGCTTATCACCCGCATCACCAACGACGTCAACCAGGTGCAGCTTGCCGTGGCGCTGGGCGTGCGCATGCTCATCCGCTGGCCCTTCTTGGCGGTGGGCTCTATGTGCGCGGCCCTTGCCATCGACCTTAAGCTCGGCATGATCTTTTTGATTTGCACGCCCGCCATTGGCCTGGTGTTTTGGTTTGTCATGGCGCGCTGCATTCCGTACTACAGGCAGCTGCAGGCAAAGCTCGACCGCATCGCGCTCATTTGCCGCGAGGGGCTTTCGGGCGCCCGCGTGGTTCGCGCCTTTGTGCGCGAGGGCCACGAGCGTGAGCGTTTTGCTCAAGCCGCCGATGACCAGGCCAATACCGCCATCGCGGTGGGCAAGCTCTCGTCGGTTCTCAACCCCGTGACGTTTTTGGTGATGAACCTGGGTGTGTGCGCCATCCTGTGGGTGGGCGGCATCCAGGTCAACGTGGGCGAGCTCACGCAGGGCCAGGTCATGGCGTTTGTGAACTACATGACGCAGACCCTGACCTCCATCGTGTACGTCGCCAACCTGGTCGTGGTCTTTACCAAGGCGAGCGCGAGTGCTTCGCGTATCAACGAGGTGCTCAATTGCGAGCCGAGCATCACCGACGAGGGCAACCAGCCGGTCGCGCTGCCTGAGCCGAGCGACCTGACGGGTGGCGCTGTTCCGGTCCCTGCGCTGAGCTTTAGCCACGCGAGCTTCTCCTTTGGCGAGGGCGCGGCAAATGCCGTGAGCGATGTGACTTTGGAGCTGCCGCTGGGCAAAACACTCGGCATTATCGGCGGTACGGGTAGCGGCAAGTCCACGCTCGTCTCGCTTATCCCGCGCCTGTACGATGCGAGCACCGGCAGCGTGAGTGTGATGGGCGCCGACGTGCGCACCTGGCCGCTCGACCAGCTGCGCCGTGTGGTCGCGACCGTTCCACAGCGCGCGTCGCTGGTGAGCGGCACCATCCGCAGTAACCTGACCTGGCGCGACGAGGCTGCGACCGACGAGGAGCTCTGGGCGGCGCTCGACATGGCGCAGGCGAGCGAGTTCGTGCGCAACAAGCCGCAGGGGCTCGATGCCCCGGTCGAGGCGGGCGGTAAGAACTTCAGCGGTGGCCAACGCCAGCGCCTGACCATCGCGCGCGCCCTGGTGGGCTCGCCTCAGATATTGATCATGGACGATTCTGCCTCGGCGCTCGACTTTAAGACCGACGCGGCGCTTCGCCATGCCATCCGCGAGCGCAGTGTGCGCGGTGCCGCCGAGGGCGGGCTGCCGCTGACTACGGTGATCGTAAGCCAGCGCGTTTCGACCGTGCGCGACGCCGATATGATCTGCGTACTTGACCACGGTTCGGTCGCGGGCCTGGGCGCGCACGATGAGCTCTACACGACCTGCCAGCTCTACCGCGAGATTTGCCAGTCGCAGCTTCGCCGCGAGGAGCTCGAGGGTCAGCAGGGGAGTACGGCGCCCGCGCCCGCCCCAGGCGCCCCGACCGTCCCCACATCCGTCTGCGCAAAGGAGGGCTGCTAAATGAATCCGTACACTTCCTCCGGTTCGGTCGCCACGATGACGGCCAACGTGTCCGGCAACGATAGCCTCAACGACCTGGGAGACGGTCCGCGCCAGCCCGGCGATCCCGAGCGCTATCCCGTGGGTGCGGTGACCCGCCGCCTGCTGGGCTATGTCCGTCCGCACCGCGTCTCGTTTGCGGCATCGTTTTTGAGTGCTGCCGTCTCGGTGATTCTGCAGCTCTACACGCCCATTCTCATTGGCGAGGGCATCGACCTTATCGTCGCCGCCGGGCAGGTGGACTTCGATGCGCTGCTGCCGCTCGTTACCAAGCTCGCGATTGTCGTCGTAGGTGCTGCGGCCTTCCAGTGGCTGCAGGGCTATTGCGTCAACCGCCTGTCCTACGAAACGGTGCGCGACATGCGCGTGGAGGCGAGCGATAAGCTCAGCCGCATGCCGCTCAGCTTTATCGACAGCCATGCCCACGGCGACCTCATGAGCCGCGTGGTCAACGACGTCGACCAGGTGGGCGACGGTCTGCTGCAGGGCTTCACGCAGCTCTTCACCGGTGTTATTACCATCGTGGGCACGCTCGCGTTTATGCTTTCCATCAACCTGACCATGACGCTCGTGGTGGTACTCGTCACGCCGCTTTCCATTTTTGCAGCCGGTGCTATCGCCAAGCTCTCCAACAAAAGCTTTACGGCGCAGCAGCGTATTCAAGGGCAGCTCGGTGGCCATATCGAGGAGTATGTGGGCGAGCAAAAACTGGTGGATGCGTTTGCCTACGGCCCGAACGCCCAAGCGCGCTTCGACGCCCTCAACGCCGAGCTCTATACGGCAGGTGAACGCGCACAGTTTATGGGCTCGCTTTCCAACCCCGGTACGCGCTTTATCAACAACATCATCTATGCCGTGGTCGCCGTGATTGGCTGCGTGGGCGTGATCACGGGCGTGCCCGCTGCGCTTACGGTGGGCGGCGTGCAGATTTTCCTGTCCTATGCCAACCAGTACACCAAGCCGTTCAACGAGGTTACCAACGTCATTACGCAGATCCAGACCGCGTACGCCTCGGCGCGCCGCATGTTCGCGCTGCTCGATGCGCGCGAGCAGGAGCCCGATGCGCCAGATGCCGTGGAACTTGCCGCACCGCAGGGCGAGGTCGCCCTTGAGCATGTGGACTTTAGCTACGTGCCCGACCGCAGGCTGCTGCAGGACATCTGCATCGAGGCTAAGCCCGGCATGCGCTTTGCCCTGGTCGGTCCTACGGGCTGTGGCAAGACGACGCTCATCAATTTGCTACTGCGTTTTTACGATATCGATGCCGGTCGCATTGCGGTCGATGGCCGTTCCTCGCGTGACTACACGCGCGCAAGCCTGCGCCGCGCCTTTGGCATGGTGCTGCAGGACACTTGGCTGTTCGAGGGCACGGTGGCGGACAACATCGCTTACGGTTGCCCAGGAGCTACGCGCGAGCAGGTTGTCGAAGCCGCCAAGCGCGCGCACGCGCACAAGTTTATCGTGCAGTTGCCAGGCGGCTACGATACGGTCATCGGCGAGGACGGCGGCACGTTTAGCCAGGGTCAAAAACAGCTGCTGTGCATCGCGCGCGTCATGCTCACCGACCCGGCTATCTTGCTGCTGGACGAGGCGACCTCGAGTATCGATACCCGCACCGAGCTGCAGGTGCAGGCGGCATTCGACGAGCTTATGGCCGGTCGCACAAGCTTTGTCGTGGCGCACCGCCTGAGCACCGTCCGCAACGCCGACTGCATTCTGGTGATGCGCGACGGGCAGATTATCGAGCGCGGCACGCACGACGAGCTGCTAGCGGCAGGCGGCTTCTACGCCGAACTCTACCGCAGCCAGTTTGCCCAGTGAGCAAGCCCGTGGGGCAAATTAATCAATCGACAGACGGTGGTTTACATCTGTCACGTTAGTACTAAGATATTCATCTAATAAATTGCATTAGTGGCTTTAGTTTTGGGGGAAACGAGCAACGTGACTATGACATGCTCTTTGGTGGTCAACAGCAAGAGCGGTAATACCAGGATGGTTTCGGGCGCAATCAAGCGTGCCCTGCAGGCTGCAGGCGTCGAGTTTGTCCACGCCGCGGCGTTGAGCGACGATGCGGATGCAAATCAGGTTGCGCTCGAGGCGCAGGGCGCCTGCGCGGCCGACACGGTGCTTGTCGGTTTTTGGTGCGACAAGGGCGCGTGCACGCCTTCGGTCGCGGCGTTGCTCTCCGCCTTGCACGGCAAGCGCGTGTTCCTGTTTGGCACCTGCGGTTTTGGGGCCAGCGAGGAGTACTTTAGGCAGATTATCGACCGCGTGAGCTCAAATCTGGCCGAGGATGCCGAGCTTGTAGGCTGGGCTATGTGCCAGGGCAAGATGGGTCCCGCCGTAAAGCAGCGCTACGAGGCGATGCTTGAGCAAGAACCCGACAACGCCCGATTTAAGATGCTGCTCGATAACTGGGTCGCCGCAAAGGATCACCCCACCAAGGAAGATCTGGACAACATGGCTGCAGCCGCCAAAAAGGCCGTGCTGGGGGAGTAGCTTCGCCGCTCGCGGTCCTTCGCGCAAAACAATACAAATGTGAAAGCCTCGAAATCCTCGAGGCTTTTTTCTTGACACTCGCGGGCGCAACCGTGGCAAGTATTTGGGGTGACATTTTCCATCACCCCGATGACGAGGCCGTCCTGGACGACACACTCGCATGCGTTCGCTGGATGTATTCAGGGCGGGACGCGGTTTCTACGATTCGCATGACAGGCCATGCATCTGCAATGAGGCGAGCGCAGCTTCTCTTCAGCCCACTCAACCCGTAACAGGCGAGGGGCGGCGGCAGGCGGAGGCGCGGGAAAGGTCTGTCGCGAGTTCCGCACGCAAAGGGGGCCACTTAATGTGGCCCCCGTCTTGCGCAGGACTGTTTGAGCAGCAGACCTTTCCCGCGCCTCCGCCTGCCGCCGATTCGGGCCCCCGACCCCGTTACTTGATCTTGGTCGTACCTGGCGCCAGGTTGGGGTCGGTCTCGTTGGCCTCGGTCTGGAAGTGCTCGGTGTAGACGTTCTTGCCGTCGCGGAACATCTCGTAGTACTGCATCTTGGCGTAATCCTCGCGCGCCTTGGTGGCAGCCGCGGCCTCGGCGTCGTCGCCGGTGACGTTGGAGGAGAGCGCCCAACGCAGGCTAGCGTCCTCGTAGCCCACGGAGTTGATGGCGGGCAGCGACTCGCGCAGCGTCATGTGCGCTTTCTGGTAGTCGGTCAGAGGTGCGCCGATCAGCTGCATAAGCTGCGTGGACAGATAGTTGGTGGACAGGTCATCGACCTCGCTCGTCTGGTCGCAGCCGGCAACGTCGTAGTTGGCCCAGATGATGTAGTCAGTCTGCCACAGGCGCTCCTGATGCGTGGCGTCGTCCTCGCCGGTAAACCACTTATCGTTGAACTTGGACGGGAAGAACGGCTGGTGATCGCCCCAGAACACCACGACCACCTTGCGGTCGAGCTTGCTCAAGGCGTTGAGGAAGTAGCGCAGCGCCTGGTCGGACTGCTCGATGCACGAGACGTACTCGTCGACATCGGACAGCGTGCCGTCCTCGATGGTCTTGGCGTCCAGGTCGGTCGTGTCGATGTTGAGGTGCATCTGCTTGTCGACCGGCAGCAGGCCCGTGTCGTAGCCCGAGTGGTTCTGCATGGTCACGTCGAAGATAAACTGCGGGTCGGCGTTCTGGTCGAGCAGCTCAAGAATCTTGTCGTAGGTAGCCTGGTCGGTCACCATGCCGCGCAGGGTGTCGGCTCCCTGGAAGTCGTTGATGGACAGGAACTGGTCAAAGCCAAAGTCCTTGTAGACGTTCTCGCGGTTCCAGTTGGTGGCGTGGTTGGGGTGCATGGCCGTGGTGGAATATCCGAGCGATTTGAACTGCTCTGCCAGATTCCCGGTCGTTTCCATGTTGTAGATGGTGTAGGGGTACACGCCCGAGCCCAGGTTGGCCATGGAGTTGCCGGTCATAAACTCAAACTCGGTATTGGCGGTACCGCCGCCGTAGGCGCTCACATAGAGCTTGCCGCGGCTGAGGCAGTTGGACAGGTTCTTAAAGTACTGCGGGCCCTCGTAGCCGGCGCGCATGTTCTGGTAGATCGAAAGGTCTGAGAAGGTCTCGTTCATGATGGCGATGACCGTGGGCTTCTCGCTGTCGAACTGCTCCTTTGCGGCGGCGCGCTCGTCGCTCTTGGCCGCGTTGGACTTGTCGTAGGCCTTGGCGTACTTTTTGAGCGTGGCCTTGGCATCGTCGACGGAGTAGTCGGCGGGTTTGGGCGGCTTGATGGACTGCGCCGCACTAATAAAGGCGGGCAGGTAGCCCTCGCGCCAGTAGCTCTCGAGCGGGCGCCAGGTGTAGACGGTGATGCCGAGGGTGTTGTAGTAGTCGATGAGCGTGACGTGTGCGGTCACACCGCCCAGGCACAGCACGGCGACGAGCAGGTTGGTGAGCAGCATGCGCTTGGCGTTGGCGGCGCCCTTCTGACGGTGCGGTGCCACCAGGCCGGCGTACTCGCACAGCAGCATGGCGATGGCGGTAAAGCCCATGGACAGCACGCAGAACAGCGAGATCGAGAAGGTGTAGCCGGTGCCGGCGACCGCGGCGGCGGTGGAGATGGCCGAAAGGTCGCCCGGCTGGATGGGCATGGATTTAAACGTGATGACGAAGAACTCGGCAATGCCCAGGACAAAGAGGGCAAAGGCCAAGACCGCGGGGGCTGCGCCGTGGCGCTGGAACAGGAAGAACAGGCCGACCATGAGCGTGGTGATGATGGCCCACTCGAGCAGGATGCACAGGGGGTAGACCCAGGTAAAGTCGTGGTTGGACGAGACCTCCATGCCCAGCAGCGCAAAGACGCCGGCGAGCAGCAGGCACAGGACGGCGGCGACGAGCGGTTTACCCACAAAGGCTCCGCGCAGGCGGGCGAGCTTGCCGGTGGGGGCGGGGGCGTCGGGCCCGGCGAACGCAAAGACGCGCGGGGCGATGCGGTCGCGGGCGATGCTGGCCCAAGCGCAGCCGGTGAGGATGGCGTTGGTCAGGATGAGCATCACGAAGGCGAGCGGCTCGTTCTGCGCGACGAGGCCCACGGCGCCCCAAATAGTCAAAAAGACCTGGAACAGGCCGAAGGCGACGCTCCACCCAAGAGCGCTTTTGGCAACGGTGCCCGACTGAGCGCGAATGGCCTTGGCCTCGCGCAAGACAAGGTAGACGGTCGCCGCAAGACCGACGAGCGAGATGGCGGCAGCGAACATGCTGAGACTCCTCACAAACTAAAACGTACGAAAGCGGGGGTTTACCCGATTGTTACCAAGATATGCGCTGCAATTGGTGTCTGCGCACAACAACCAGCCATATTAACGCGCACGTGTGACGGTGTGGCGCAATGTAGTGGCGACCTGCGCGATAATGGACGGGAATTACACGGAAACGTAAAGGCTTCTTAAAGAATTGGCGAGGATGAGGCGATGAACGAACGGGCTTGTATGACGAGTGCGGGTGACGTGGACGCTGGCATGGACGCGGGCGGCTATCCGGTCGAGACGACGGGCAATGCGGTGCTGGACACGTTGGAGCACCGTTCCTCCACGCGTGCCTTCGCGCGTGATGACGACGACCGTCCCGTGGCGGTGACCGACGAGCAGCGGGCGGCAATTTTGCATGCGGCGAGTCGCGCGCCGTCGGCGGGCGCCATGATGATGTATTCCATCGTGAGCATTCGCGAGCAGGCTACGCTGGATCGTCTGGCCGACCTGTGCGACCACCAGCCCATGATCGCCAAGGCGCCCTGGGCACTTATATTTGTGGTCGACTATGCCAAGTGGATCGATCTGTTTGAGCACGTGGGCTGCTTTGAGCCCGAGTTTGTCGAGCACACGGGCAAGGCGCCCCGCCGTGCACCGGGTTTGGGTGACTTTGCCATCGCGGCCCAGGACGCCGTGATCGCTGCGCAAAACGCCGTGGTCGCCGCCGAGGCCCTGGGCCTGGGGAGCTGCTACATCGGTGATATCGTCGAGAATGCCGAGGAAGTGGCCGAGCTGCTCGATCTGCCTCCGTATACCATGCCGCTGTCGATGCTCATCATCGGCACGCCCCGTAAGGAGCGTCCGGCCATTGCGCATCCCGTGGTGAACCTGGTGCACGAGGAGCGCTACTGCCGCGCCGATGCTGCGACTATGGACGCGCAGGTAGCCGAGATGGACGCGATGTTCCGTCCGCATGCCCGCGTGGTGGGGGAGCGCGTCGTGGACATCTATACCCGCAAGCACACGAGTCCCTTTATGGCCGAGATGAGCCGCTCCATGGAGTGGTGGTTCAAAAATTGGCTCGGAAAATGACGGATGTGACAAAGAGACAGTCCCTTTGTCACATTCCATATCGCCGAGGTGGCTTAAAGGCCGTATAAATGTTTATCTAGCTGGGAAAACAGTGCCATTCAAACATGGGCCGATTACCTATAATTCCTTCGAACATTAAAGTTGGGAGGAAACCGGCTTATGGAACAAAAGGCCAAGGAGGCAGCTTCGCACGCTGCGATTCCTGTGAGCATCTCGGCGATGCTCGTCACGCTGGGCGTGGTGTACGGCGATATCGGCACCAGCCCTATGTATGTAACCAAGGCGCTCGTTGCCGGCAACGGCGGCATCGGAAGCGTCACGGAGGAGTTCGTGCTCGGCGCGCTCTCCCTTGTCGTGTGGACGGTCACGTTGCTGACCACCATCAAGTATGTGCTCATCTCGCTGCGCGCCGATAACCATGGCGAGGGCGGTATCTTTGCCCTGTACAGTCTGGTCAAGCGCTGTGGCAAGTGGCTTATCATCCCCGCCATGCTAGGTGGCGCCGCGCTGCTCGCCGACGGCATCCTCACGCCGGCCGTTACCGTTACCACGGCCATCGAGGGCCTGCGCACCATCCCGGCGGTCCATGCCGTGCTGGGCGATGACCAAGGCCGCGTCGTCGCCATTACGCTCGCCATCATCATCGTGCTCTTCTTGGTACAGCGCATCGGTACGGCCAAGATCGGTCACGCCTTTGGCCCCATCATGACGCTGTGGTTCCTGTTCCTGGGCGGCACGGGTCTGTTCTTTGTCTTCCAGCACCCCGCCGTGCTGCTGTGCCTCAACCCGGTGCGCGGCATCGCCTTTTTGCTGAGCCCCAACAACCACGCGGGCATCATGATTCTGGGCAGCTGCTTCCTCGCCACCACCGGTGCCGAGGCGCTCTACTCCGACATGGGCCACGTCGGCCGCGGCAACATCTACGCTACCTGGCCGTTCGTTAAGTGCTGCCTGCTGCTTTCCTATATGGGCCAGGGCGCTTGGCTTATGAACAACGCTGCCAACCCCGAGCTCATGGGCATTGCCGACCTCAACCCGTTCTACCAGATGCTCGCCCCGGGCCTGCGCCCGTTTGCCGTCGGCCTTTCCACCGTCGCGGCCATCATTGCCTCGCAGGCGCTCATCACCGGCGCATTCTCGCTGGTGTCCGAGGCTAGCCGTCTGGACCTCATGCCGCACATGCAGGTCTTCTACCCTGCCGAGACCAAGGGCCAGCTCTACATCCCCATGGTCAACAACGTCATGCTTGTCGGCTGCGTCATCGTGGTGCTGCTGTTCCAGAACTCGGCGCATATGGAAGCCGCCTACGGCCTTGCCATTACGCTGACTATGATGTGCACCACGCTGCTGCTCTTCTTCTACCTGCACGAGGAGCGCAAGCTCAAGGTTGCTCCGTGGATCTTCGCGGCCTTCTTCCTTTTGCTCGAAGGCTTCTTCTTCGTGAGCTCACTTACCAAGTTCTTCCACGGCGGCTACTTCACCATCCTCATGGCCGCGCTCATCATGGGCATCATGGTGTGCTGGTACAACGGTACGGCTGTTGAGCAGCGCCAGTTTACGCTGCTGCCGCTGCGCAGCTACCTGCCGCAGCTCAAGCGCCTGCGCGACGACGATCGTTACGAGCGCATGAGCGACAACGTCGTGTACCTGACCAAGGACACCCATACCGACTACATCGACCGCGATATCGTCTATTCGATCTTGGACAAGCATCCCAAGCGCGCCCGCGCCTGGTGGTTTGTGAATGTCGAGACCATGGACGAACCGCACACCTTTGCCTATTCGGTCGAGACGTTCGGCACCGATTACGTGTTCCGCGTGCATCTGTACCTGGGCTACAAGATCAACCAGCGCGTCAATGCCTACCTGCGTCAGGTCGTTCAGGACCTGGCTGCCACCGGCGAGCTGCCGCCGCAGACGCATGACTACTCGGTCTACAAGGATCCGGGTAACATCGGCACGTTCAAGTTCGTCCTGATCCGTAAGCTTCTGGCGCCCGAAAGCGATGTGGAGCCGAGCGAGCGTACGGCCATCACGCTCAAGTACATCATCCGCCGCGCCGCCGGCACGCCTGCGCGTTGGTACGGCCTGGAGAACTCCAACGTGAGCTTTGAGTACGTGCCGCTGTTCACCAAGTTCAAGGCCGTGAACAAGATGCAGCGCCTGGCCCCCAACGAGCGGCCGTAGACGTCGGCGGCTACACGGAGTTGGTTTTTGATGGATAAGCATGAGGCCGGGGAGGTAAACATGGATACAAAGGCGCTCGATGGCCGTGAGGCGGTGGTCGAAATGGTGCGTGAGGCGCGCGTCGACGCCGCCGAAGATCGGTTCTTTACGAATCGTGCCAACATGGATATGGCCGATCGCGTAATTTCGATCGTGGCACTGGTATTTGGAGCGGTGTGCGTGTGTGCCCTGCTCGCGCACGTGCTGTTTGTCTAGCGACCGCAGGTTGCAAAGGCTATACACTTGGAACCACCACAAGGGAAACCACCACAAAGGTGCCTGTCCCTTTGTGGTGGTTTTTGTTTTTGAGAGAGGGGCGGGGCGCTGATGGACGTCCGTGCGGACGGTGATATTGCCGAGAACTTTTGGTGGCGGCGCACTACGATGAAGCGTCGCGGCCCCCTGTACGATATCTGCGTGTCGGTGGGGCTGCTGGTCGCGGCGACGATTGTGGGCGCGCTGCTCGACCATCCGGGTCTCGCGCCGAGCATCATGATCGTCTATGTGTTCGCCGTTCAGCTGTGCGCATTCTTTACCTGGAGTCGCCTGTATTGCTTGCTGAGCTCGGCTGCCGCCGTGGCGCTCTACAACTTCTTGTTTGTCGACCCGCGCTACTCGCTGTCGCTTATCGACCGCGGCTATCCCGGCATGTTCTTCATCATGTTCGTGGTCTCGCTTGTGTCGAGCTCGATTGCGTTGGCCCTGCGCCGCGCCTTGGCACAGGCTGCCGCCAGCGACCGCCGCACGCATATGGTGCTCGAGACCAATCGCATGTTGCAGCGCTGCGCCGACGAGCAGCAGATCGTTCACGCCATGGCCACGCAGCTGGCGCGTCTTTCGGGCTGTCCGGTCGTGTGGTACAGCGCCGACGCCGAGGGCGATGACCTGCTGCCGCGTGCGACATACACGGCCGTGGGCGATGCCGCGCCGGTGCACGAGCTGGCGCCGCAGATGCCACCGCGGCTCTCGGCGTCCGCCTATGTGGGAACGCCGCTCGATGCTACGTTCGGTGGCTCGGCGTTTTATGGCATCTACCTGACGGTTCGCACAGGCGACGGCTTCGCGCGCTCGGGCGACCCCGCCTCGGTGGTGGGCGTGCTGGCTATCGTTGCCGAGCCCGACGTGCTGACGCACGAGGAGCGGACACTTGCCGATGCCATCGTGAGCGAAGGCGAGCTGGCACTCGATCGCGCCCGCGCCATGGAGGCCCGCGAGGAGGCGGCGGTGCTCGCCAAAAACGAACAGCTGCGCGCCAACCTGCTGCGCTCCATCTCGCACGATCTGCGTACGCCGCTCACCAGTATTTCGGGCAATGCCGATGTCCTGCTCGATCAGGGCTCGACCGGCACCGCGGTGCTCGATGCCCAGACGCGCCGCGGCCTGCTCCTTTCCATTCGCTCGGATGCGCAATGGCTCAACGCCACCGTCGAGAACCTGCTCGCCATCACCAAGCTCGAGGGTGGCGGCATGCGCCTGTCGACCACACTCGAGCTCATGGACGATATCGTCGAGGAGGCGCTGCGCCACGTGAACCCTGCCGTGCGCGAGCACGACCTTAAGGTGGTGGCGTGCGATGAGCCGGCGCTCGTCAACGTCGATGCGCGCCTGATGGTGCAGCTGGTGGTCAATCTGGTGAACAACGCCATCACCTATACGCCCGCAGGCTCGCATATCATGATTTCGATTAGCGTCGACGATGGATGCGTGGCATGCTCGGTGGCCGATGACGGGCCGGGCATTGCGCCCGAGGACCGTGAGCGCATCTTTGAGTCGTTCTACACCGCCAACCACGGTCTTGCCGACAGCCATCGCAGTGTGGGCTTGGGTCTTTCGCTCTGCCGCTCCATTGCGTTGGCGCATGGCGGTAGCATAGAGGTTGCCGCGGCGGACCCGCACGGCTCGGTCTTTACGATTGAGCTTCCCGCCGCTGACGTTTCGTTTGATAAGGAGTAACGCTGTGTCGAACTCTGCCGTGAAACCGCTCATCTTGGTCGTTGAGGACGACCCCGCCGTTCGCAACCTTATCGTTGCTGCGCTCGAGGCGCACGGCTTGCGCCATATGGCCGTGGAGACCGCCCATGCCGCTATCGCCGCCGCCTCGTCGCAGGCGCCGAGCATTGTGCTGCTCGATCTGGGCCTGCCCGATATGGACGGTGTCAAGGTGGTGGAGTCGGTGCGCACGTGGTCGGGTATGCCGATTATCGTGGTATCGGCGCGTAGCGAGGATGCGGACAAAATCCGCGCACTCGATGCCGGTGCCGACGACTACCTGACCAAGCCGTTTTCGGTCGAGGAGCTGCTCGCGCGCATTCGCACGACGCTCAGGCGCCTTTCGTATGCGCAAACGGGCGGCGTTGTCTCCGAGGGCTCGTTCGATACCGGTGAGCTGCATATCGATTTTGATGCCGGCATTGCCACGATGGATGGCGAGGAGTTGCACCTGACGCCGATTGAGTACAAGCTCCTGTGCCTGCTGGCGCATAACGCCGACAAGGTACTGACGCACCAGTTTATCCTGCACGAGATTTGGGGCACGGCAACTAAGAGTGACCTGGCAAGCCTGCGCGTCTTTATGGGTACGCTGCGTAAGAAGATAGAGTCCGACCCCGCGCATCCGCGCTATATCCAGACACACGTGGGTATCGGCTACCGATTGGTCACCCAAGGCTAGATCGCCAACCGCCATCCCAATATGAGTTGCGGTGAAATACGGTCTAAATTTGCCTAATTCCAGGCAAAACAGTCCGTATTCCACCGCAACTTTGTTATTTGCCTTTGGGCTTGCTGGCGTAGAACTTCTTCTTTTTGGACTTGCCGGCAGGGGAGGGTTTGCCGGCAAAGTTGGACTTGCCGTTGCCGGTCTGCGCGTGCGCAGGTGCAGCCGCGCGGGGCTTGCGGGCCTCGGGGTTGCGCAGCTCCTCGACGCGCTCGGCAATTTCCTCGGCGCTAAAGCCGACCTCGGCCATGGCGTCCTCAATGGGCAGACGGCGCACGATGTAGCAGTGGTGCACCTTCTGGTTGCGCGCGAAGTCCTCGGGGATGGTCTGCGCCGTAATGTCCTCCAGCACCACGCCCGCGCGGGCGAGCTTGCGCGTCTCGGGGCGGAAGCCGCGCAGGTTGCAGCTAAAGATGGCATGCCCGCCCTGTGCGAGCAGGCGCGATACGCCGGCCAAAAGCTCAACATGGTCGCGCTGGACATCCCAGGTACGGCGGCCCATCTTTGACGAGTTCGAGAACGTGGGCGGGTCGACAAAGACCAGGTCCCAGCGGTTGCGCGTCTGGCGCTGGTCGCGGATCCAGGCGAGCACGTCGTCGCGCACAAAATGATGCTGCGGACCAACAAAGCCGTTTTGGCGCATATTGCGCTCGGCCCAGTCCAGGTAGGTGTTGGAAAGGTCGACTGTCACGGTTTCCTCGACGCCGCCGTCGGCCGCATAGCAGGTGGCGGTGCCGGTGTAGGCAAACAGGTTGAGGAAGCGGCGCGCCTGCTTGGCGTGCTCGCGCACTAGGTTGCGGGTGACGCGGTGATCCAGGAAGATGCCCACATCCAGGTAGTCGTCAAAGTTGACGGCAAAGGTAAGGCCGCCCTCTTCGATGAGCGGCAGGCGACGGCGCGCGATGTTGGCGCGCTCGCCCGAGCCGCCCTTGCCGGCGCCCTGCTTGCCGTACTGCGAGCCGCCGCGCGAGCGCATACGGGCCTTGGCGTGCACGTGTTCGGCCGGAACATCCAGGATGCGCGGCGCGATGGCCAAGATGTCGAGCATGCGGGCCTGGGCAAGCGCGGGGTCGATGGTCTTGGGCGCGGCGTATTCGGCGATGACGAGCCAGCGGCCCGGCGTCTGCGGGCAGCCCTCGTACAGATCGATGGCGGCGGAGTAATCGGGCAGGTCGGCATCGTAGACGCGGTAGCAGCTCGCGCCCTCGCGCCTGGCCCACTTGCGGCGCAGACGGGCATTCTTGCGCAGGCGGTTGGCGAACTGCTCCGACTCGGGGATGAGCACGGGTAGCGGCTTGCCGTCGCCCAGGTCGAGCGTGGCGGCGGGCTCGGGCATGGGGGCGTTGGCGGCCTCGTCTTCGGCGTCCGCGGACTGTTCCTCGGCGTTTGCGCTGGTCGCGGCTTCAAACGCCGCGGCGGCGTGGTCGAGCGAAGGCCAGACTTCGACGGTCGCCTCTTCGTTGTTGGGCATGACGGCGATTGAGCGCTCGGGCTCGGCGTGGAGCGCGCGGGCCAGTAATCCGTCGCGGGTGAGCGCGGCGACCGGCGCCGCGGCAAGCTCGGGCGCGCGGCGCAGCTCGCCGATGAGCGTCATGGTGTCATGCATGAGCGAAAGCGGTGTCTCGGTCGTATCCGCGACCACGGCGGCACCGGCGACGGCGCCCGCGTGGTCCAGTACGGTGGCGGACTTGGCGGCGCAAAAATCGACAAAGCGCTTGTAGCCGGCACACTTGACCATGCGCTCAGCGGTCTTGCGGGCGGCGGGGTCGATGTCTACGGCGACGATGCGCGCCTGGCGCTCACGCGCCGCGGTCTCGCGCTCGCGCGCCTCGGCAAGCAACTGCTCCCACAGGGCGGTGTCGTGCAGCTGCCAGCCCTCAAAGCCCCAGTGGTCGCGGGCGGCGCCCGGTGCACGGTCAGTCAGGATATTCACGGCCTCCAACAGCAGGCCGCCGCCGGCGCACGAGGCGTCGATCAGCGTGGGCAGAGCCTCGTTCTCGTAATCGTCGGCCGTCAGCTCGCGCTCGCACAGTGCGGTCCAGCCGACCTGCGCCAGCACCAGGGCGGCGTAGTCGGGGCGCAGCACGTGCGTACCCTCGCCGGCGCGGGTCGCCGCGGGCGGCAGGCGCTTGAACAGCGGGTCGCCCGAAAGGTCCAGGCTGATGCTCGCGCGGCGCTGGCGCAGCGAAAGCAGTAGGTGAACGTCGGGGTCGGCAGCATCGACGTCGGCGCGACGGCCCGTGGTCTCGGCCAGGCGGTCGCACAGCGCGTCCTTGGCGCGCAGGGCCGAGAAGCGCGTGTTGCGCAGCTGCTCGGTCACGCCGCGGGCGGTGATGGCGATGGTGGCGCCGGGGCGGATGATGGTCTCCCAGGTGATGTCGTAAACGCTGTCGTACAGCTCATCGGCATCCTGCGCCTCAAAGCGCCCGAGTACCACGAACACACGGCTCGCCAGGCGCGACCACAGACAGACGCGGTAGCCTTCTTCGAGCTCGCCCTCAAATGTAGCGCGGCCCTTCAGCCGGCGAACATGCGAAAGCCCGAGACGTTTAAGCTCATCGGCGAGTGCGGACTCAAAGCCCTCGGGGCAGCTTGCGTAAAATTCCATGGGTGACCTCTCTGGTTGCGTCGCTCCATTATATGATGGATACTTCGTTTACTCTCGCCCCCGAAAGGAACCCATATGATTGATGCGTGCCCCGATTCCGCCGTGCTCTTTTTTGACGTGGACGGCACGCTGACGTCGTTCGATCCCGACAACATGACCGACAAGGACTTTTCGGCGGTTCGCCCCTCGCAGGCGGTGATCGAGGCGTTTCATCGTCTGCGCGACGCAGGGCACAAGGCGTTTATCTGCACGGGTCGTCCCTTGTGGCTGATTGCCGATGGCCTGCGTGCTTTGGAGCCTGCGGGTGTCGTTGCCATGGCGGGCGCCACGCTCGAGGTCGAGGGTCGCGTGGTGCATGAGGACTGCTTTGACGAGGACGTTATCGAGGAGCTTGCGCGCCGTATGGCAGCGGCAGGGATTGAGGCCTTTTTCGAGACCAACGTGGCTACTTTTGCCCTGGAACCCGCGGGTGTTGAGCAGTCGTCTCTGATCGGCACTTCTGTGGTGCACAGCGCCGAGGAGATGCGCGTCGACGGCCGTCTGCGCGTGGGCAAGGTGTGCATCGTCGCGAGCTACCTGGCTCGCGTAGCCAACGATGACGGCTTTATCGATCGCGAGTTTGAGCTGTGCAACACCGGTGGTCAGAATCGCGAGCTGAGCCCCAAGGGCATTGACAAGGGCGTGGGCGTGGCGCAAGCGCTGGAATACCTGGGTCGCACCGGCAACGCGCGCACCTTTGGCTTTGGCGATTCCGGCAACGATCTGGGTATGCTCGCCGCTGTCGAGACGGCCGTGGCCATGGGCAACGCCATGCCCGAGGTCAAGGCGCTCGCCGACTACGTGACTGATGATGTCGCACACGACGGCACCGTCACAGCGATGCAGCATTTCGGCCTCATCTAATGAATCCCGCGTTCTGACGTTTGCCCAAACTGCGACTCTTTGCTTTTACATGCTCAATCGATTTATCAATCCAAACACTGAGGTGTTTATACCGTTCGCCGAGAAGATAAAAAACCGCAGCTCACGCCTTGATAAACGTAGGTAAAGTGTTTAGCAGTTTATCGGCCGTATGCTAACGAAAGGAATCAGGCAGATGGCAATCAAGGTGTTCGCTGACGGTGCAAACCTCGAGGGCATGCTCGACATGTACGAGAACGGCAACGTTCAGGGTTTCACGACCAACCCGTCCCTTATGAAGAAGGGCGGCGTGACGGATTACCGTGCGTTTGCCAAAGAGGTCTTGACCCACATCACCGATGTGTCCGTCTCGTTTGAGGTCTTTGCCGACGACGTCGAGACCATGGAGGTCGAGGCGCGCGAGATCGCTACCTGGGCCGAGAACGTCTACGTCAAGATTCCGTGCGTGACCACCAAGGGCGAGTCCACCGCCGAGCTGGTGCGCAAGCTTTCGGCCGACGGCATCAAGGTCAACGTCACCACCATCTTTACGCCTAAGCAGGTTGACGAGATGGTCGAGGCCGTTGACACCGAGACGCCGTCCATCATCTCGCTCTTTGCCGGCCGCATCGCCGACACCGGCGTCGACCCCATTCCGTTTATGACGGAGTCGGTCAAGAAGGCCGCCATCAAGCCCAACTGTGAGGTCCTGTGGGCGTCCACGCGCGAGCTCATCAACATTTACCAGGCCGAGGCCTGCGGTTGCCAGATCATCACGGTGCCCAACAGCATCCTGGCCAAGCGCAAGAACATTGGTCGCGACCCGTACGAGGTCTCGCTCGACACCGTGCGCGGCTTTGCCAAGGATATCGCGGCGCTCGGTTTCCATATCCTGCCGTAGCGCGAACACCGACTGTACCGTGGGCTGTTCGCTCCGGCCTTTCCTTTCCCTATCGCTCACGCGCTCCGCGAGGGTCGCGCTAGGCAAAGGAAAGGCCGGGGCTACCGGTACCTTTGCTTTGGCGGTTTACTTGCCCTGTACCATGGTGAGGGAGATCTTTTTGCGGTCGCGATCGACCTTCTCGACCCACACCTTGACCGTGTCACCGACGCGCACCACGTCGCTCGGGTGCTTGACAAAGCGGTTGGCCAGCTTGGAGATATGCACGAGGCCGTCCTGGTGCACGCCCACGTCGACGAACGCGCCAAAGTCGATGACGTTGCGCACCGTGCCCTTGAGTTCCATGCCGGGTTCCAGGTCGTCGATGGAAAGCGCTGAGCGGCTAAAGACCACCTCGGGCGCGTCGTCGCGCGGGTCGCGGCCGGGCTTCTTGAGCTCGTTAACGATGTCGATGAGCGTGAGGGTACCGCAGTCTAGGTCGCTGGCCAGTGCCGAGATGCTGCCCAGACGGCGCTCGATGTCGGGCACGCCGCCGCGGCTGAGCTCGCTGGCCCCAACGCCGGCGCGCTTCAGGACGGATGTGGCCACCTCGTAGCTCTCGGGGTGGACGCTTGTCGCGTCGAGTGGGTTCTTGCCGCCGCTGATGCGCAAAAAGCCCGCGGCGTTGAGATATGCCTTGGGTCCCAGCTTGGGGACCTTCTTAAGCTGACGGCGATCGGTAAAGGCGCCGTTTTCCTCGCGGTAGGCCACGATGTTTTTGGCCACGCTCGGCGTGATGCCCGATACGTATCCCAGCAGGCTTGCGCTCGCGGTATTCACGTCGACGCCCACGCGGTTGACGACGTCCTCCACCACGTGGCCCAGAGTGCGCGAGAGCTCGGCCTGGTCAAGGTCGTGCTGGTACTGGCCCACGCCGATAGACTGGGGCGGGATCTTGACGAGCTCTGCCAGCGGGTCCTGCAGGCGGCGGCCCAGGCTCATGGCGCCACGCACGGTGACGTCCAGATCGGGATACTCCTGGCTGGCGAGCTCGGAGGCGGAGTACACCGACGCGCCGGCCTCGTTGACGATGGTGTATCGCAGCTCAGGCGCCTGCTCGGCGATGAACTCCGAGACGACTTCCTCGGTCTCGCGGCTGGCGGTGCCATTGCCGATGACGATGGTGTTGACGCCGTCCTTTTTGACGAGGCGGGCGAGCTCGCGCTTGGTGCCGGCGACGTCGTGGCGCGGCTTGGTGGGATAGACCACGCCGTGGTCGAGCAGCTTGCCGGTCTCGTCCATGACGGCGATCTTGCAGCCGGTGCGATAGCCCGGATCGAGCGCGAGCACGCGGGCGCCGCGCACGGGGCGCGCCGAGAGCAGGCCCTCGAGATTCTTGGCAAAGACGTTGATGGCCTCGGTCTGGGCGCGAACGGTGAGTTTGGCGCGGGCCTCGCGCTCCAGCGAGGGGGCCATGAGGCGCTTGTAGCCGTCGGCGATGGCGGCATCGAAGATGGGAGCAAACACGCCCTGACGGCGGGGCCAACGGCTTCCGAGGCGTGCCGTGGCGGCGGCGCCGTCGACGTTCACGCGCACGCGGAGCTTGCCCTCGCGCTCACCGCGATCGATAGCCAACACGCGGTGGTTGGGTATACGGCGCAGCGGCTCGTCATAGCTGTAGTACGGTTCGTAGGGGGTCTTCTCGGCGGGGTCGGTGGCTTCGACGACGATATCGGCGGTGTTTTGCGTAAAGGCGCGCAGGTCGGCGACGTTCTCGGGGTCCTCGGCTACCGTTTCGGCCACGATGTCGGCGGCACCGGCGAGCGCCTTTTCGGGCGTGTCGAAGCCGGCCTCATCATTGACGTATACCGCGGCGGCGTCGAGTGCGCTGCCCTTGGCGGATGCCTGCATGATGATCATGTTGGCAAGCGGCTCCAGGCCTGCCTCGCGGGCCTTCTGCGCGCGGGTCATACGCTTTTTGCGGTAGGGCTTGTAGAGGTCCTCGACACGCTGGAGCTGCGTGGCCTCGCGAATCTGCTGCTCGAGCTCGGGCGTGAGTTTGCCTTGGGCATCGATGAGCAGGATGACGTCCTCTTTGCGCTGCTCAAGATTGCGCAGGTAAGACAGGCGCTCGTCGAGTGTGCGCAGGGCGACGTCGTCCATGCCGCCCGTGGCTTCCTTGCGGTAGCGCGAGATAAAGGGGATGGTGTTGCCCTCGTCGATGAGCTTGACGGCCGCCTCGGTGTTGGCGGCCTTAAGGTTGAGCTCGCGGGCGAGCTGGGCGATAAGATCCATGAAACTCCTTGCGGTAAAGGTGCGTTTGCAGCACAGAGCTACCAAGGATACCACCCGTCCCAAAAGACTGTTTTGGGCCGTGCCACGAAAATGACCTATCTACTACGTTTAACCCGTATGGGTCGACCATCCCCCGGTTTTCCGAAAATACGCAAGCCGTCTACCTGCGGTTTTTATTTCGCGAAATTCGGTATGGTTGGGGGTAATCGGTTAAACGTAGTAGATAGGCCCATTTCGTGGCGAACGAATCAAGCTGAGGTGCAAAAAGCCCCGCGGGCAGGAGGCTGCTCGTGGGGCAAAGAAGAGGGGCTTGTTGGTGGCGGACCGAGGGACTCGGCATGAGTTTTGCCGCGGTCAGGCCTAAGGCATTACAGCTCGACGAGCTGGCCGGTCTCGGCGGCCTCCTTGATGGCGTTGAGAAGTGTGAGCGTCTTGACGTTATCGGCGGGGGTCACGACGGGCTCAACCTCGCGGCGGACGACCTTCACAAAGTGCTTGAGCTGCATCTTGTGCGGTAGTGCCGGGTCCACGGCCGGAATCTCCATCTGCAGCGGCTTGTGCCAGTTGGAGGCGCCGTCGTAGGAGAACTGGTGCAGGCGGGGCAGCGACAGGGCGCCCAAGGTTCCGCCGATAAAGTAGGCGTCGGCGTCGAAGGGACGGTACTGCGGATCCTCGCGAGCGGTTGCCTCCCAGTTCCAGGGGCTGGCGGTGGCGTCGGAGATGGTCATGCTCGCGAGCGCGCCATCGGCAAAACGAACGTTGACCACGGCGGAGTCCTCGGTCTCAAAACCGCGGGCGGCGCTGGACTGCATACCCTGGACGGCAACGGGCTCGCCCAGCAGGTAGCGGAGCAGGTCGACGTCGTGCACCAGGTTGACCAGGATCGGGCCGGCACCCTTCTTGCGGCGCCACTCGACATCGAAGTACTCGTCATTCTTATAGATCATATAGTGGAAGCTCGACACGGTGAGCTTGCCCAGCTCGCCGGACTCGATGATCTCCTTGGCCTTGTTAACGAAGGGGTTGTGGCGACGGTGCTGACCCACGAGCACGGGCACGCCGGCGGTCTCGGCCTCGGCGGCGAAGGCCTGGGCATCCTCGAGATCGTTGGAGATCGGCTTTTCGACCAGCGGCACGATGTTGCGCTTGATGGCCTCGCGAGCAACGCCCAGGTGCAGGTCGTTGGGGGTGGCGATAATGACGGCCTCGGGCTTGACCTCGTCCATCATCTGGGCGGGATCGGTATAGAACGGCACGCCGGCGGCCTCGGCCGTGGCGCGGGCGCCCTCAAAGGCGTCGGCGATGGCGACGAGCTCGGCCTCGGGCTCCTCGGTGACAAAGCGGATGTGGTTGCGGCCCATGGCGCCGGCGCCGATAACGGCAATGCGGACGGGGTTGAGCTCAGACATTTCGACTCCTTAATACTGGTGGCGGTGGAATGTGGCAAGGGGGCGGTCCTTGCCACATCAAGCAAAACTAGGCGGACTTCTTCTTGCTGTCGGAGACCATCATGTAGACGGTGAGCACGACGGCGATGGCGGCGATCACGATGGCGCCGTAGAAGGACTGCTGGTAGGCGGCACTGCCAGCCTCGGCGTGATACAGCACGGCGGTGATGGGCTGGCTGATCCAGGTGGAAGCGGCGTAACCCAAAAACATGATGCCGTAGTTGACGCCGATGTTGCTGGTGCCAAAGGCGCCACCGGTGAGCGGCGGGTAGATGACGAGCAGGGCGCCAAAGCTAAAGCCGAGCAGGGCGAGCGCCACAAAGAACATGCTCTGCGTAAAGCTCATCGACATGATGACGAGCGCGACGATGGTGACGACAAGGCTGATGAGCAGCGACTTATAGGCGCCGAGCTTGTCGATGATCTGGCCAAAGGACAGACGGCCAACCAGGTTGGCGCAGGTGTTGACGGAGACAACCACACCGCCGAGGGCGACGGCCGCGGCGCTCGTGGGGTCGGCGAAGAGCTGGACGGCGGCGATGGAGGCAACCTTGCCCACGAGCAGGGTGCCCGCGGTGGCGGCAAAGGCGAAGGTGACGATGAGGACCCAGAAGCGCGGGGTCTTGACCATCTCGCCCGGGGTGAGGTCGCCGAAGGTGCCGGCATGTGCACCGCCCTTGGGGGCCTCGAAGCCCTCGGGCAGCCAACCGGCCTCGGGGGCCTTCAGGAACAGGGCGGAGGCGGCGATCGTCACAAAGAAGATGACGCCGAGTGCCTTGAGGGCGCCAAAGATGCCCAGGCTCGGGATGAGCAGCGAGGCGAGCACCGGGGACAGCACGGCGGGGCCGGCGGTCGAAGCGGCCAGGGTGATGCCGGAGGCAAGGCCCTTCTTGTCGATGAACCACTTTTGGCCGGTGGTGAGCGCCGGGTTGTAGCCCAGGCCGTTGCCGATGGCGGCGACGAGCGAGAACCACAGGTAGAACTGCCACGGCTCGGTGACGGTGCCGGACATGAACCAGCCCAGGCCGTAGCACACGGCGGCGGCGATCACGACGTTGCGCGGGCCGATCTTATCGGAGATGCGGCCGGCGAAGATGCCCGTTACGGCCATGATGGTCTGAAAGACGGGGAAAGCCCAGGTAAGGGCACTCGACCACTCGGGGTAGACGGCGAGCAGATTCTTGCTCACGACGGAATACAGCGCGATGGAGCTAATGAAGAACATGGTGACGCACGCGGCGGAAAGCACGACGGCGCGACCCTTGTTGGAGTTGGTGGAAGCCATTGGACTCTTTCTAATCGATACGGGGGAGGAGCGGGCGTGTCCGCGGGGCCTCCCTGTCAGGTTGGTTTACTGGTCAGTCGGCTTGGCGACGCCGGACTCATCGGACCAGAGCTCGACACCCTTGTTCTTAAGGTAGTTGTCGGCATAGGCGCGACGGCCGCCGGGCTTGGCGGTGAGGTCGCCCATCATGTTGGAGAAGCCGCCGTCGACCTTGATGGCGTCGCCGGTGGTAAAGTCCGAGCGCGTGGACGCCAGGAACATGACGGCGTTGGCGATATCGCTAACCTCGCCGATGCGGCGCGTGGCGATCAGACGGCTGCGGCTCTTTTCGACCTCGGGGTCGGCGTAGAAGTTGGCCGACATCGGGGTCTTAACGAAGCAGGGCTCGACGCAGTTGGAGCGCACGCCGTAGGGGCCCCATTCGGCGGCGAGCATCTTGGACATCATGTTGACGCCGGCCTTGGTGGAGCTGTACACGCCCGAGAACGTCTCGGGAGAGTGGCTGGCGACGGTCGAGATGTGCACCAGGCGACCCTGGCCGGCCTTGATCATTTCGCGACCAAAGCGCTGCGAGGTGATGAAGTAGCCGGTGAGGTTGACGTTGATGACCTCGTTCCAGTCGGAGAGCGGCAGGTCCTCCATGGCGGCGAAGCGCAGGATACCGGCGGTGTTGACGAGGACGTCGACACGGCCGAAGTCGGCGATGGTGGCATCGACGGCGGCCTGAACCTCGGCCTCGTCGGTGGCGTTCATCTTGTAGCCCTCGGCGTGGATTCCAAACTCGGCGGCGAGGTCGGCGGCTGCGGCCTTGACCTTTTCCTCGTCCAGGTCGAGCAGGACGACGTTGGCGCCGTTGCGGGCGAACTCGCGGCAAATCGCGACGCCCATACCGCCGAGTGCGCCGGTTACGGCGCAGACATCGCCCTCGAGCTTAAGCCAGTTGCTCATAGGAACTTCCCTTCTTGTGCCTCCCTGTGGGTCGTTCCCATTAATCGACCCACGTGGTTTTCGCAGGTTATCGTATGCTTTGCATTTGCGCAGGTGAATTGCATATTTGTTAGAATGGCGTTAACCGTAGGTTTACACTGTGCGATGCAGCTCATTCTCAATTGAGCGTGTGACCTGCGAAAACAACCCCCTGTGGCACCATGCGGTCACGGGCGCGAAAACGGGAGATTGACGTGTACGATCGACGACTTGAGGCCATATCGGCCGCCGCGGAGCTGGGGAGCTTCTCGCGTGCGGCGGCAAGATTGCGCGTGTCGACCCCGGCCCTCGTCAAGCAGGTGTCGGGCTTCGAGGCCGAGTTCGGCATCACGTTGTTCGAGCGCTCGCACTCGGGCGTCAAGGTGACGCCGGCCGGCGCACTGCTGGTGGACGACGCGCGCTCGATCATGCGGCAGTCCGAGGACGCGCTGCGCCGTGCCCGACGCGCGGCGGGCGATGGTGGTGCCGTGCGCCTGGGCGTGTCAATGATGTGCCCAGGACGCCAGACGCTGTCGATGTGGTCGGGCATCCACGATCTGGAACCGTCGCTGCGATTTGAGATCGTGCCGGTAAGTGACCTCTACGACGAGCGCGAGACCGTCATGCGCAGCTTGGGCCGCGAGGTCGATGTGGTGCAGTCGAGTTTTTCTACCCCACGCTGGGGCGACGCTTGCCAAAAGCTCCACATCGTTAACGTACCGTTTTATATCGACCTGCCGCGCGCGAGCCCGCTGGCGCGCAAGAATCGCATTACGGTTGCCGACCTAGAGGGCATGCGCCTGCGCGTGCTCCGTCACGGCAACGATGCGATGGACAGCCTACGCATCGACCTTTTGGCCGACGGCGGCATGGACGTGATCGATGTGGATAGCTTTGACTTTGCGCTCTTTAACGAGGCGGAGGAAAAGGGCGATGCGGTACTCACCTGTGGCGCATGGTCAGGGGTGCACCCGGCCTTTGTGGGCGTGCCGTTCCTGTGCGGGCGAGAGGTGCCGGTCTTTTTGCACTATCCGCTCGAGCCAACCCTCCAAGTCCAAAAATTCGTCAACGCCATGGCCCAACTCCTCAACTAGTTCATTTGGGACGGGGCTTTTTTGACTACCCTTTGCTACGGGTTTAGCGATCCTCGCGTTGCGGCCCGGCCGCCTCGGCTGTCTTTACGCGGTTCTTATCGACGTACATGTTCTTGTCGGCCTGGGAAAAGAGTTCGCGCATGGTAGGCGGCTCGTCAAAATCGCTGGAAAGCGCATAGCCCACCGCGTAGCTGATGGGCATATCGGGGTGGACTTCGGAATACTCGTTCACGTTCGCGCGAATCCGAGCGAGACAAGATTCCACAGCGGCTCGGTCGGCATCCCGCAGTACTGCGATAAACTCATCGCCGCCGTCGCGACCCACAAAGCACGTCTCCGACGCCACACTTCCCAGTTGTTGGGCAAAAGAACGGATGTATTCGTCGCCCTTCTCGTGGCCGAAGTTGTTATTGACCGTATGCAGATTGTTAAGGTCGAAGACGCACACCGCAACGGGCGCCTCCGCGGAGACAGGCCGCTCCTGCCCCAAGATCTCCTCGCACTTGTTCTTGTTGGGCAGCCCCGTGGCTTCGTCGAGATAGACTTTGCTCTGCAGTTCGCGATTGAGCGCGGCGGTGCGCACCGCGCGAACGAGTTCGACCGCAAAGGTCGCCACCAAGCCCACGATGTCGATGATCACCAAGCCCTCGAGATAGTTGAGCGCCGATGCCTTCTCCTGAGAGTAGTCCTCTGCGAGTCGCGTAGCATCGTCGCAAATGCCAAAGAATTCCTCGCTCATGGAGATGATGTCGGTGTTCTCGTAGCCGACTTCGCGCACACGGATGATCTCGGTGCAAAGCTCATCAAAATAATT
>CABVAC010000024.1 GCA_902496275.1 uncultured Collinsella sp. | reverse complement strand
CGGGCGTCGGCAAGACCCACCTGTCGATAGCCATAGGCCACGAGGCGGTGATGGCGCGCAAGCAGGTGTACTTCGCCGACTGCTCGAGGCTGGTCGAGGACCTCAAGCGCGCCTCGGAGAAGGAGGCGCTGGCGCGCAGGATGCGCTTCTACGAGCACTGCAGCCTGCTGATAATAGACGAGCTCGGCTACCTCGACATCGGCAAGGAGGGCGCCGACCTGCTGTTCCAGCTGGTCAACAGGCGCTACGCGCTCAAGCGGTCGACCATCGTCACGACCAACGTGCCGGTGGGCAGGTGGGGCGACGTGTTCGGCAGCAACGTCACGGCATCTGCGGTGGCCGACAGGCTGTGCCACCATTGCGCGATGATCAAGATAACGGGGCGGTCGTACCGCCTGAAGGACGTGTCGATAGGCGGCGAGGACGGGAGGGAGGAGAAGGGCGCCTAGACGCCGAAAGCGGCGCATCCGCGTTGGCGAATCCGGCGCATCCGCGTTGGCGCGATTGGCGAAAATGCGTTGGTGAAAATGGTGAAAAATACATTGACGCTAACACCTCGCCGCCGCCCACGACGACGCGACCGCGAGGCTCGCGGCGGCGAAGCAGCGGCTCCTGGCGTTCCTGGCCCGCCGTGGCTACGCCTACGGCGGCACGACGCCGGCCGGAAACCCCCGGAGGTACTGGACGTACGACTTCCTCAGGTGGCTCGACAAGGTTCGCCCGCCGACGACGGCGGCATCCGGGCGCTGGCGACGCTGAGGAACGAGGTCGAGGCGGCCGCCGAGACGCGCAACGACCTCCTCGCCGAGTACAGGGCCGCCGTCGCGGCGGGCCCCCTCTCGGCGGAGGTCGAGGCGCTCCAGTCGATCAAGGGGTGCGGGTTCGCGCTCGCCGCCGCCTTCGCGTCCGAGATCGGCGACTTCTCGAGGTTCCGCTCCGGCAGGCAGGTAACGGCCTACTTCGGCCTCGCCCCGAAGCAGAGGTCGAGCGCGGACTCCGTGCGCCTCGGCGGGATCAGCGGGGCCGGCAACGCCCTCGTCAGGAGATTGGCTGTCGAGGGGTCCTGGAGCTACGTCCAAGCGAACCACCAACCGAAACTGATGCCCAAGGGCAGCGGCGTCCCGCTCGAGATAAGGATGCACGGGAGGAAGGGGTCCGAGCGCCTGCTCCGGCGCCGCGAGGAGATGCTCGCCAGGGGCATGCCCCAGGCGAAGGCGAACGCCGCCACCGCCGCCGAGCTCGTGAGGTGGCTGTGGGCCCTCGGCACGATGTGCCGGGAGGCTGGCGAATAGACATAGCCCCCGTCCCGGCGAGCCGGGCAGCCTTCGGGGATACCCCCGCTTTCGCTGGGCGCGCGGCAGCGGCCGCATGCGCGTAGTCAGACTTGGGGAGCCCCGCCGAAGGAGAGGATTGCGGGCCGCCGGAGCGGTATCCGCGGATATGAGACTGAGCCGAAGGCGTCGACGACATGCCGGGGGCGGACCGGGACGGGTTCAACGGCAGGCCCCGCCGACCGATTGCAAGCGGTCGGCGGGGCCATTGTGGCTCTTGACAGCGGATTGGGTCATATGAGCGAGCGGGCCGCATTTGAGACAAGGTGACGTGAAACGAAAGGGCGCTGACCTTCTGGTCGCGCCCTTGAAGTTGAACGTCAGATTGTCCAAATGCGGCCCGCGCAGCGTCGGCCGGTCCGCCGTTCGTTAGAACGGCGGAACCTGAGACGTAACCCCTAAGGCCGCTGGCCCATTCCACCCTCGAGGGTGACGGTCTCGCCGTTCATGTACTTAAAGTCGGGGCCGCAGAGCTGAACGACCACGCGACCGATCTCCTTCTCGACGTCGCCGTAGTGGCCTGCCGGCGGCATGTGGACGTTGGCCTTAAACGCCTCGGGATAGGCATCCTGGAAGTTCTCGAGCGCAGCGGTCCAAGCAAGCGGGCAAACGATGTTGACGTTGATGCCGTCCTTGCCCCACTCGTTGGCGGCAACGCGAGTCAGACCGCGGATGCCCTCCTTGGCAGCGGCATAGCTGCACTGGCCGTAGTTGCCAAACAGGCCGGCGCCCGAGGCAAAGTTGACCACGGAGCCCTTGGTCTCCTTCAGGTGCGGATAGGCCTTCTGCATGTACAGATAGGTGGCATACAGACCGGAATAAATGGCCAGGTTAAACTGATCCATGGTGTGGTCGGCGATGGTAACACCCGAGGCGCTGGCCTGAGCGTTGTTGACGACGGCGTCGATGCGGCCGAACTCCTCAATCGCCTTGTCGATAACGTTCTGGACGACGGCCTCGTTGTCCTGACCAGCCGAGACATCGGCCTGAACAGGCAGAACCTTGATGCCGTACTCGGCCTCGAGGGACTCCTTGGCAGCCTCGAGCTTGGCAACGTTGCGGCCGGTAATGACGAGGTTTGCGCCCTCCTTGGCAAAAGCGATATCGATGCCGTAGCCGATGGAGCCAGCGGAGCCGTCCTTAAGCGTGGCCTTGCCGCCGCCGGTGACGATTACGGTCTTACCAGTGAAAAGTCCCATACGAAGTCCTTTCAAATCGCGACGGGCCCACCCGCCGACTGCGCGCATCCAACTTCACGCGCCAAAAGCTGACATGCAACTTTAGCGGGTTCAAGTGAAAAATAAAGACCGCAGCAGGCGAACGGCGCAACGTCTTTCGGCGAAGGGAATGTCAAGCGCAAACCAAATAAAGAGGCCGATTTTTTGTTATCCACGCGAGCCATCGAACACGTTTTGAAACTTTGCTGCGGCACGCGGGATGTCGGCGCGAGACTTTATCATAGGGTGACAAACAACGATGAGGAGCACATGCCTATGACAGACGAGCTGGACCCCCAGACTCAAAATCATATTGATGATTCAGCAGACGTCGCCGCAGATACTGACGCTGCGATCTGCAATGATACCGACGTCGACGACGCCACTCTGGATAACGGCGCTGCGACGGAAATCCCTGCGGCCGAAGATGCCGGCGAGCAAAACGACGATCCGGCCGCTCAGGACGACGCCCCCGAAAAGGACGCCGCCCCGCAAGCAGAAGGACCCATCGAGGTATCTTCGGAAGAAGAGCTCGATGCCGTCATGGACTCCATGATGGATGCCGTCGAAGCGATGAAAGACGCCGTGGCCGACGCCGATATTGATGCCGAGGAAGAGGAGGCCGCCGAGGCCGCCTCGACCTTCGTGCCCGGCGAGACCCCCGTTGCCGACCAAGGCAGCACCCTGCCCTCGTTCCTGCAGCTTGAGCACCCCACCATTGGCGCGGACGCCGTCGACCCGCATGCAGCGGGCTTTTCCGTGATCGAGGGCGGCACCGGCAATATCACCGCGCCGCAAACTACCGAAGTGGACGCTGCCGACACCGGTCGCCCAATCGCCCCGCACGCCCCCGCCGCGAGCCGCGATCTGGGAACTACCGTCTCGAACACTGCGAACGCCGTGGGCGCCTTTATCGCGCAGGGAGCCTCGGCCATGCGCGAGATGAACGCCGCGAAAAAGGCACTCGCCGATGCACGCGATCACCTGGCAGAGTTGGAGCAGCGCATCGCCGATCAAGGCGAAGAGCTCGAGACGCGCCAGGACATCGCAGGCCGCTACGGCCAAATCGTCGCCGAGCAACGCCAGACTATCGAAACGGCGCAAAAGGCCGCCGCGGCAGCAGAAATCGGCCGCGACACCCATGCTGCCAAGGCAACAGAGCTCAAGGCGCAGCTCGAGCAAATAAAAGAAGAGGACGATGCCACCGAGCGGCGTCTCAAAGCCGCACTCGATGCCGTGGAGGCGCGCGAAGCCAGCTCGCGCGAGACCGGTAACCGCCTCGTTCGACGCCTCGAGGATTCCAAGCGCATCCGCGACAAGGTGCAGGCCGAGCGCGACGCCGGCGTTGCCGCAGCGCAGCAAACCGTCGACGCCACGCGCGCTCAACTCGAAACGCTGCGCCACGAGTATGCCGAGCTGCAGCGCAATCCTTCGGCGAATCCCGCCAATTACACGGTGCGCACCAGCGAGCTTTCGATGCAGATCTCCGACACGGCCGATGCCCTGCGCAAAGCCGAGGAAGATGTCCCGAACATCACCGCCGATCTTGAGCACTCGCTCGCGGCCGCCGAGCACGCCGTCGAGCAGGCGCAAGCCCCCATCGCCGACGCCAAGCGAGCCCATCAGACCGTGACGGCCGAGGCCGATGACGCGCGCGACGAGCTGCAGACTGCAAAAGCCGCCGCCGCAACGCGCCAGCGCGAACTGCGCGAGAAGATCGCCGCCGAGGACAAGGCGCGTCGAGAGCAAGAGCAGGCTATTGCCAATGCCCAGGCGGACGTCGCGCACGCACAGTCGATCATCGAGCAGGCAACCGAGGTGCATGACCATCCCGAGATTACCGAATCGCTCGCGGGCTCCCTGGCCCGCGATAAGGCCGAGCACGCCGAAACCGAGCACGAAGTGGCTCAACTCGAAGCCGCCGAGGACGACGTGCGCGAGCGCACCCGCGACTCACGCATCAAATTCACCGGCGCCATCGTATGCATTGTCGTCGTGATTCTGGTGATCATCCTGGTCTGGCTGTTCGCGAGCAAGTAAACCAGCTTCCAAAAAAGCTCAACGCAGTTGCGGTGAGATAGTTCCTGTTTAGCCCCAAAAAGGCCAATTCAAGAACTATCTCACCGCAACTTATTTGATTGATGCAAGGTAGTCATTGGGGACGTTCTTAAACGACTAGTCGAACAAGAACGTCCCCAATGACTACTTTTCGTTAGAGACGCAAACGCCGATGTTATGGCACCGACAGCGAAAACCCGTCAGAGCGAGCAAGGTGCCTTGAAACGAGGCGGCATTGACCTTCTGGTCATGCCGCCGAAGTTGAAAGGCAGATTGCCGCTCTGGCGGGTTTGCAGCGTGGAGCAGTTACGCGGTTCGTAGAACCGCGTAACTAACAAATGAGCATGGCATCGCCAAAGCTGAAGAAGCGATAACGTTCTTCGATAGCGGCGGCGTAGGCATCCATAATCTGGTCGCGGGTAGCAAGTGCGCTCACGAGCATCATGAGCGTGGAGCGCGGCACGTGGAAGTTCGTGATCAGCGCATCGACCACGTGATAGGTCGAGCCGGGCATGAGGTAGAGCTGCGTCGTGGCGTTCTCGCGCACCACGATGTCGCCGCGGCCGAGCGTGTCGGCGCCGTCCTCGCGGCCTTCAAAATAGCGCGCCGTCACGGCCGGATCGGACACCGGAGCGTCCGCGTCAAAGGCGCTCTCGAGCGAGCGCACTGCGGTGGTGCCGACGGCGATCACGCGGTGCCCCTCGGCCTTCGCCTTATGCACGGCGTCGACCACCTCCTGCGATACGTGGTAGCGCTCGGTGTGCATGACGTGCTGCGTGGGGTCATCCTCCTCCACCAGACGGAAGGTATCGATACCCACCTCGAGCTCGACGGCGGCAAACTTCGCACCCTTGGCCTCGATAGCGGCCATGAGCTCGGGCGTAAAGTGCAGACCCGCCGTGGGAGCGGCAGCCGAGTGCTCCTCCTTCATGGCGTAGACGGTCTGGTACTTCTCGGGATCGCCCTCGTAATCGGTAATGTAGGGCGGCAGCGGCACGTGGCCGGCAGCGTGTATGGCCTCATCGAGCGTGCGCGGGTCGCCGGCGGCATTGCAGCCGGCCGGCTCAAAACGCACCAGTCGGCCGCCGCGGCTATCGGTGACAAAGTCGACGACCTCGGCCGTCAGCACCACGGGAGCCCCCTCGGGCGCATGGGCGCCACCGGCGCGATACTCAATTTGGGCACCGGGCTTCAGACGCTTGCCCGGCTTGACCAGGCACTCCCAAACGTGACCCAGCGGGTCAACATCCTCGCGGCGCTTGAGCAGCAGCGTCTCGACCACGCCGCCCGAGCCCGTCTTGCGACCGATCAGACGGGCCGGCATCACGCGCGTCTGGTTGATGACGAGCACGTCGCCCGGCTCGATATAGTCGATGATGTCGCGGAAGATGCGGTGCTCAACGGTACCGCCGTGCTCCAGCGGCGTTCCCGCCTGGGAGCCCTTGCGATCCACCACCAGCAGGCGGCAGGAGTCGCGCGGCTCGGCAGGAGCCTGGGCGATCAGTTCCTCGGGAAGGTTGTAGTCAAAATCATCGGTACGCATAGACACGTCGGATACTCCTTATATAGCTAAAGTCCGCTCTACATCCTAGCAGGCTGCCAGCTCAAAAGAACTACTTTTTGGACGCTTTGCGCTCGTCGCGGATGCGGGCGCGGTCCATGGCCGCCTCGACGGCCGAGAATCGGCAGCCGCAATAATTCTGCCGATACATGCCCAGCTCGCGCGAACGACGCGTGGCCTCGGGGTAATACGGGCGAAAATCGCGAATCACCGGAGTGAGACCGCGAGCGGCAGCCAGACGCTCCAACACATCATTGCAGGTTTCGAACAACTGATACGGCGAGACGGCGAGCGTCGTGCCCACAAACTCAAACCCACGCTCCTGAGCCACACGGCATGCCTCGGCCAGACGCAGGGCATAGCACGCGCGACAGCGACGGGGTCGATCGGCGCCCAGCGGGGCCACGCCGACCTCCCAGCGCTCGCGGTCCTCCCCCGCCTCGATAAGCTCGATGTCGCCATCGGCACACCACCGGCGCAGCTCGTCCAAGCGGCGCTGCCATTCATCGTGCGGCTGAATATTGGGATTGGTCCAGCAAATTGTGGGTTCAAACCCCTCCTCGCGCAGCAGGCGGACTGGCTCAAGCGAGCACGGCGCGCAGCAGGCGTGCAACAACAACGGCTTCATCAACATCTCCTCCCCCGCAATGATTTTTTAATCCCCGTCCCAGAAAAATCATCCCAAAAGACTACCTTGCGAAAAAGCGCACGCCAAAGGACGTGTCCTCGCAGGCGACAATGCGGCGATCGCGCAAAATGGTCCGCACGTAATACCAATCGCCCACACAACCCGACAAATGCAAGCCGGCCGCCAGGTAGCACAGCAGCGGATAGCCCGAGAACGCAAACCCCAGGGCAAACGCCGCCGTCACAACAACCGTCGGCGCCAGGCAAACCGCCACGTACCGCATGCGCGAATACACCACGCCTTCGGCGCAGGCGTAAATCATGCAGGTTTCGAGATTTGCCCCAAAGGTCACCTGCGCGCCCGCAGGCGCCAGCAGCTTAAAAAACACACCGTGAACCAGCTCGTGCACGGCAAATGACGCCGCCGAAGCCGCAGCCAAGCCGACTAGCCAGCCCAAGACGGCCGTCCAACCGCACGCGTCAGCCGCATCCAAGTCCGAAGGCCCGCCCAACAGCATAAACACCGGCACCAGGCACACGGCAAATGCGCCAAGCACCGCCATCCCCCACACAAAGCAGGCGTGCAGAAAATCCTCGTCCTCAAACGCATGTATGTTGGAAATCTCATTCATAGCATCTTAGGATAGCGCCCCTGTCACGTACCCGTCCGCATGTGCGATAATGTCGAACGATATGCACGAATTGACCACCGCGTCGCCAGGCCTTGCGCCCGGCCGCGCTCTCACCATATGCGAAGGAGTCCCATGGCATCCAAATACTCCATGAACGACCGTCCCAGCTGGCCGCGCCGCGCCATCGTTACCGCCGGCGAGCCCTACGGCAACAAGGGCCTGCACTTTGGCCACGTTGGTGGCGTCTTTGTCCCGGCCGACTTCTTCGCCCGCTTCCTGCGCGACCGTCTGGGCCGCGAGAACGTCATCTTCACCTCGGGCACCGACTGCTACGGCTCGCCCATCATGGAGAGCTACCGCAAGCTCAAGGAGAACGAGGGCTACGACAAGTCCATCGGCGAGTATGTCGAGTCCAATCACTCCCGCCAGGCCGCGACCCTCAACAACTACAACATCAGCTGCGATATCTACGGCGGCTCGGGCCTTGAGCCGGCTGCGCAGATTCACAACGAAGTTACCGCCGAGATTATCGAGCGCCTGCACGAGCAGGGCACCATCTCCAAGCGCTCCACGCTGCAGTTCTACGATGCCAAGGCCGGCACGTTCCTCAACGGCCGCCAGGTGATCGGGCGCTGCCCCATCCAGGGCTGCAAGTCCGAGAAGGCGTACGCCGACGAGTGCGACCTGGGTCACCAGTTTGAGCCCGAGGAGCTCATCGCGCCCAAGAGCCAGCTCACCGGAGAGGTGCCCGAGCTGCGCCCGGTCGACAACCTCTACTTTGACCTGCCGGCCTACCTCGACTTTATGAAGACCTACACCGCCAAGCTCGCCCAGAACCCGCAGGTTCGCTCCGTGGTCTCCAAGACCATGGAGGAGTGGCTGCTGCCGGCACAGCTCTACATCCAGAACAAGTTCCGCGAGGCTTTCGACGCCGTCGAGGACCAGCTGCCCGAGCACACCGTGCTGGAGCCCGAGGGCAACAAGAGCAGCTTTACCGTCACCTTCCCCAGCTGGAAGGAGCGCGACGACGCCCACGCGGTGCTCGCCAACGGCGGCGTGCGCTTCCGCAGTGGCAAGGCGCTCGTGCCCTTCCGCATCACCGGCAACATCGACTGGGGCGTTCCGGTGCCCGAGGTCGACGGCGTGAACGACGTCACCTGCTGGTGCTGGCCCGAGAGCCTGTGGGCGCCCATCAGCTACACCCGCACCGTGCTCGCACGCGATGCCAAGGCCGCCGGCGTAACTGAGGGCGTCGCCGCCCAGGATGCCGCCCTCATGGGCGAGCCCGCCGCCGATTCCACGCAGGTCCCCGCGCCCACCTATCAGCACAGCTCACTCGACTGGCGCGACTGGTGGTGCTCGGACGATGCACAGATCTACCAGTTCATCGGTCAGGACAACATCTACTTCTACTGCATCGCGCAGACCGCCATGTGGGAGGCCCTGGGTTGGGACCTTACGCAGAGCACCGTCAGCGCCTGCTATCACCTGCTCTACATGGGCAAAAAGGCCAGCTCGTCCTCGCAGACGCCTCCCCCGCCGGCAGACGACCTGCTCAACCACTACACCTGCGAGCAGATGCGCGCGCATTGGCTGTCGCTCGGCCTATCCGAGAAGCCGGTGAGCTTTAGCCCCAAGGCATATGACACCCGCGTGACCGGCAAGGACAAGGACGGCAACGAGGTGCGCGCCTGTGACGACAAGCGCGTTATCGACCCGGCCCTTAAGGAGAGCGCGCTGCTGACTGGCGTGTTCAACCGCCTGGCCCGCAGCTGCTTCTACGGCGTCGCCGTCAAGGAGGGCGACGAGAGCCCCTATCGCAACGGCTGCATTCCCGCCGGTGCCGCCTCCGCCGCCGTGGTCGAGGCTGCCGAGCAGGCCGCCCTTGCCTTTGAGCAGGCCATGTACAAGTTCGAGACGCACCGCGCGCTCGCCGTGTGCGACGACTACCTGCGCGCCGCCAACAAGCGCTGGAGCGATGCCTCCAAGGCCGCCAACAAGCTCGAGGGTGAGCCGGCCAACACCGCCATGAAGCAAGCTCTGGTCGACGCCTTTACCGAGCTGCGCGTGGCGACCGTCCTGATGCACGGTATCGTCCCGGCCGGCTGCGAACTCATCTGCGAGTACTTCGACGTCGATCCGGTCGCCTTCTTTAGCTGGGACAACATCTTTGCCTCCACGGACGAGTTTGTGGAGAGCCTGGGTGAGAAGCCCGGCGAGCACCGCGTGAAGCCGCTGCCCCCGCGCTTCGACTTCTTTAGCAAGCACGAGAGCCAGTACTAAAGCACGCCAGCAGCAGCGTGCCCGGACAGTAGTCAAATTGGGACGGGAAGGAAAGACGGATGTCCAAGCCGCGTCGTCGTAAGCAGAAAAAGCAGGTTAAGCCCGAGCTCAAGCTCAGGCAGTTTGCCGCTACAGAGCTATCCGACCAGCTTGCCGCCCTTCCCTGCGCCGCCGACCTGCCGCGCTTTATGGTCGACACGGTCGCCGGCGCCTATGCCCCCACCGATGCCGAGCTCATGATCGAAGGCTTTGGCGCCGCAGCCACGCGCCCGGTCACGCTGCGCGCCAACACGCTCAAGGCGACCGCCGAGGACATCGCCGCGGCACTCGACGCCGCCGGGATCGCCCACCGCCCCGTCGCATGGTATCAGGATGCCTTCATCCTGCCCGAGGCCCAGGTTTCCGATCTGTGGGATCTCGACATCTACCGCGACGGCAAAATCTATCTGCAGAGCCTGTCGTCCATGATGCCGCCTTTGGTGTTGGGCGCTCAGGCCGACGAGGACATCCTGGACATGTGCGCGGCCCCCGGCGGCAAGACGACGCAGATCGCCGCCCTCACCCAGGGACAGGCGCACCTCACCGCCTGCGAGATGAGCATTCCCCGTGCCGAAAAGCTCGAGGCCAACTTGGGCCGCCAGGGCGCCAAAAACGTGCCCGTCATGCGCATTGACGCACGCGAGCTTGACGAGTTCTTCCGCTTTGACCGTATCCTGCTCGACGCCCCCTGCACCGGCACGGGCACCGTCATCAGCGGCAACGAAAAGAGCCTGCGCGGCCTCACCGAGCAACTGCTCGTCAAGTGCGCCCGCTCGCAGCGCGCGCTTCTGGACCGCGCCATGGGGGCCCTCAAACCGGGCGGCACGCTCGTCTATTCGACGTGTTCGATCTTGCCGCAGGAAAACGAGGATGCCCTGCAAGAGGCCTTCGACAAGCACATGGACTGCGAGCTCATCCCCCTCGACGGCACGCCGAGCGAAAGCGAAGCGCGTCGCGCCCAGGATGCCGGCGACAAGCCGCATATCGAGTGCAACGCCCTTACCGAGGCCATTGCCGCGGGCCACATCTCGGCCATTGCCAACGGCATGCCCGGCACGCTGACCATTCCGCCCAGTCGCGACTTTGAGGGCTTCTATATCGCCCTGGTCCGAAAACGCAGCTAGCGCACGGATTCAAAACTCAACAAGCTATCGCCGTGCGCGCCTGTCCTGCTGGTCCTTATGCCGCGCAAGCGCTTCACGCTCCTTGCGCTCGGCCTTTTTGCCCTTGATGGCCGTGACCACAAAGTAGATGACCGCGGCGGCAACGATTGCGCCCATGCATAGGCCAATCGAGCCCAACATTGCCGAAAATTCCATACCGCGTCACCTCTCTTTTGTATACGGGACATTCAAGATAGCACCTCGATTCCCGCCACCACAGCTCCTTCACGTTCGCCGGCCCTTCAGTCTAACGGATGGCGCAGCGGGGAAAAATCAACTCGTCAAACGATTTAGCACTCGCAACGCCGGTCGTACACTGCCGACCGCACAACATAGAAACGGACCGCCATGGATTCTCTCAACGATTTGAACGAGCGCGTCGACGCCTTTGTCGGCACCAGCTCCTTCGAGACGCCTGCCGCGACTAGCGACCAAGCCCCCATCGATGTTCCCGCCGAGGTTCACGAAGACATCGTCGCCTCGGTCGACTTCTCCGAGGTAAAGCTTGCAGACGAATTTACCGAGCCCCAGGTGGCCGTAACTCCCAACGGCCTTTTGCCCATGGAGCCGCTGCCCATCGACGGGCGCCTGCGCAAGGCGGCCCTCCGCATGCCCGATGAAATCGAGGAGGCCAGCGGTTTTACGCTCTTTGGCCGCCGCATCAAATCGCTCATCTACACCACCGACGTGGCGGTCATCCGCAACTCCAATGCCGATGCCGTGTTTGCCGTCTACCCCTTCACGCCGCAGCCTGCCATTACGCAGGCGTTGCTGACTGTTGCCGAGTGCCCGGTCTTTGTGGGCGTTGGCGGCGGCACCACCACCGGTAAGCGTTCCGTGCAGATGGCGGCCGTATCCGAGATGCAGGGCGCGGCGGGCTGCGTGGTCAACTCCCCCGCCACCGCCGGGATGGTCGAGCACATCACCAACATCGCCGACATCCCTGTCATCGCCACGGTCGTACGTTGCGACGACGATGCGCATGCCAAGGTGCGCGCCGGAGCCAAGATTCTCAACATCGCGGCCGGCAAAAACACACCGCAGGTCCTGCGCGAGCTGCGCGAACACTATCCCAACCTGCCGCTCATCGCACCGGGCGGTAAGACGCCCGAGAGCATCCGTGAGACCATCGCCGCCGGCGCCAATGCCATCATCTGGACACCGCCTTCGGCCCAACAGCTGCAGACCGACATGATGCAGCGCTATCGCAAGATGAAGGAAGACGCCACGCCCGTCATCTCGCGCGACGATGTGCCCATTATCGACCAGGTCGCCGCCGCCGAGGTCAGCCAGGTCGAGAACATGAATCCCGATGTGCCGATTCCCGACGAAGTCATCGAGCGCGTCGCTTCAATCCACGAGCGCGTCGAGGAACATCGCGCCAACCGCGGCCTCAAGCCGTCACTGCACGGCTTTTTCTTCCGCGGAAAGAAACGCTAATCGTAACAGCAAGGCCCGCCCCACAAACGTGAGGCGGGCCGTTTTCGTTTGAGCAATCATGCAGCGACGTGATGGGGCAAATTAATCCACGCGCTTGTCGCCCATAAAGAAGAGCGCCACCGTACCAGGTCCGGTATGCGAGCCAATCAGAGTACCGATGTCATTGATCTCAATCTTGCCTTTAAGCTGCGGAACCTGTTCCTCAATCAGCGCCGCGACCGCCTCGGCATCCTCGCGGCACGCCGACTGCGACATGATGCACTTACCCGAATAATCTGCACCGTCCTGTACGTGTGCCATCATGGTCTTAGCCATCTCGGAAATCGCGCGCTTCTTAGTGCGAATCTTCTCACGTGGCGACAGCTTACCTTCGCAATCGACCGTCATAAGCGGGCAAATCTTAAGCGCCGTGCCGATGATCGCGCTCGCGGCCGAAATGCGACCGCCGCGCAGGTAGCTCGACAGATCGGTCGAGAAGAACCAATGGTGCAGGTTGAGCTTGTGCTCCTCGATTCAGGCAGCCATCTCGTCGAGTGAAGCCCCGCTATCGCGCACATCGGCGGCATATTCCAGCAACAGACCAAAGCCCGAAGACGCCCCCAGCGAATCGATGACGCGCACCTTGCCGCCCTGGGGATAGCGATCCGCGAGCATCTGCGCCGCAACGCAGGCCGATCCATACGTGCCCGAAATACCCGACGACAACGTCAGGTGCAGTACGTCTTTACCCTCGGCAACAAACGGCTCCCAAAACTCCTCGTACTCACCCACGCTCACCTGAGACGTCTTGGGCATGGCGCCCGCGGCAATCTGGGCAAAAAACTTGTCCGGCGTAATCGACTGATACAGATCGTCCGTATAGACAACATCGTCGATCTCGTAATGAAAACACACGACAGGGATATTGCGCGACGCAAAGAACTCACGGGTTCGGTCGGCGGCGGATTCACAGGTCAGGACAAAATCACTCATATGAGGCTCCTTACTCATTGCTGCGCAAATTATCGCACAGTGAGCCTACATGCGGTACATATGTCCACTATTTACCAAATCGAACCAAATATAGTGAACATCTTTACCACCATCGTCTCCACCGGCCCCACGCATAAATATCTGAGAAAACACCCTCTGTCGTCTCCACCCAACCAACACATCTACCTTCACTAAATCGATTTACCAAACCGTTCAGCCGACAATTCAGCCGCTGGCGCAAAATCGAAACAAAAGCGGCGCATACTGGTAAACGTTTGACGCTGTTTATCAGTTTTACCAGCCCCATCGGAAGGTGTTTCATGGTCGCATTCGATCGCAACCCGCAAGACTTCAAGTATCTGCGCCTGCTTTCGAGACAGTTCCCCACCGAACAATCCGCGTTTACCGAGATCATCAATCTCTCGGCCATCCTCAACCTGCCCAAAGGCACCGAGCATTTTATGAGCGACGTGCATGGTGAGTACGAAGCCTTTATGCACATCCTCAACAACTGCTCGGGCGTCGTGCGCGAGCATGTCGACGAGATTTTTGGCGACACGCTCACCTTTGACGAAAAGGGCGAGCTGTGTACGCTCATCTACTACCCGCGCGAGAAGATCGACCTGGTCCGCAGCCAGCGCGAGGACTCGCCCACCTGGTACAAGACGATGCTTGATCAGCTCATCATGGTTGCCCGCTCGCTTTCAAGCCGCTATACGCGCTCCAAGGTGCGTAAGGCCATCCCGCGCGATTACGCCTATATCATCGACGAGTTGTTGCACACGCACCCGGACGAGAACAACTATCGCGTGCGCTATCACGAGCGCATCGTGGAGTCCATCCTGGAGACCGCCAGCGCCGACGACTTTATCGAGTCGCTCGCCTCGCTCATCAAGCGCCTGGCCGTCGACCACCTGCACCTGGTGGGCGACATCTTCGACCGCGGCGGCGGCGCTGCCAAGATTATGGACCGCCTGCTCACCTACCATTCGCTCGACATCCAGTGGGGCAACCACGACCTGCTGTGGATGGGCGCTGCAGCCGGTGAACCCGCCTGCATCGCCACGGTGCTGCGCAACAACCTACGCTATGACAATTACGAGATCCTGGAGAACGACTACGGCATCTCGCTGCGCGAGCTTGTCGCCTTCGCAGACGCCACCTATACCGCCGGCGAGCCCATCAGCCCGCTGATTAAAGCCATCAACGTCCTGCTTTTTAAGCTCGAGGGCCAGATTATCCAGCGCCACCCCGAGTTCGACATGACCGACCGCCTGTTACTCGACAAGATCGACCACGACACCGGCACGGTCACGCTCGCCGACGGCAGCGTGTGGCCGCTCACGACCAACGACTTCCCCACCGTCGACCCGGCGGACCCCTATACGCTCACGTCTCAGGAACAGCACATCATTGACAAGCTCGTGTCAGAGTTTGTCACCGCCGATCACCTGCATCGCCATATCGATTTCCTCTATTCCAACGGCTCGATGTACAAGGTCGCCAACGGCAACCTGCTGTTCCATGGCTGCGTGCCTCTCAACGAAGACGGCACCTTTAGCAGCATGAACTGCCTGGGCACCTGGCACGCTGGCCGCGATTATCTCGATTTTTGCGACCACATCGCCCGCCGCGCGTGGCGCGTGGGCGACCGCGATGCCCTCGACTGGATGTGGTACCTGTGGATTGGCTTCAATTCACCCGCCAGCGGACGCCTGGTGCGTACCTTTGAGCGCGCCTATATCGCCGATAAGAGCACCTGGGTCGAGCCGATGGACCCGTACTTTACGCTTACCAAGTCGCCCTTGGTCTGCGATGACATCATGCGCGAGTTTGGCGTCGCGCCCATGGCATGTTCGCCGACCGGCCACATCATCAACGGCCACACGCCCGTTAAAACCACCAAGGGCGAGCAGCCCATCCGCGCCGAGGGCAAGCTGCTGGTCATCGATGGCGGCTTCTGCCGCGCTTACCATCCCAAGACGGGTATCGCCGGCTATACGCTCATCTCGAGCTCGCGCGGCTGCCGCCTCAAGTCGCACCGGGCCTTTACGACGGTTGCCGAGGCACTCACGCGCAACGTGGACATCGAGAGCGAGACCAACCGTTTTGACCAAGCGGACCGTCGCCGCATGGTGAGCGACACCGATACTGGCGCCAAGATCCGCAGCCAAATCCAAGACCTGCGTCAGCTGCTCGATGCATATAGAAACGGTGCTATCGAGGAGCGCGCCTAGCACCACCCACGGGGATTGGCTAAACTTGCTGAGTTTGTCATCCCCGCGGCGCTTCGGCGCCAGCTTAAGGCAGGTACCATGCAAAAGCTCCTTGCGCAGATCATGAAATTTGGCGTCGTCGGTGTCATTGCCACGGTTATCGACTTTGGCATTATGAATCTGCTCCACTACGGTCTCGGCCTCAACATCCTAATCGCCAACACCAGCGGCTTTATCGTCTCACTCATCTTTAACTACCTCGCAAGCATGAAATACGTGTTTGCGCACAAGGAAGGCATGAGCCGCCGCCGCGAGTTCATCATCTTTGTCGTGCTGTCCGTGATCGGTTTGGTGCTCAACGATGGCATCGTGCTGGCGCTCAACGCCGGCCTGGGACTCGAGGCCAATATCGCCAAGATCTGTGCCACCGCGCTTGTCATGGTCTACAACTTTGTGACCCGAAAAATCTTCCTGGAGGGCGACGAGACAAAATAGCTCGAAACCCCTGCAGCATTACGGCGCCCACGGACGACGCGCACTCAGCGCAGTATCGTCCGTGGGTGTCGCTCGTTTACGGGCAAATTTTCAACGTTTGCGGATTAGCTCTTGAAAATTTGGCGAGTTCATATAGTTCTTGGCAAAGACCTTACGTTTCCCTTGTAAAAGCTCTAAAGTATCCTCTGCTCGATTCATCAACGCATTGGATGTGATTACGTGCGCAAGGCGCTGGCACAACCTCATACCAAGCAGTTCCTCAAGTTTGCTGTCGTGGGTCTTATCTCCTTTGGCATCGACTGGGGCATGCTCATTGCGCTCGTCGAGCTGTTCCACCTTGACTTTTTGATGAGCACCACGGTTTCGTTTATCACGTCCGTCGTGGTCAACTACTGGCTCAGCATGAAGTACGTGTTCGACCACCGCGAAGGCATGAGCCGCAAGCGCGAGTTCACGATCTTCACCATCCTGTCGGTGATCGGCCTGGGCCTCAACGACCTGTACATGTTTGTGGGCGTCACGTTTTTGAGCATCGGCTACCAGGCCATGAAGGCCATCGCCACGTTCCTCGTCACCTGGTACAACTACTTCAGCCGCCGCTTCTTCCTCGAGGGCGCACGGTCGTAGCCGATTCACTATTTGCTTGAATGTATAACCGGTTGGAATTCCCGTTCCAACCAGTTTTTTTGTTTGCAGAGAGACCCGGCGACCCAGTCCCATTCGCATGAAAAACGGGCGGTCCGGATGTTGGTCCGAACCGCCCGTCTGGCGCGCTATGTCGAGGCCTCTAGCCCGTTACGTAATACCAAACAACGTTGTCGCCATTGGAGAGAACGTAGTTGCTGCAGGCCGTCATGGGCGTTGTGCCGTTGACGGAGTACATCCAGCCGCTCGTGCCGCCGTACTGTTTCTCGGCCAACCCACCAATCGCGGAGACATACGTGCCGTACGACGAGCCGTGTGCGTTGACAGAAAGGCCCAGCGCGCACAGGGCATCGTAGACGGTAGCGCCTTCGTTAAAGGTAAAGGTGCCACCAGAGGACACAGGATTGCCCACGGCGCTCGATGTGACCGAAACCGTCACCGTAACGTAGTTGGACTCCTGCGAGCCGCTCTGACCGCCCGAGGAGGCGTTTCCACCATTAGAGGATGAGGCTCCATTAGACGACTGGCCACCGCCCGAAGAAGCACCACCAGACACCTTGGAAGTATCGCCGGCTCTCGTATTCTGGGCAGCGGATTTATCGCCAGACTTCTTGCCGTCCTGGTCCTCGGACTTCTTGCTATCCGAGTTTTTGTCCGATTCCTTGTCCGAAGACTCGGAATCATCTTTGGCGTCGTTCGAGCCCTTGGACTCATCTTTTGCAGCATCCGAAGATTTGGAATCCTTGGAACTGGCCTCGCCCGAAGCGGTAGACGAGCCAGACCCATTGTCATCCTTGGAAACGACGCTCTCCCCCGTCACGGACTGAATGATCCAGTCGATGGACCAGGCACCGCTTGTGGAAGGATGGACGAAACCCAGCGAGACGACGATCAGAATGGTGCATGCAGCAGTCAGAACGCCGAGGAGCGCCTTGCGACGAGAGGTGGACGCCGCCGAAGCGGCGCCCTTTTGCTTTTGATCATCGAGCTGGATAAACGAGGAGTCGGGCTGTTGCCCGCTGGTCTCCTTGGGCTTATCGGGCATTACCGTCACCCTTGCCGCGCTTGGTCAGCACGAAGACGGCGATGAGCGCGAGGCCAATCACGCCGGCGGCGATGCCAACGATGGCGAGCGGATTGGTGCCAGTCTCCTGCTCGGAAGCACTAGAGGACTTCTTAGCAGTGGTCGTGGAAACAGCACCCGTATCGGACTTGGAATCGGACTTCTTGTCGGACTTGCCGTCCTTCCTGTCAGACTTCTTGTCGGACTTGTTGTCCCTGGTCTCGGTCTTGGTCGACACCGTCGTCTTGGTCACCGGCTTCTGGCCCGGGGCGACAGCGCCGCCAGCCTGCTGGCCCTTCGTGCCGGAGCCGGAGCCCGTGCCAGTGCCAGCGCCAGCACCGGAACCGTTGCCAGCGCCACCGTTGCCACCATTAGTGCCAGAACCGCCATTACCGCCAGGGTTGGTGGCATTCTTGGTCCACTTGGCATACAGCGTCAGATCGGCCGTCACCGGCGTGGCGAAGTCATACGCCCGCGTGCAGGCTTCATCGGTATACCAACCGCCGAAAGTGTAGCCATCGCGTGTCGGATCGGCCGGCTTGACCAGCTTGCCATCGGCCGTAGCAACAAACTTAGTGTCGCAAGCAGACCCGCCGTTGGAATTAAAGGCAACCGTCCAAGACTCAACGGCCCCCAGCTTGAACAGCGTGCCCGAGTCATTGATGTAGTACAGGTTGCCAGATGCATCGGCAATGACCGGAGAGTCGCAGTGCTGGTAATGGCCAGCCGCATCATAAATCTGCGTCGCCTCTGCATCGCCGAGTGTATAGCGATACACGCCACCACCAGCAGAGTAGTTGACGTAATCCTTGCTATCCGCGCTGTTAACGGTGAAGTACACATAGGTCTTGCCGCCCTGAACACTCACCAGCGGAGTAGCAGCAATACCGTTAAATCCGGCCGGAAGTTCTTTACCGTCAGCAGCGGTGACCATCGTGGTCTTACCGGTCTTCAGATTATAGAGAGCCAGAGCAGAGCCAGTAGCCGTCTGTCCGCCGACAATCAAGTTTTCGCCAGCCACCGCCGGTGCGCTCATGTTATTAGTAAGACCCAGATCGACCGTCTTCTGCTCGCTCAGCACGCCCTTCGCCGAAAGCGAAATCACATGGAGCTTTCCATCGTGCGTCATCTGATAGAAGGTCGAACCATTGGACGGATCGGCGACACAGTCGGCGTTCGCGAGAGCGCCGAGCTTCATGGTCGAAACGACATCGCCCGTCGTCTTATCAATGCACTTAAGCGTACCCGCGCTCGTAGGAACGATGGCATACTTATCCGTCAAAGCCGCACCAGTCCAGTAATAGCCCTCGGCAGGGTCGATGTTCTGCCAAGAAACTTCGCCCGTGGCAATCTTAATGCGCATAAAGGAGCCGTTGCCGTAGGTCGCGTTGTAATTCTCGTCATACGAAATATCGACCGTACCAACATAGACGTACTCGCCGTCCGAAACGACGGTGCAGGAGCTCTGCGTCAAGTCCGTCAAACCGGGCGTCAGCCACTTGCAGATCAGCTTGTCTGCAGTAATCGCCTGGACCGCACCGCCGTTGAGCGGAACGATGATAAGGCCATTGGTGTAGATCGGACGAGAGGTATAACTCACCTTGGAGGCAAGCGGCGCAGAGGCAACCTTTTTGCCCGTGGACGAATCGATCTTAATGAGCTCGTTCTCGGTCGCGATGTACACAAAGCCGTTAGCGATGACAGGCTCGCTGCAGTTGGCATACTGCTGGCCAGACTCGGCCTTCCAATCGAAGGCCCACTTAAGACCGGCGGCCTGCGCAGGCGTCTTGGCATCCGTTACGGTCGAACCGTTGCCACTGTTGCCGTAGCCGGCCCACTCGGCATCCCAATTAGGAGTCGTCGCACTCGGGTCCACGACAATCTTGTCGGGATCGGGCATGGGCGATTTTTCGGTGGTGTAGGCAAATGTAACCTTGTCGCCGCTCTTGAGCGTGACCTGGTTGGCACAGAGAGATGAGGACTCTCCGTTGATATACAGATGCCAGTATTTACCGGTCGCACCATCATAGCCGTAAGACTTGTCTTCGAACGGCGAAGTAATGGACCAGTATGCACCACTCTGGGAGGCCTTGTAATCAATGCCCTTCGCCTTCAGAACCGTCTCAATAAGGTCCTGAGCCGTAGAGCCTTCGGGCAGGGAAACATTGCTTGCCGAGCCCCAGCGAGTATTGTTGCCGTTGACATCGGGGCCGATGATATCGGCAGATCCAAGCACCTGACCAGGGAGGGCATCGCTGTCGCCAGCATACATAAAGGTGACGGCGTCACCCTCATGGAGCTCGTAGGCACCAGCGCCAACGTCGGCGAACTTGTACTTTGCGTCGGACTTGCCCTTTACGTAGAAGCGCCAATAGCTATTGGTCGCAGCATCAGAGCCACAATAGGTCTTACCGTCAAGCGGCGAGGTAATGCCCCTAAGGTACCAACCCCAAGACTCTTCTGTAGCTTTGAGTTTAAGACCAGTCTGCTCCAACAGGTCCTTAGCAGTAGAGCCCGCCTTGAGACTCGTCTGGCCCGTCGAAGCCCAAACCTGCTGCTTGCCGTCCTTGTCCTTGCCAAGCACCTGAACGGAAGCATGGACAGAATCGGACGGCAACTGGTCTCCCCAGCCACCGTAGAACCACGTGACGGTATCGCCAGCATGGATGGTGACATTGTCCGCCGTATAGTCACTCGACTTGCCGTTGATAAACAGCTGCCAATAGGTCGAATAATCTTGGGGCGTACCCAGCTCAACACCGTTGTACTTAAGGCTCAGAATGAAGGAGCCCGCAGCAACGGCGTCAATATCATTCGCCTCAAGCGCGACCTTCGTAAGATCAAGCGCGCTCGAACCGGACGTCACCACATACTGCGCGTTGTCGACCCAGGTCTGAGTCTTGCCCTGGGCATCGCGACCAATGACGGTCACATTCGCAGCAAGCTGGTCCTTAACGACAGGGGACGCGCTACCAGCCGTATAGGCAAACTCAATCTTCTGCCCCTGGGTGAGTTTGACGCTGCTCGCGCCAACCGAGGAAGACGCGCCGTCGACGAACAGCTGCCAGTAGGCATGAGTCGTCGGATCGTAGGCAAGCGTGCGGCCATCGCTCGGGGAGGTGATGCTTTCGAGGTAGAAACCGTATGCCGTGTTCGGATCGTACTTCGCCTTGAAGCCCGTCTTCTCCTGCAGCTTAATGAAGGCATCCGCAGCCGTCGCGCCCTCGTCGAGCTTGAGCTGCGTAGGCGCCACCCAGGTCTGAGCCTTGCCGTCGGCATCGGTGCCGATAATCGAGAACGAGACCTCGATTTGCTTCTTGACGACATCGCCAGTTTCTGTCGGGTTCTCTGTCTGGACGGCAGCCGCGGCGGCAGATCCTGCTTGGCCAGCGGATGCCGTCGAAGACTGCTCGCTCGTGGCAGGGCTCTCCCCCGTCGCCGAGCCTTCGTCGCCAGTTGCTGCCTCTGTAGTGGCGGCACTAGCTGCAGGCGCGCTCCCGGAATCCGAAACCTCGGCGCCGCTCTGCTCAGCGGTACCGCCCGCAAGCGCTGCGTCCTCGCCTGGCGTCGTAGCCTGAGCCACAGCGTCGGTAATGCCCTCGGCGCCCTCGGCCCACAGCTGAGACGGCGTGGTGCCAAAGGCCATCGCGAAGGCCAGGAATGCCACCAGGCCGCGCTTGGCTACGCCGCGCGCAATTGCGCCACGGCGATGCGAGACGCGCTGGCGCTCGTCCTCAAACATATCCATTTGTCTCCTACTGTCTGTACTTGGAGCGTTGCCTTGAGACTGCCCCACGTCATCGCGCATGTTGCGCTCGAGTTCCCCCATCGGGGTCCCCCTTCCCTCCAGAGCCCTATGCACACCGGCGGCAAAAGCCGCAGCCGCATGCAAGACGGGAGGCGATCCGACTTAACCTTAACGACTCGGGCACGTCGTCCGATCTGCGACGCGAGCATCCCGAGCCAAGAGGAATTACGGTTACTGGTACAGCTGGGGACTTGCACCCCGATTCTCCCAAATGCGCAGGATAACCGCGCATTCGTGCGTCTCCGCACCACCATCTAGGCCATCGATTATTACCGTCAAAATGGTATCACGCAAAAGGGCCTCGTACGCAGGCGAAGCCCAAGGTAAAAGCTATTGTTCGCGATAGGAAAATGCGGTGACGGCCGCAGCCTCTAATGCTTGCCGCCGTGACTGTTGAGCCAGATATTGCGGCCCAGCATAAGCGCCAGCACCAGCGCGCTCACGTAGCCCATAAAGCCAATGACCGGAATACCAAACACAACCGGCTCGATGCGCGCGTAGTACACCACCGACGAACCGATAAACAGGCCAGCAATCACGATTGCCATCGACATGCGGTCGATAATTCCGCCCAGCTGTCGCAGCGCCTTATCGCTGCTCATGATCTGCGTGTTCACCTTAAGCTGGCCGCGCGTAAGCATACGCGAAGCCAAGCCCAGATACTCGGCCGCCTCGAGCGAGCCTTTTGCCGCGCGATAGCTGCTCGCGGCAAGATCGCGGCTCATCTCGCGCATGCGGGCGTAGGTGCTCTTCTCGTTTTTGATGTGCGTCTGGATGATCTGGATCATGTTGACGTTGGGCATGTACTCGGTCAACAGGCCCTCGAGCGTCACCATGCCGCGGGCGAACATCGTCACCACGCTCGGCAGCTCAACGTCATTTTTGCGCGCGAGGTTTAACAGCGAAGTCAAAAACTCGCCGATATCCAGGTCTTTAAGGTCGAGCCCGGCAAAGTCGGCAACAATAAAGTCCAAGTCGGACAAAAAGGCCGAATGGTCAAGCTCGGCCGAATCGCCGCGCGTCACGGCAAAGCGCATGAGCGAATCCTTGAGCTTGGGCACGTCACCCTCGGCCACGGCGAAAATCATGTCTTTGACGATACCGCGGTCATGGCTCGACATACGTCCGACCATACCCAAGTCGATAAAGTAGACAATACCGTCCTTGAGGATGATGTTTCCCGCATGCGGGTCGGCATGGAAAAAGCCGTCGTCGAGCACCTGCGTCGAGTAGTCCTCGACAATCGCGGCACCGATCTTTTCCAAGTCATAGCCCTCGGCCACTAAGCGTTCAGGATCGGCGATCGAAATGCCGTCGACGTAGTCCATAACCACCACGTGTTCGGTGCACAGGTCCAGATAGGATTTAGGGCACGTCACGCCATGAACGCTCTTATGGAACTCGTAAAAGTCATTGAGGTTTTTGGCCTCGGCCAAAAAGTTGGTCTCCTCGCGAAACGAGGTCCACAGCTCCTCGACCACGCCGTGCAGGTCAACGAATTGATCGGTGTTGACGAACTTGGAAACGATACGCACCACCGAGCGGATGATATCGATGTCCTGCGCCATAACCTGCTGCGCACCGGGGCGCTGCACCTTGACGGCCACGTCCTCGCCCGTCACCAGACGAGCGCGGTGCACCTGCGCGAGCGATGCGCTACCAAGCGGATTGGGGTCGATCGCATCGAACATCTCCCCCAGTCGCAAGCCGTATTCTTCCTCCAGACAGCGAAGCACTACCTCGTACGGCACCGGCTCCACGTCGGAGCGCAGACGACGCAGCTCGTCGCAAAAGCGTTGCGGCAGAATCTCGGACCGGTTGGCCAGAATCTGTCCCATCTTGACGAACATGGGGCCGAGTTCCTCGAGCAGGCGGCGCAAACGAACCGGCGTGAGGTTATCCCACACGCGGTACTTTTTGACCAGGCGAACAATCTGCCCGATGCGTTCGCGACGACCCGCCGGCGTGAGCTGGTATTCCTCGTCCGGCGCCATCGCGTCGGGCTCCTCGGGGACCATATCGACAGCGCGCGGCTTTTTGCGAGCGCCCGAGACGGCGGCATCGACCTCGTCGACAACCGCCGCCTCGTCACCCAAGGGATCTAGATTGTTGTAATCGGTGGTGGAATCTGCCATCTGCGCTGCTACTCGGCCTCTTCGGTATCCTTCGCATCGTCGGGCTCAACGGACTCGACGGGCACCGAGGTCACGTTGTCCTCGACCGAATCGACGATGTCGCGCACATGGGCCAGGAAGGCCGTGCGCTCGGGGGCGGTCATGACGCGGACCCGGGCAAGGATGAGCTCGTCAAGCACGCGCTGGGCCGCGGTCTCGCCCTGCATGCCCAAGCGCTCGGTCAGGTCGGAGATGGTGCCGCCGGCCTGCTCGAACATGTCGGACACGCTGCGGGCGATATCGGGGGTGGCGGTGTCCTTGCGGACCTGCTCGCCTTTGGTGTTAAGGTCGTCGAGGACCTTCTTGCCGCCTTCGACAGCAACGGCGGCAGCGCCAAAGCCCACGTTAATGGCGCCGTTAACAAGCTGATCGAGTTTCATAACCATGGTTGTCTCCAATCACAAACAACTGCATTGGCGTTCTTGTACCCAAGATCGAGCGAAAGCGACAAAGCGTTTTAGCGCTATTCGATCGACGGGAAATCCCTACCTCACGTTGTCATTCATCGCGAAAGAGTTCTTCATGGCGCAGCTCGTGGTGTAGAGCACCTTGCCCAGCAGGGCATCGGTCTCCACGCGCACAAGCTCGGCAAAGGCCTCGTTGGCGCGTGCAAGCTCGGCAGGCACCTCGGCCTCGGGTAGCGCGGCTACGGCAGCATCGACGTCATGGATCTGCTTGTGGCCCATGCCACCGATCTTCTCCTGATAATCCTCGACCGCGTGGCCGCACTCATGGAAACGGACGTCGGCCAGGGCGCCAATCAAGCGATTCGCCCAATAAAAATTCTCGGACGTCACGCGAGCCTGCGTGTCGGCATAGTACTCGGGCATGGTCTCGACGTTGGCGTACAGCGGAACCAGCGCGTTAAACGAGTTGGAGCCAAAGGCCATCCACTGTACGGCGCGATACGCCGGCTGCGCATAGGGGCGCAGCTGCAACACGGCGAGCTGGCTGTTGCGGTTGATGCCGATGGGACGATAGGCACCGCGCGTGGCGGGCGTGCCCTTGCTACCGTAGCAGTCGTACTCCGTGCCCTGGTAGTGGCTCGAAAGCACGTACTTAATGTCCTCGATGGTCACCTTGCGCTCGGGCACGCGGCTCCAGGGGATATCGTCGCTCTCGGGCGTGTAGTCGGCGTCGGGGCCATCCCACACGTCGCTGGGGTTGAGGCAGCGCTGCATGTACCAGGCGCGCGGCGTGTTGTAGACGTGATCGCTGTCGCTGTGCGAGCCAAAGGCCTCGCGCGGGTTAAAGACCGCGGCGGGACCGTCGCCCTTAACACCCAGCGTCAGGTCCAGATGCCACTCGGCCATCCAGGCGCGCAGGTCGGCAGAGCACATGTGGTCGACTTGGGCGCCCTCGGCGTCATCCAGGTCAAAGCTGTCGATACCCAGTTGGTTGGGCATGGTCACATAGGCGTCGTCGGGCACGCGCTTGGCGATCCAGTGGTGGCCGCCGATGGTCTCGAGCCACCAGATCTCGTCCACGTCGCTAAAGGCGATGCCGTTGTTCTCGTAGGTGCCGTAGCGCTCGAGCAGGTCGCCCAGGATACGAACGCCGTCGCGAGCGGACTTGGCGTACGGCAGGACCAGGGTCACCATGTCCTCCTCACCCAAGCCACCAGGCTGCGCCGGCACATAGCCGTCCTCACCCTCGTTACCCTTGGCGGGCACGTAGTCCACGAGCGGGTCGGCGCCGCGAACGCGCTCATTGGTGGTGAGCGTCTCGGTTGCGGACATGCCCACATTGAGCTCGTTGAAGCCCGCCTCGGCCCAAATGCCGTGACCGGGAATAACATCGGGGACGCTCGTGTAGCGCATGGGATTATCGGGCAGTTCAACGGTCAGGTGACTCAGGACGCTCGTGTAGACGCGCGGCTGCTCGTCGGGATGCACTACGCACATGTGCTTGGGCTCAAACACCCCGTTGGACGAGTCCTCGTTGCGGGCGACCAGGGTCGACCCGTCGTAGCTTGCGTTCTTACCGACCAGAATCGTTGTGCACGGCATGCGCATCCTCCTTGAGCGAAGAAATCAAACGGCAACAGTGTATCGCTTCGACGCAAAAAGGGCGAAACCACGGCCTCGGCAGCCCCCGTGGTCAAAAAATGCCAAATATGAGTACTGTCACTAATTTAGTAACAGCAATTTTGCTACGCATGGGTGTCGAAAGTCTACATTTGTTCAAAAATTAGATGATGTACTTCCCCATAGGTCCAATAAAATAGGCTCTCTATCGATAATAAATATCGTAAGAGAGCCAAATTGACCTAAAATATATGTGACTATCTTGGCAACAGTACTCATATTTGGCATTTTTTGTCCACGGGGTATAGAACTAACCCCTCAAACAGCCCAAAACGCCTATTTCAATGCGCGCTCGGGGTCGCGCGCGCAGACGTGGTGTAAGAGCGTCCTGAGGTCCGTCGCTGCAAGTCCCGATGTTACTCCTTCTTGAG
>CABVAC010000023.1 GCA_902496275.1 uncultured Collinsella sp. | reverse complement strand
ACCAAGACCATCGAGAACGAGAAGGACCGCCGCATGACGGTCATGACCACCACGTTCATCCCCTGCGGCGCCAAGCTGCCGATCATCGCCCTGCTCATGGGCTCCATCATCGGCGATTCTTCCACCACCGCCGCGTGGATCAGCCCGCTCTTCTACTTCCTGGGCGTCTTTGCCGTCATCGCCTCGGGCCTCATGCTCAAGAAGACCAAGCTCTTCGCCGGTCGCCCGACACCGTTTGTTATGGAGCTTCCTGCCTACCACTTCCCGGCGATTCGCTCTTGGGCGCTGCACGTGTGGGAGCGCTGCTGGGCCTTTATCAAGAAGGCCGGCACGGTCATCTTCGCGTCCACCGTCGTGGTTTGGTTCCTCTCCAACTTTGGTAGCTACAACGGTTCTTTTGGTTTCCTGCCTGCGATGGACGGCATCCCCGAGGAGTTCATGGACTACTCCGTGCTTGCCATGCTCGGCAACCTGGTCGCTTGGATCTTCGCCCCGCTCGGCTTTAGCACCTGGCAGGCCACCGCGCTGACCGTCTCGGGTCTCGTCGCCAAGGAGAACGTCGTCGCCACCGCCGGCTCGCTGCTGTCCGTCGCCGACGCGGGCGAGACCGACCCGAGCCTGTGGACCGCGTTTGCCGGCATGTTTCCGACTATGGGCGCTTGCGTTGCCTTTGGCGCTTTCAACCTGCTGTGCGCCCCGTGCTTTGCCGCCATGGGCACTATCCGCAACCAGATGGACTCCGGCAAGTGGACCGCGATTGCCATCGGCTACGAGTGCGCCTTCGCTTGGGTCATCGGCCTGTTCATCAACCAGTTCTACAACCTGCTTGTCCTTGGGCAGTTTGGTATCTGGACGATTGTCGCTATCGTGCTGCTGGTTGCGATGCTCTTCCAGATCTTCCGTCCCATGCCAAAGCATGCATGGACCGACGAGGACGAGACCAACACTGCTTCTGCCGCAGTTTCCGCTTAAGTCCGAATAAGGATTAGCCCCTTTTCACGAGCCCGGGTGTCCCAGCGACCCCGGGCTTTTTGTGCATGGGAGACAGATTGCTTTGCCCCAGAAGTTAAGATGTGGCGTTTCCGCAGATAAAACCGACCAAAATAAACCTTTCCCTTTTTGGTAGGTGGAGAATGGGGTAAAGTAAGTGGTGGTTAACTAGAGGAGGCTTGCTATGGCACCTATCGATATTGTTGTACTGGCTATTATCGGTATTGCGTTTGTCGCCGTGTGCGTGCGCATCTACCGCAAGGGCACCTGCGCCGACTGCGCTCAGGGTGGCGTTTGCACGGGGCATTGCTCCAACAAAAAGACGTGCGCTGCACTTAAGGGCGTAGACAAAATCGCCGAAGACTTGGGTCGCGGTATCAAATAAGGTCCGGACATCCAAGCGCTCCGCGGGCATCCGTTCGCGGGGCGCTTTGTGCATTTGAGGGAGAGCACGGCGAGTCGAAGAGTATTTTTGGGGTATCGTTAACTGGACTATTAATTGGCAACTTATCTATAACGGAGTAACCGCATGAGCGCTCGCGTAACCATGAAGGACATAGCCGCCGAGCTTGGCGTTTCCATCAATACCGTGCACAAGGCCCTGACGGGAAAGGCCGGCGTGAGCGAATCCGTGCGCGCCAAGGTGAACGCCAAGGCCGAGGCCATGGGCTATCACCGCAACACAAGTGCCTCAAGCCTGCGCCGCAAGGACATCAATCTGGTGTTTTGCCTGCCCCGCGCATCGCGCGAGGGAGCGTACTTTTTCCGTTACCTGTGGGAAGGCTGCAATCGCTTTGAACAGGAGGTCATCGACCGGGGCATTACGGTTGAGCGCGTTGAATTTGGCGTGGGCGGCTACGCTGATGCACTCGAGCAAATCGACGAGCGTCTGCAGGTGGGCGAGAAGATTGATGGCTTGCTCGCCTATGCGCCGGGCGACGATCGTGCGACTGAGCTTTTGGGGCAGATCGCCGAGGCGGGCGTGACGATTGAGCTTGTCGACGGCGACCGTCCGCATTTGAATCGTTTGGGTGCGAGCTTGGCCGATTATTCGACGGCAGGCAGCCTTATGGCCGAGCAGGCGGCAAACCTGGTCCATGCTTCTGGGGCCGACGCCCGCGTGCTCCTTTTGACAGGCGACCCATATACCGATTCGCACTATCTAACCGCCCGCGCCTTCCACAATTACCTGCGCGAACGTGATATTCCATGGCAGGTTGAGGATCTTGCAGGTGCCCATGCGCAAGTCAAACAACTCGAGCATGAGCTCGAAAAGCGCTTGAGTGCGCCGGACGCCCCTGAACTTATCTGTAGCGTTTTTGCCGTTGGTTCCGAAGTGGTTGCCGACGCGCTCGTCTCGGCCGGCAAGGCCGGTCAGGTCATGGTGATCGGCAACGACCTGTTTCCCGAAAGTGCTCTGGCCTTGCGCCGCGGTATCTTTACCAATATTGTCTATAAGGACCCGACGAGCCTGGCGTATCGCGGCGCTAAGACGCTGGGCGATTATCTGCTGTGGGGAAGGACCCCGACGGTGCCCGTCCAGAAGGGTGCCGTCGAGATGGTATTTGCCAGCAATGTCGACCGCTACTGCGAACTTGCGGGTATTTAGCCGATTGAGCAGGTACCCCCTCTTGCGACGTGCATTTTTGGGAGTATTCAGCATTGGCATGCCCTGAATGAGGTGCAGAACGACTGTTTTAAGTGCCCCCGATGGCGTAATTTGCCATCGGGGGCACTTTTTATGCCGATCGGGCGCTATCTGCGTTCCAAATAGGACGCTGAGGATGGCGCACGGCGCGCTCCAATGCTGAATACTCCCAAAAATGTACGTCGGGACATGACCCACCTGAGCAAAAGCGCTCAAGTTCGGTGTTCGGGGACGCCAACCGGTCCGCAATGCATGCAAGTCACAGCTCCGGCAACCGTTGAACGGGCAAAACCTACCGTTCACCCCATGGTTGTTAGGTGAACGTTCACCTTTTGAGTCGTAATGGATTAGTATGGTGAACGTTCACCTAAAGGATGACGAGCGTATTGTGCGCCCGCTCCGCAAACAAAGGGGCTGTTTGATGAAAAACTTTATGGACGATCAGGATTTCCTGCTGAGCACTAAGACCGGCGAGGAGCTGTTCCACAACTTTGCCGAGGGCATGCCCATCGTCGACTATCACTGCCACATTTCTCCCAAGGAGATTTGGGAGGACAAGCGTTTCGAGAACATCACCGAGGTTTGGCTGGGCGGCGACCACTACAAGTGGCGCCTGATGCGTGCCAACGGCGTCGACGAGCGTTTTATCACTGGCGACGCCCCTGCTCGCGAGAAGTTCCAAAAGTGGGCCGAGACCCTGGGTCGCTGCGTTGGCAACCCCGTCTTTGAGTGGAGCCACCTGGAGCTTAAGCGCTACTTTGGCTACGAGGGCGTCCTCAACGGCAAGACTGCCCAGGAGGTCTGGGACCTTGCCAACACCAAGCTCGCTGAGGCCAGTTTCACCTGCCGCAACCTGATCAAGCAGTCCAACGTCCGCATGATCTGCACTACCGACGACCCCGCCGACAGCTTTGAGTGGCACAAGAAGATTGCCGCCGACGACAGCTTTGACGTTCAGGTCGTTCCCGCCATGCGCCCCGATGCCGCTTTGCGCATCGAGCGCGGCCAGGAGTTTGCCGACTACTGCAAGCACCTTTCCGAGGTTGCCGGCGTTGAGGTCAGCGACTTTGAGGGCATGAAGGCTGCCATTTCCAAGCGCTACGACGTTGCTCACGAGCTGGGCTGCCGCGCCTCCGACCACGCACTCGACTACGTTATGTACGTCCCGGCTACCGCTGACGAGATCGAGGCTATCTTTGCCAAGGGTCTGGCTGCCGAGCCGCTTACCGAGGAAGAGGTCCTCAAGTACAAGACTGCCTTTATGCAGTTCGTTGCCGGCGAGTATGTCCGCCTGGGCTGGGCCATGCAGCTACACTTTGGCTGCAAGCGCGACAACAACCGCGCCATGTTTGCCAAGCTCGGCCCCGATACCGGTTATGACTGCATCTCCAACTACACGCCGTCCGACCAGCTCGCCGATTTCCTCAACTCCATCCAGGAGACCTGCGGCTTGCCCAAGACCATCCTGTACAGCTTGAATCCCATCGACAACACCATGATCGATACCGTCATGGGCTGTTTCCAGGAGGCTCCGACTGCCGGTAAGATCCAGAACGGTTCCGCCTGGTGGTTCAACGACAACGAGGTCGGTATGCGCGAGCAGCTCACGGCTCTGGCCAACGAGGGCGTCCTGGGCAACTTTGTCGGCATGCTCACCGACTCCCGCTCCTTCCTGTCCTATCCGCGCCACGAGTATTTCCGTCGCGTGCTGTGCAGCGTGATCGGCGAGTGGGTCGAGCAGGGCAAGTACCCGGCCGACATGGAGCTGCTGGGCGAGGTTGTGCGTGACATCAGCTACAACAATGCGGTCCGCTACTTTGGCTTTGACCTGGACACCGACGAGGCCTAAGCCCGCATCGAATCACATCGAACCCTGGGCGCCGTTGCCACACGCGGAGCCCCGTTTTGCTTGCACGCTAACAAACATCTAAGGAGACACATAGATGGAGAACATCAGCTACGATGCGCTCGAGAAGATCGGCTACAAGGGCTATTTGCTGCCCAAGGATGCTCCCGAGAAGGTTCTGCAGTTTGGCGAGGGCAATTTCCTGCGCGCCTTCGTCGACCGTTTCTTTGACATGGGCAACGAGGCCACCGGCTGGAACGGCAAGGTCGTCATGGTGCAGCCCATCAACGGTGCCTTTGGCTTTGCCGACGGTATCAATGCCCAGGACGACCTGTACACCGTGCTGGTGCGCGGCAAGGAGAACGGTAACACGGTTGACGAGTCCCGCGTGATCAGCGCCTGCAGCCGCTGCCTTAACCCGTATCGTGAGGACGACTACCGCGCCATGATGGAGGTCGCCGTCTCCGACGACCTAGAGATCATCGTCTCCAACACCACCGAGGCCGGTATCGCCTATGACCCGTCCTGCAAGGCCGACGACATGCCACCTGCGAGCTTCCCCGCCAAGCTTGCCCAGGTGCTCCACACCCGCTGGGCTGCCGGTAAGCCGGGCGTCATCGTCCTCGCCTGCGAGCTCATCGATCACAACGGCGAGGAGTTGCTGCGCATCATGAACCAGTATGTGAGCGACTGGGGCTGGGAGGACGAGTTTGCGCAGTGGATGGCCAACGACTGCACCGTCTGCACCACGCTCGTCGACACCATCGTGCCGGGCCGTATCCGCGACGCATCCGAGGCCGCCGCGGTGGCTGAGCGTCTGGGCTACGAGGATCCCTTCCTGGCCGTGCGCGAGCCCTTCCAGATGTGGGGCATCCAGGGCGACGAGTCGCTTGCCGAGAAGCTTCCCTTTGTGAAGGCTGGTCTTCCGGGTGTCTTTGTGACTCCCGACGTCACCCCGTACAAAAAGCGCAAGGTCCGCATCCTCAACGGTGCCCATACCGCCTTTGTTCCGGGCTCTTGGGTTGCCGGCTTTGATATCGTGCGCGACTGCATGCATGACGAGACCGTTCGCGGCTTCATGAACACCATGCTCTACGACGAGGTCATTCCGACGCTTGCCGCCGACTTGGATGTCGAGGACTGCAAGGCCTTTGCCGCCGCCGTCGAAAACCGCTTCGACAACCCGTTTATTGATCATGCGCTGCTCTCCATCTGCCTCAACTCCACGGCTAAGTGGCGCGCTCGCGACCTGCCCACGCTCAAGGACTACGTTGCCGAGACCGGCAACCTGCCCAAGTGCCTGGCGACGAGCCTCGCTACGCTCATCTCCTTCTACACGCAGGAGCTCGTGTCCCGTGAGGGCGACGGCCTGCACCTGCGTCGCTCCGACGGCACCGAGTACACCGCTCAGGACGACGCCTTCGTGCTCGACTTCTACGCCGCCCATGCCGGCGCCGACGATGCCCAGCTGGTGCACGACGTGCTCACCAACGAGCAGATGTGGGGCGAGGACCTTACGCAGATCGCAGGTCTTGAGGAGTTTGTCGTCAGCGCGCTCGCTGTCGTGCGTGCCGAGGGCGCCAAGCAGGCCTTCGCCAACGCTCAGGCGTAAATTTCCGGCGCAGACGCGGGCGCGGGACGGCGTGCCCGCGTCTCGACTTCTGCTCAACCTGTAGGGTTAGGACCATTTGCAATGAACACTATCCAGATCAATCCGGCCGACAACGTGATCGTCGCGCTGTCGCCGCTTGCCAAGGGCACCGCCGTCGCGGTTCCCGGGGTGGGCGAGGTCGTGGCCGCGGAGGATATTCCGCAGGGTCATAAGATGGCCGTGCGCTCGATTGCCGCGGGGGAGGACGTCATCAAGTACGGCCTTCCTATCGGCCATGTGACGGGCGATGTCCAGCCCGGTCAGTGGCTTCATACACATAATGTCAAGACCAACCTTTCGGGCGAGGTCGAGTACACCTACAACCCCACACATCCGGTCGTTGAGCCGGTTGAGCCCGAGACCTTTATGGGGTTCCGCCGCGCCGACGGTCGTGCCGCGACGCGTAATGAGCTGTGGATCATCCCCACGGTCGGCTGTGTCAACGAAGTCGCCCGTGCCATGTGTGAGAAGGCCCAGGATCTGGTCGATGGCTCGCTGGAGGGTGTTTACTACTTCCCGCATCCCTTTGGCTGCTCGCAGACCGGCGCCGACCATGCCCAGACGCGTCGTCTGCTGGTGGCGCTCTCGCGTCATCCTAATGCGGCCGGCGTGCTATTCCTGTCGCTCGGTTGCGAGAACTGCACGCATCAGCAGGTGCTCGACGAGCTCGGTGACTTCGACCACGAGCGCGTCCGCTTCCTCACCTGCCAGGACGTCGCCGACGAGCAGATCGAGGGGCACAAGATTCTGTCCGAGCTGGCTGACCTGGCCAAGCAAGCAAAGCGTGAGCCCATTCCGGCCTCCGAGCTGGTCATTGGTCTTAAGTGTGGCGGCTCTGACGGCCTTTCGGGCATTACCGCCAACCCCACGATCGGTCGCGTGAGCGATATGGTCGTCGCCCGCGGCGGCACGTCGGTGCTTACCGAGGTGCCCGAGATGTTTGGCGCGGAGAGCATCCTGCTTGACCGTTGCGAGAACGAGCAGGTCTTTAACGCTGCCTCCGACATGCTCAATGGCTTTAAGGACTACTTTATTAGCCATGGCGAGGTGGTCTACGAGAACCCGAGTCCCGGTAACAAGGACGGCGGTATTACCACGCTCGAGGACAAGAGTTGCGGCTGCGTGCAGAAGGGTGGCTCTGCACCCATCGTCGACGTGCTGCCGTATGCCGGTCAGGTCACCAAGCATGGCCTGAACATGCTGTGCGGCCCGGGCAACGACATGGTATCCACCACGGCGTTGACGGCTGCTGGCTGCCACGTGATTCTGTTCTCGACTGGACGCGGCACGCCGTTTGGCGCGCCGGCGCCTACGCTCAAGGTGTTCACCAATCAGCGTCTGTGCGACCACAAGGCCAACTGGATGGACTTTAACGCCGGCGTGATTGCCACGGGTGAGCGCACGCTCGACGAGGCCGCCCGCGATTTGTACCAGCTGGTGCTACAGACGGCGAGCGGTAAGCTCACGAGTGCCGAGCGCCGTGGCTGTCACGAGATCAGTATCTGGAAGGACGGCGTCTGCTTGTAGCAGCAAGTGCGCCCAAACATAGCGCTATGTCGTCTGCCCCGTTGGGAGTGATCCCGGCGGGGCTTTTTCGCTTCGTGGTTAAGTGAATATGTTGGAAAATCTGATAAACGTTCACCTATCTCATGGCTGTCCAGCATGGCACCCTTACCAGCAGAAAATAGGTGTGAGGATCTCAATTGTGTCCGTTCGGCGGTAAAAATCGACCGTTCGGGGATAATATGCAAGTGAACGTTCACCTGTCGTAAGCAATCGCGCATAATCTAACTAAACGTTCACCCTGAACGCTGGGCAGACAGATGTCAGTGTGGACTCAAATGTCTTGTTACAAGACAATCGAGAAAAGAGAGGGAGCTCGATGACTAATAAGATCGGAAAAAAGCGTAAGATCACATTCTGGACGCGCTTGGGCTTTGGTATGGGCGGTATGCTCAATTCCGGTGCCCTGACATTTACGCACAGCTACATGGTGCTGTTCCTGTCCACGGAGTGTGGCCTGTCCGCAGGCGAGGCTGCACTGATCAGCTCGTTTGCCATCTATGTCAACGCCATTCTTTGCCCGCTGATGGGCTTTGTGGCCGATAACTTCTATGCCACCAAGATTGGCCGCATCTTTGGTCGTCGTCGTTTCTGGATCTTGCTGGCCATCCCGATGATGATCGCCGAGCCGCTCATCTTCGTGGCTACGCCGTTTGGCTTCCCGTACTACTTTGTGCTGTACTTGATCTACAACGTCGCGTACACGTTCTGCACCGCCAACCTGTCGCCGCTTACCATCGAGATGACCGACGACTTTAAGGAGCGTACGTACCTCACCGGCTACAAGCATCTCTTTGGTAACGCCGCCGGCTTCCTGATGGCTGCACTTGTGGGCTTCGGCTTTGGCACCTTCGGCGAGACCAACCCGTTCAGCTACTTCATCATCGCTACGGTCAACGCTTCGGTCATGGCAATCTCGCTGCTTTGTGTGTACCTGTCCACGTGGGAGCACACCCCCGAGGAGGTCGCTCAGGAGAAGATCGAGAGCGTCGGCGAGGGTATCAAGAAGTTCTTCATCGACGTTATCTCCACCTTCCGCAACAAGTCCTTCCGCAAGGTCCTGTACGCACAGGTTTCCACGAAGCTCGCTGCTGCCTGCTGGTCTGCCTGCCTGTCCTTCTTCATCGTCTACTGCCTGCAGATTCCTAAGTCCTACGAGTCCGTGATGGAGATGCCTGGCAAGGTCGTCGCTATCGTCTGCACCGCCATCTGGGTTGCCCTCATGGCCAAGAAGGGCTTCCACAAGTCTTGGTACCTCGCAAATGTCGGTTGCGCTGCGTGCATCATTGCCTACAACTACTTCGCCTTTGGTCAGATCAACGGCACCTCCACGGTCGCCATCGCCATGATCGCCTACCCCATCATCTTCGCCATCTGGAAGTTCTTCTACGTCGGCTTCCAGTACCTGCCCGATGTTCTGCTCAACTACATCCCCGATGTCGATGAGCTCATCACCCTGCGTCGTCGCGAGGGCATCTACAGCTCCGCGCAGCAGCTCTGCCAGCAGATCGCCCAGGCTATCGCCGTCAACGTGTGGGCTATCGTCCTTGCTGCCTCCGGCTTCATTCAGACCGCCGGCAATAGCGACGCCGTGACCCAGCCCGCTACCGTGCCTCTGTATATCTGCGGCTACATGATCATCGGCTGCGCCGGCTTCTTCCTGCTTGCGGCCGTCCTTGCCCGCGGCATCAAGATCGACAAGGAGCAGTGCGACGTCCTTTGCGACGAGATTCACCGAGTCAAGGAGGGTGGCAAGATGGCCGACGTCAAGCCCGAGGTCAAGGCGCTTTGCGAGGAGCTCTCCGGCTTTAAGTACGAGGACTGCTTTGCCCACAACAACGTTGGCTTCCAGGACGGTAGCGTAACTCCCGCCGAGTAAGGCCGACATATCGTCCAAATCACAGGGCCGTGCCACCGGAATTCCGCCGGCAGGCACGGCCCTTTTTCAACAGCGTACAATTTGCCTTTAGAGCATCTTTTTGAGGGAGAAACCCATGGAGACGAACGTTATCTGGCGCAACGCGCGCGCGGCGGTTATCGAGCTTGACGACGGCGGTTACTTTACCTGCGCCGATACGTGGGAGATCTTTGTCAACGACGAGCCCGCCGGTACCACGAATACGGTCGAGACCTATGTCGACGGCCTGATCCCCGGCAAGCGCAACCTGGTTCGTTTTGTTTGTGGCGAGCGTGAGCTGAGCGTAGGTGTCACCACGCCGGCTGAGCCCTTTACCATCAACGTTCGCGACTGTGGCGCCAAGGGCGATGCCGAGCACGACGACACCACCAACATCCAGGCTGCCATCATGGCCTGCCCCAAGGGCGGGCGCGTGCTGATCCCCGCCGGTAGTTATCGCATCAAGTCCCTCTTCCTTAAGAGCAATATCAACATCGAGCTCGCCGAGGGAGCGGTGCTGTTGGCCCGTCACGATCGCGCGGCGCTTGCCTACATTCCGGGCACGGTCACAGGCGACGAGGGCGCCGGGTATGCCGGCACCGATATGCTGCCCCTGGGCCGCTGGGAGGGCGAGAGTTTCTCGACCTACTGCTCTACCTTTACGGGTCTGAGCGTGCACGACGTGTGCATCTATGGTCGTGGTGCCATCGACGGTCAGACTGATTTTGCCGAGGACAACTGGTGGAACAAGGAATTTAAGAACATCTTTCGCCCGGAGGAGGGCCGCGAGGTCGCCCGCCCGCGCATGATCTTCCTATCCGAGTGTGAGAACGTGAGCTTGGCCGGCTTCACCGTCCGCAACAGCCCGGCGTGGAACATCCACCCCATCCTGTGCGAGCACGTCGATGCGCTCTGCCTGTCCATCGAGGGCCCCAAGAACTCCCACAACACCGACGGCTTCGATCCCGAGAGCTGCGGTTTTGTTCGCATCCTTGGTTGTCAGTTCTCAGTGGGTGACGACTGCATCGCCATCAAGAGCGGCAAGCTGGGCATTGAGCCCGAGCTTCGTCCCGCCACGCACGACGTGCTGATCTCTCACTGCTACATGCACGATGGTCACGGCGCCGTGGTCCTGGGTTCAGAGGCTGCCGGCGGCATCAAGGACCTTACCGTGAGCAAGTGCCTCTTTGAGCGCACCGACCGCGGCCTGCGCGTCAAGACCCGCCGCGGGCGCGGCAAGGATGCCGTCAACGAGGGCATTACCTTTGAGCACATTCGCATGGACGAGGTGCTCACGCCTTTCGTGGTCAACTCGTTCTACTTCTGCGACAAGGACGGCAAGACCGACTACGTGCAGTCTCGCGAGGCACTGCCCGTCGACGACCGCACGCCCGGCTTTGGTGCCACGACGTTTTGCGATATCGAGGCCACCAACTGCCATGCTGCCGCGGCCTATATCACGGGTCTGCCCGAGAGCAAGGTGACGCGTCTGACGTTCCAAGACGTTCACGTGACCTTTGCCGACGATGCCGAGCCCTTTGTCCCGGCCATGGCCTGCGGCGTTGAGCCCATGGTGCGTCAGGGCATCATTGCGCAAAACGTCAAGGTGCTCGACCTGCAAAATGTGGTGATCGAGGGCCAGGACGGCGAGGAGCTGCAGCTCCAGAACGTCGACAAGGTTGTCCGTTCCTAACTCGGGTTGATGACCAGGGCTGCATTGTCGGATAAATCGGCAATGCAGCCCTTGTGCGATACGGCCGTGTGCGCTGCGCTACGCATCATGGTGAAAGGGAATACATGCTCAATAAAACGATTCCTGTCGGGGTCGATGGCTCGTCTGCCACGATTACGTCTTATGTTTTTGCCCCGACCGAAGATGCTTATGCTTTAAAACCGCTGCCTGCAGTTGTGGTCGTGCCAGGAGGCGGCTACGATCACGTTTCGCCGCGCGAAGGCGAGCCGGTAGCGCTCCGTTTGTTGGCGATGGGCTACCAAGCGTTTGTACTGAACTATTCGGTTGCTCCGGCTGTCTATCCGCTGGCATTGCAAGAACTCGCGCGGGCGGTCGATACCGTCCGAAGCCATGCGGCAGAGTACTGTGTCGATCCTGATCGGATTACGGTCATGGGTTTTTCGGCCGGTGGGCATCTAGTTGGCTTGCTCGGGGCGCTTTGGGACCAACCCTGGCTTGCAGAGTCGATTTCGGCATCGCCTGAGTCGATTCGGCCTGACACACTTTGCTTGGGCTATCCGGTCGTAAGCTCGGGGGCCTATGCTCATCGTGGTTCGTTTGAACACCTAACGGGTGCCGATGGCGCTTTAGCTCAAAAGTTGTCGATCGAGAATATGGTGGGCGATGGCTTCCCCCGTACGTTCTTGTGGCATACCGCCGAGGATGCATCGGTACCAGTTCAAAATAGCCTCCTTCTTGCGCAGGCTCTTGCCGACCACGGGATTGGCTTTAGCCTACATGTCTTTCCGCATGGAAAGCATGGGGCATCGCTCGCCACGGCCCAAACGGCATTTAAGGGCTGTGCCGAGCATATTCAGCCACAGGTTCAGGGCTGGCCTGAACAGTTCGTTGCATGGGAGCGTGATGGACGATGAGCGAAAGTATCTATACGCTGCGCGTTTCGAGGGCTGCGGCAGGAGCGTATCCAACGATTTCCGATGCCTTGGCGGCAGCCGATCAGCTCTATCCGGATGCCGAGCAACCGGTGATGATTCGCGTCGATCCGGGCGAGTATCGCGAGCGGGTCGAGATTCATCGCTCGCATGTGACGATTGAGGGAGAGACGGCCGATAGCGTGCGTATCGTGGGCGGCTTGGGCGCCAAGATGCCCTCGGGGGACGGATCGGGCATCGACGGAATGCTCGGCACCTTTAGGACCTATACCGTTTTGGTCGATGCCGACGACGTGCGGCTCGAGAACCTAACGATCGTAAATGATGCCGGCGATGGGCGCGAGGTCGGTCAGGCGATTGCCCTGTATGCCGATGGCGACCGTCTGGTTGTCGATGCCTGCTGCATTAAGGGGCACCAGGACACACTGTTTTTGGGTCCGCTGCCGCCGCATGAGGTCAAACCGGGCGGGTTCATAGGACCCAAACAGTATGCGCCGCGCCGGGTGGGGCGCCAATATTTCCGACGTTGCCGGATCGAGGGCGATGTCGACTTTATCTTTGGCGGCGCGCGTGCCTACTTTGAGGGGTGCGAGATTCGCTCGCTCAACCGCGATATGGATGTCAACGGGTATGTAACGGCAGCCTCCACGCCTAAAGGCGAGCCGTACGGATTTGTGTTTCATGGTTGTTCGTTTACAGCTCCGGATGGCGTGGCGCCGGATTCGGTCTACCTGGGCCGTCCTTGGCGCGAATGGGCGCAAACTGCGCTGATCGATTGCTGGCTGGGACGACATATCAAGCGCGAAGGCTGGTGGGATTGGAATAAGCCGGCGGCGCACAGCTGCGCGCAGTATGCTGGCGCAATCCTGCATGGGCCGGCGGGTGATACCACCGACTGGGTGCCGTGGGCAAATAAACTCGATGTGATGGCTGCCGCCGGGTACGCCCGCGAACAGGTGCTTGCCGGTGCGGACGGCTGGGATCCCGAGGGCGGCGACGGTGATGCGGTGGAGACGGCTGGGCTATCTGCCAATGGCCGCACCGTGCACATCGAGACGTACTGCGAAGACGAGCCTGCGCTGCGTGCCCGGCTGAAGCGCGAGGGACGTTCGGCTGCTTTTACGGGCAAGACTCCTGCAGATTTTGAGGCATGGAAGATTGCGACCAGGACTCGTCTGTACGATGTTTTGGGCCTTTCGCTTATGGACCGCGTCCCGATTGAGATTCGTGAGCTCAGCCGCGTGCGGGTTGCCGGCGGCATCGTGCGCACCCATGCGATATTGCAGGTTGAGCACGATGTGTGGATGCCGTTTTACCTGTTGGAGCCGTCTTGTCCTAAGCTTGATGAGCGGGGGCTCAAACGCTGTTATATCTGCCCGCATGGCCATCAGGGAGCGGGTGCTGCAAGCGTAGCCGGTGTTGCGGGCGTGCCGGCTGTCGATGATGCCGTGCGTAAGTTCAATTACGACTACGGTCTGCGTTTGGCACGCATGGGTTACGTAACCGTCTGTCCTGATGCGCGCGGTTGGGGATACCGTCGTGACTGGAAGGGCCAGGGCGATGACGAGAACAGCTACCTGCGCGGTACGTGTCTGAATCAAGCACGTATGGCCGAGCCACTGGGTCTTACGGTTGCGGGCCTCAACGTCTGGGACAACATGCGCTTGATCGATTACTTGGAGGCGCGCGGCGACATTGCCATGGATGACTTGGGTTGCTTTGGTTTTTCGGGTGGCGGCTACATGACGTTGTACCTGGCCGCACTCGACCCGCGTGTGCGCAAGGCGTTTGTCTCGGGCTATCTGTATGGTGTCGACGATTCGCTGCTGCATCTCAATGGCAATTGCAGCTGCAACTACACACCCGGACTTTGGCGCTTACTCGACATGGGTGATATTGCCTCGCTCATCGCGCCGCATCCGCTGTTGGTGCAGAGCTGCGAGGAGGATCATCTGAACGGTGCGCGCGGGCTGAAAAATGTTGACGAGCAGCTCAAGATCGTGCGCGATGCCTACAAGTTGCTGGGTCGCAGAGATGGCCTGCGGCACGAGGTGTGTCCGGGTGAACACCATCTGGGCGTGGCACATCTTGCCGAGGATATCGAATGGCTCGATTCGCACGTTGCGGAATGCGCCCGTGCATAGCCCCTCGGCATGCTGCGAATAAACGGTACGTTCCTGTATGACCGTCGATGGGCGGATGAGGAGAAGATTATGGAAACGAAGAGTTTGAGTGAATCGACCATTTGCTGCTTTGGCGATTCGACCACCTGGGGCGATAACGGCTGCAGTGGGGGAGGCAACGACATTTCGTGGACCTCGCACTTGGGCGCGCTACTGGGCGGCGCAACCATCGAGAACTTTGGCATCAAGGGTTCGCGTATCGCCATCAAGGCCGACCGTACCGATTCGTTTGTCGAGCGCCTGGACGGTATCGACGATGCGGCCGATATCTACATCGTCTTTGGCGGCGTTAACGACTTTAGCCGCAACGTGCCGCTTGGCGAGTTGGGCAGCACCGATATGCATGAGTTCTATGGTGCGGTCGACTATCTGATCCGAACCATCACGGCGCGCTCACCTCGGGCAAAGCTCGTGTTTATGACGCCGTGCAAGACGAGCGGCAAGCACGAGAAGGATATCCCGGCAAGCGATGAGCTCAATCACCTGGGGTTGACGCAGGTCGCCTACGTGCGGGCGATGCTCGAAGTCTGCGACCGCTACTCCGTTCCGGTGATTGACCTGTATGCGCAAAGTGGCATCAGCCCGTTTTTGCCAGAGCACCGCGAGCTCTATATGCCGGACGGTCTGCATTACAGTCCTGCCGGCTATGAGCGCCTGGCGCATCGCATCGCCGCGGGTCTCACCGCCGTTTGCCGCTAAAAGTCTGCCGTTTGCGGGGAATATAGGGTTAACGTTCACCCTATATTCCCCGTTCGCGTTACACTAGGGGTAACGTTCACCTATCGTTTATGTCAGAGGGGACAGCAATGGGTTGCAATCAAATCCTGGACCGTTATATCGAGCAGTTGATCGAAACCTCTACGCCGCAGGCGCCGGCTTGGAATATCGAAAAGATTCGCGCCGGCAAGGAGAACACCTGGAACTATATCGACGGCTGCATGATCAAGGCGCTCATCGAGCTGTACGAGATCACGGGTGAGCAGCGCTACCTGACCTTTGCCGATGACTACATCGATTTCTTTGTCCAGGACGACGGTACCATCAAGCATTACAACCCGCAGGAGTACAACCTCGATAACGTCAATGCGGGCAAGACCCTCTACAAGCTGTATGACCTGGTGGGCAAGCCCAAGTACCGTGCCGCCATGGACACCATCTACCGCCAGCTCGAGACCCAGCCGCGCACCAAAGAAGGCGTGTTTTGGCACAAGGCCGTCTATCCCAACCAGATCTGGCTCGATGGCATGTATATGGCCCAGCCGTTCTACATGCAGTACGAGCTGAGCTTCCACAACCGTCGTGCCTGCTCGGACAGCTTCCATATGTTCCAGGTCGTGCATGACCTGATGCGCAACCCCCTCAACGGTCTGTACTATCACGCTTACGACGCGAGCCGCAAACAGTTCTGGTGTGACCCGGTCACCGGCCTTTCGGCTAACTTCTGGCTGCGCGCCGAGGGCTGGTTTGCCATGGCACTCATCGATACCTGGGAGCTCATGCCGCCTTCGATGTCAGCCGAGAAGGACGAGATTCGCAAGATGTTCCACGACCTGATCGATGCCATGCTGCCGTATCAGGACGAGAAGACCGGCATGTGGCATCAGGTCATCAACCTGCCCAATATCGCCCCCAACTACCTGGAGGAGTCTGGTAGCGCGATTTTTGCCAATGCCATCATGAAGGGCGTGCGTCTAGGCGTGCTGGGCGAGCGTTACTACCAGTACGGCCGTCGCGCCTTCGACGGCATCTGCGAGACCTGCCTGTCCGAGCATGATGGGCAGCTGGCGCTCGACAACATCTGCCTGGTCGCGGGCTTGGGAAACACCGCGCACCGCGAGGGCACGTTTGGTTACTACATGAGCGAGCCTATCGTCAAAAACGATGCGAAGGGCGTGGCGCCGCTGGTGCTTGCCTATATCGAGACCATGCATCACGACAAACTGGCCGGCAGGCATGACCCGCTTGCTCCCTCGGGCGTGTGCTCTATCGAGGACCCGTTTGGCGGATACACCCCGGGCATCAACGCTCATAAGGGATGTGAATAACGTGGGGGCTATTACTCCGGGTGTGCGTTTGCACGACCTTCCGCAGGGGACCGTCGAGGAACGCATCCGCATGGCGGGAGAGCTGGGCTTTTCGTGCATTCAGCTGCCGAGTAAGGTGCTCTACGCATCGATGGGGATCGATCGAGGCGGCCTGACCCGCGAGCTTGCCGACCATTTGCGTGCGGTGCTCGACGAGGCGGGCGTTTCGGTCGCCGTGCTCGGCTGCTATAAGAATTTGGCGACGCCCGATCGCCAACAGCTCATGGATAACATTGCCGAGTACGAGGCATGCCTGAACTTTGCCCAGATGCTCGGCGGATGCCCGGTGGGTACCGAGACCGGTCGCCCCAATGCGCAGAACCGCGTTGCTGACGACCGCATGACCGATGGGGCACTCGAGGCTTTTATGGACGGACTCGCACACGTCTGCGATCGGGCCGAGGCCGTGGGCGGTCAGGTTCTAATTGAGCCCGGTTGGAACGAGACAGTCAACACGCCAGATCGCTGCCGTGAGGTGCTGGAGCGCGTCTCGAGCCCGTCGCTCGGCGTGATCTATGACCCAGTGTCGCTGCTGCACCCCAGCGTCGTTGACGAAGCGCAGGAAATCACCGCGCGCATGCTCTATTTATGCGGCAGCAAGATTCGCGTGCTGCACGCCAAGGATTTTGAGGTCGTTGATAACGAGGACGAAGCCGGTTGGTGCGACGGTACGGGTTCACGTCTGGTGTGTCATGGCGTGGGCGAGACGGGCCGCTATGACTTTGAGCCCGTAGTGGCCTGGGCGGCTGCCGCCTGCCCTGGGATTCCCTGCGTGGTCGAGAACAGTGTGCCGGCGACGGCGGCTGACTGCCTGGCGACACTCGAGCACATGTCCGCTCGCTGCGGGGCTTCGCATCGCGAGTTATAGCATTGGCTTTTGCTGTGTCGGCAGATTGAGATTACCTGTATGGGGGCGGCGGTGAAGGGTCTTTATCGTCGCCCCCATTGGATTGCATTAAAAAGGGGAGTTGCGTGGCTATCCACATTGTCGAAGAGGCGAATCGTTGCCTAGGTTGTAAAAGGGCGTTCTGTCAGATTAAGGGCTGCCCGGTTCAGACGCCTATTCCGCAGGTCATCGACCTGTTCAAACAGCGTCGTCTAGAAGAGGCGGGCGAGCTGCTGTTCCAGAACAATCCCATGAGCGCGGTCTGCTCCATGGTTTGCAACCATTCGGGCCAGTGCGAGGGCGCGTGCATCCAGGGCCGCAAGGGCACACCCGTACATTTCTCGAGCATCGAGAACTATATCTCGACAGCGTATTTGGATCGTAAGGAGTGGACGTCTGCGCCGTCGTGCGGCAAACAGGTTGCTGTGGTCGGTTCCGGTCCCGCCGGTATTACCGTGGCCATTAAGATGGCCCAGCTAGGCTGTGCCGTCACGGTATTTGAACAGCGCCCCGAGATCGGCGGTGTGCTGGAATACGGTATCCCCGAGTTCCGCCTGCCCCGTGCGCTCGTGCAAAAGTACCGTCATGTGATGTGCTCGCTTGGCGTGCGCGTGCGCCCCTCGACCACCATCGGCGGCGCGCTGCATATCGACGACCTGCTGCGCGACGGCTACGATGCGGTCTTTGTTGGTACCGGTACCTGGCGTGCCCGCAAACTGGGCATTCCCGGCGAGTCGCGCGGCAACGTGCTGTTTGGTATCGATTACCTGGTCGATCCCTCGAGCGTGGCGATCGGGCAGAACGTGGCGGTCATCGGTGCCGGTAATGTGGCCATGGATGTGGCCCGCACGGCGCTGCGTTCGGGTGCTCGCAAGGTCACTGTGTATGCACGCTCGCGCCATATCTCGGCCATCGACGACGAGGTCGAGCTGACCGAGCTTGACGGTGCCGAGATTGTGTGCGGCAAGGCGATCTGCGCCATCGACGATAACGGTCCGGTGTTCGAGACGGCTATCTTTGACGAGGACAACAACGTGGTGGGCTACGAGGAGGAGCTCGACCATGCGTCTGCCGACACAGTTGTGATTGCAGCTTCGCAGGTGCCCAAAGACAAGCTTGTGCTTACAACGGGCGGCCTAGAGACCGACCATCGTGGCCTGCTTTCGGTCGATGAGAACGGTATGACCACCGTGCCTGGCGTCTTTGCCGCCGGCGACGTGGTTAACGGCCCGCTGACGGTTGTTCACGCCGTAGCCGGCGCCAAGCTCGCCGTCGAAGGCATGACCAGCTACCTGGGCCTTTAACTCTATCCCCCCATCAGTTGCGGTGAAATACGGACTGTTTTGGCTGTCAAAAGCCTTATCTGCTCCGTATTCCACCGCAACTTTTTGTGGGTGGGCTAGAGACGCTGCATGCGGTACCCGACACCCATGTGCGTCTGAATCATCTTGGGGTGTGAGGGGTCTGCCTCGATCTTCTTGCGCAGGGTGCGCATGAACACGCGCAGGCTCGCCAGATCGCTGTCCCAGCTCGTGCCCCATATCTCGCGGGTGATGAAGGTGTGGGTGAGCACCTTGTCGACGTTTTTCGCCAGAAGGACGAGCAATTTGTACTCGGTTGGGGTGAGCGAGAGCTCGCGTCCGTCTTTCGTCGCGTATCCCGCGGCGTAGTCGATATGCAGCGGACCGTTGTCGAACGTGCTCGCTTCTGTCGACTCACTCGACGCCATCGAGGAGCGCCTCAAATTCGCACGGACGCGCGCGAGCAACTCATCCACAGAAAAGGGCTTGGTGAGGTAGTCGTCTGCCCCTGCGTCAAGTGCTGCAATCTTGTCGGAATCTTCGGTGCGCGCCGAAATGACGATAATGGGGACTGCCGACCAGCTTCGGATCTTCGTGATGACCTCGATACCGTCAATGTCGGGAAGGCCGAGGTCGAGCATGATGAGGCTGGGGCCGTGCGACACCGCATCCATGATGGCGGCCTGGCCGTCGCAAACCTTGCTCACGATATAGCCGTGGAGGTCAAGCGCGGTCGAAACGAGGTTTTGAACGGTCAGGTCATCTTCGACCAGGAGGATGCGTGGCTTAGCGGCATTATTCATGAATCTCGATCTCCTCGGCAGGCAGGGTAAAACGGAAAACGGCCCCATGGGGGTGGTTGTCGCGAACTTCGATGACGCCGCCATGCGCCTCCACGATGGAACGGCAGAGCGACAGGCCAAGGCCGATGCTTCGACGCGAATCCACGGGCCGCGTATTGCTTGAGGTGAAGAAGCGCTCAAAGATATGAGGCTTGTCGCAGTCTGCCACACCCGGCCCATCGTCTGCGACGTCCACCACGACGAACGCGCCCTCGCGACGTGCGCTGATGGTGACAGTCGAGTCCTCGGGCGTGTATTTGAAGGCGTTCATGATGAGATTCGTAAGCACCTGCATGATGAGATGGACGTCGATGCGTACCAGCAGGATGTCGTCAGTGTGCTCGATGGTGACGGCACGTCCATGCGATGCTTGGGCGACATGGCTGAGGGCGGCCTCGATGACCTCGTCGATGAGCTCGGATGTTAAGTTGAGGCGAATGGTGCCGTCCTCGACGCGTGTGATGGCGAGGAGGTTCTCCACGGTATCGATAAGCCAGAGGGAGTCGTCGTAGATGGCATCGGCAAGATCGCAGCGTTGTTCGAGGCTGAGCTTCTCGTCGCTCTTCCGAAGGATTGCCGCAGATCCGGATATAGCCGTGAGGGGTGTCCTCAAATCGTGGCCGATGGAGCGCAAAAGGTTGGCGCGCAGCTGCTCGTTTTTCGCCAAGACCGCAGCCTCTTCGCGCTCTTGCGCCGCCCGGTCGCTTTCGAGCGCCAAGGCGCATTCACCTACGATAGATAGGACGATCGAATACTCGAAGGCTTCGATCTCGCGCCCCTCCAGGGCGATGCCGATGACACCGAATACCTTGTCGCCGGTGCGAACCGCGAGGTAGAGACAGCGCGCCTCAGGCAGGGTCCGCGTGCTTGCGCCCGCGCGCTTGTTGTTGGTGTAGGTCCAGGTTGCAACGGCGCGCTCGTAGTCGGTGAGCAGCGACGCGGATCGGTTTTCGGTGCCAGCGGACTCATAGAGCGCCTTGCCGAGCGTGCCGTGTTCGGCGGGGTAGAAGACCACGTCGAGTTTTAGCAGTTTGACGAGTTGGTTCATGGCGACGCGGGCGCACTCCTCCGCGCTATGGGCTTGCTGCAAGAGCTGGTTCGTTTCGAGGAGTACGCGCGTTTTGAATGCGTTCTCGGCGGATGTACGGGCGTTGTCGGCGATGCGCGCAGTTAACTCGCCGGCGACCATAGCGGTGGCGAACATGATGCCGAACGTGACCAGATAGCTTCGATCGTAGCTGGCGAGCGAAAACAGAGGCGTGACAAAGCAGAAGTTGTAAAGCACTACAGAGAGCACGCTCGATACGATCGTGCAGATACGCCCCGTCGTGGTGACGGCGGTCAGCAGGGCCGTGAAGATATAGAGGGATATGATGCTGGAGTCGGCAAATCCCAGATGGCGGAAAGCCGTGCCGATCGCCGTGGCGGCAAGAGAGAGGGCCAGCGTGCGAAGCACGTTTCGGCTGCTGGGCGGCTGCAGGGCGAGCGCATGGCGGCGTCCTTTGGGTCGGGAGGGCGGAGTCGACTGTTCTGGAATGATGTAAATGTCGAGGTTCGGGGCGAATGTTATGAGCTGTTCTACGAGAGATTTGCGGCCGAAGAGGGCCTGACGGACGCTGCTGCGCTCGTCCGTGCGCCCCATGACGATCTTCGAAATACCCGACAGGCGCGCGAACTCGGAGATCTGAAACGCGATGTCGTCGCCATAGACGGTTTCCATATGTGCTCCGAGCTGCTCGGCTAGGGCGATATTGGCTGCAAGCTTGGCGCGCTCATCATCGCTCATGGCTTGCGTGCGCGGGCTCTCTACGAACAGAGCGACGAGCTCGCTGCGAAACGCTTTCGCCATGCGTGCGGCGGCACGGACGATGCGGGGATTGGTCGGCGCCGGGGAGACACAGACTAAGATACGCTCCCTGGTGTAGTAGTCACGGTTTCCCAGCACGCGTGCGGCGTCTGTGAGGTGACCGGTGCGATCGGCGCAGCGGCGCAGCGCAATTTCTCGGAGTGCGGTGAGGTTCTCGACGGTAAAAAAATGCTGTTGCGCTCGGTCGGCTTGTGCGGGACGGTAGACGAGGCCGGCGCGAAGGCGCTCAAGTAGGTCTTCGGGCTCTATGTCGACGAGCTCGACCTGGTCGGCATCATCGAAGATACGGTCGGGGATTCGTTCGCTCACGACAACGCCGGTGATGGATGCAACCATGTCGTTGAGGCTCTCGATATGCTGAACGTTCACGGTCGTATAGACGTCGATGCCCGCATGTAGAAGTTCCTCGACGTCTTGATAGCGTTTGTCGTGGCGAGACCCCGGCGCATTCGTATGGGCGAGCTCGTCGACAAGGATGAGCTGAGGGGCGCGCTCGATAGCCGCATCTAGATCGAACTCGCTGAGCGCAATGCCGTTGTGCTCGATGAGTTTACAGGGCACGTTCTCAAGCCCTTGTGCAAGATGGGCAGTTGCCGGACGTTCGTGCGGCTCGATGTATCCCGCGACGACGTCGACACCTCGCCGCTTGGCGGCGTGGGCGGCTTGAAGCATCGCATAGGTTTTGCCTGTGCCAGCAGCGTAGCCAAAGAAAATTTTGAGGTGTCCCCGGCTGGTTCGAGTGTCATCGGCGACCTCGTCTTTCTCAATTGCCTTGAGGATGAGGTCTGGATTGACGCGAGTGTCCGATGCGTCGCGCTGCATAGCGTAGCCTTTCTGAAGCGTTGTCCATGCGTGCATACGCGGTGAAGACACCACTGTATGCTCGCGAGGTCGAGTATAGGCGCACTGCAGCTGCAATAGTGCTTTCTACCTGCATCTTTACGGCATCTTAAGGACGTGAGCCCCGGCCCTCACGCCTCTTTAATCCCTAGAAGCGTTTACTGTCCCCAGACGCTTGCGTGGGCAGGCGTCCGAGACATCGGACCGCGTGTGAAAGGGGCGGTAAATGGACATCCTCATTCCCATCATCGGAGTCGTCTGCATTGGGCTTCTTATCTATTACATCTACATTCTGATGAGGAGTGATTCGTAAACTATGGACGCTGCGATTCAGTACATCTTGTACTTTGCCGTACTCGTCGTCCTGGCCGTTCCGCTCGGTCGGTTCATGGCCCATATCATGGATGGTGAGCATACGTTCCTGTCGCCTGTGATTGCTCCTGTGGAGCGTGGCGTCTATCGTCTGCTTCGCATCGACGCGGCAGAACAGATGGGGTGTAGGCGCTATCTGGCGAGCGTGCTGGTCTTTTCGGGGATCGGCCTCGTGACTCTTGTGGCGCTCCAGGCGCTTCAGTCCTTCTTGCCAGGCAATCCCCAGCACCTGCCGGGTGTGTCATGGGACCTGTCGTTCAATACGGCTGCTTCCTTCATAACCAACACCAACTGGCAGGCCTACTCCGGTGAGACCACCCTGTCCTACCTTGTGCAGTTCATGGGTCTCACTGTGCAGAACTTCGTTTCCGCTGGCACCGGTATCGCGGTCATGTTCGCGCTGATCCGCGGCTTCCGTCAGGTCAAGGAGCAGGGTCTGGGTTCCTTCTGGGTCGACCTCACCCGCACCGTCCTGTATGTGCTCATCCCGCTGAACCTCGTGTTCGGCATCTGCCTGGCTGCCGGTGGCGTCATCTCCAACTTCCAGCCGGCTCAGAAGGCTGAGCTCGTAGAACCCGTCGCTGTTCAGCCTAATGCAGACGGCGGCTGGAGCGTCATCGACGGCGCCCAGATTGAGGGCGACACGGTCAAGGTCGACGGCAAGGTTGTCGAGGGCGCGCGCGTGGTCACCGAGCAGTTCCTGCCCCAGGGTCCCGCGGCTCCTCAGGTCGCCATCAAGCAGTCCGGCACCAACGGCGGCGGCTTCTTCGGCGTGAACTCCGCCCATCCGTATGAGAACCCCAGTGCCTTCACCAACATCATCGAGATGACCAGCCTGCTACTGATCCCGGCCGCCTGTTGCTTCGCCTTCGGTATCGGCGTCAAGAACACCAAGCAGGGCAAGGCCATCTTTGCCGCCATGTTCATCCTGCTGGTGATCTTCACCGGCATCATCGCCGTCAACGAGCATGCGGGCACCCCGCAGCTGGCCGATGGCGGAGCGGTCAATATCGAGATGACCGACGGCCAGGCCGGCGGCAACATGGAGGGCAAGGAGAGCCGTTTCGGTATCGCCTCCTCTTCTACCTGGTCCGCTTTCACGACGGCTGCTTCCAACGGCTCGGTTAACTCCATGCACGACTCCTACACCCCGCTGGGCGGTTTTGTCCAGATGCTCCAGATTGCTCTGGGCGAGGTCGTCTTCGGCGGCGTGGGCTGCGGCCTGTACGGCATGATCGGCTTCGCCATCCTCACAGTGTTCATCGCCGGCCTCATGGTCGGACGCACGCCTGAGTTCCTGGGCAAGAAGATCGAGCCGGGCGAGATGCGCTGGGCAGTTGTCCTGTGCTTGGCAACTCCGTTTGCCATTCTGGTGTGCTCGGCCATCGCCTGCATGGTGCCCGGTCTTGCCGACCAGCTCAACAATGGTGGCGCGCACGGCTTCTCCGAGGCGCTGTATGCCTTCACCTCATGCGGCGGCAACAACGGCTCGGCGTTTGCAGGCATGAACTGCAACATTCCCTGGATCAACGTCATGCTCGGCCTCGAGATGCTGTTCGCCCGCTTCATGCCCATCATCGGTACGCTGGCTATCGCCGGCTCGCTGGCCAAGAAGGGCAAGGTCGCCGAGAGCGCCGGTACCCTGTCTACCACCAACGGCATGTTCGTATTCCTGCTCGTGTTCATCGTTCTGCTGATCGGTGCCCTGAGCTTCTTCCCGGCCCTGGCGCTTGGCCCCGTTGCCGAGTTCTTCCAGATGATTGCGTAAAGGAGGGCGCAGATTTATGACTATGCAAAAAGACATGATGGGCCGCGCGGTCCGCGACTCGTTTGCCAAGCTGGATCCTCGCGTCCAGATTCAAAACCCGGTTATGTTCCTGGTGTGGCTTTCCGCCGTCATGACCTCCGTCCTGGCCGTCGCTTCCATTTTCGGTGTGCAGGACGCGGGTGTGCCCACCTACTATGTGGTCGCCATCGCGGTCATCCTGTGGCTTACCGACCTGTTCTCGAACTTCGCCGAGGCGCTTGCCGAGGGCCGCGGTAAGGCCCAGGCCGATTCCCTGCGTGCGGCCAAGAAGGACGTCGAGGCCCATCGCATCGAGTCCGTTGAGGACAAGGAGCACTTCACCGTCGTTCCCGGCACCGAGCTCGCGCGCGGCGACCTGGTGATCGTACGCGCCGGCGAGCAGATTCCCGGCGACGGCGACGTCATCGAGGGCGCTGCTTCCGTTGACGAGTCCGCCATCACCGGCGAGTCCGCCCCCGTGGTCCGCGAGGCCGGCGGCGACCGCTCTGCCGTTACCGGCGGTACCACGGTGCTGTCCGACTGGATCATCGTCAAGATCTCCAGTGAGCCCGGCCAGAGCTTCCTGGACAAGATGATCGCGATGGTCGAGGGTGCCGCGCGCAAGAAGACCCCTAACGAGATCGCTCTGGAGATCTTCCTGGTGGCCCTCTCCATCGTCTTTATCCTGGTCACGCTGGCCCTGTATTGTTACTCCTGCTTCTCGGTCGGTCTTAACGACATGGACAACCCCACGGCCGTGACCACGCTCGTGGCGCTGCTCGTGTGCCTGGCTCCTACTACCATCGGCGCCCTTCTTTCCGCCATCGGCATCGCCGGCATGAGCCGTCTGAACGAGGCCAACGTGCTGGCCATGTCCGGCCGCGCCATCGAGGCCGCCGGCGACGTCGACATCCTCATGCTCGACAAGACCGGCACCATCACCCTGGGTAACCGCCAAGCCGCCGAGTTCATCCCGGTCGACGGCGTCGATCCCGCGGAGCTGGCCGATGCCGCCCAGCTTTCCTCGCTGGCCGACGAGACCCCCGAGGGCCGCTCCATCGTCGTCCTCGCCAAGGAGCAGTTCGGTCTGCGCGGCCGCACACTCGAGGATAAGGGTATGGAGTTTATCCCGTTCACCGCGGCAACGCGTATGTCCGGCGTGAACTACGAGGGCAATGAGATCCGCAAGGGCGCTGCCGATTCCGTGCGCACCTATGTGGAGGCAGCCGGCGGCGTGTTCTCAAAGGAGTGCGACGAGGCCGTCGAACGCATCGCCAAGGCCGGCGGCACCCCGCTGGTCGTGACCAAGAACTGCCGCGTGCTGGGCGTTGTGTACCTCAAGGACATCATCAAGTCCGGCGTTAAGGAGAAGTTCGCCGACCTGCGCAAGATGGGCATCAAGACCATCATGGTGACGGGCGACAACCCGCTCACCGCCGCGGCAATCGCCGCCGAGGCCGGCGTTGACGACTTCCTGGCCGAGGCCACCCCTGAAGGCAAGCTCGAGAAGATCCGCGAGTTCCAGCGTGAGGGGCACCTGGTCGCCATGACCGGCGACGGCACCAACGACGCGCCCGCTCTGGCCCAGGCCGACGTCGCCGTGGCCATGAACACGGGCACCCAGGCTGCCAAGGAGGCCGGCAACATGGTCGACCTCGACTCCAGCCCCACCAAGCTCATCGAGGTCGTGCGTATCGGCAAGCAGCTGCTCATGACCCGCGGTTCGCTCACGACCTTCTCGGTGGCCAACGACATGGCGAAGTACTTCGCTATCATCCCGGCCCTGTTCTCGCCGATCTACCCCGGGTTGGACGCCCTCAACATCCTCGGTCTGGCAAGCCCGCTGTCCGCGGTTCTTTCGGCCATCATCTATAACGCGCTCGTTATCGTCGCGCTGATCCCGGCCGCGCTGAAGGGCGTTAAGTATCGCGAGGTCCCGTCCGGACAGCTGCTGACCCACAACCTGCTCGTGTGGGGTCTGGGCGGCATCGTTGCCCCGTTCGTATTCATCAAGCTCATCGACATGCTGCTCGCGTTCTGCGGCATTATGTAAGTGGAGGTTTGTATGTTCAAAGGTGTTGCATCGCGCGCACTGGGCGTGTTCGCGCTGTTTACCGTTGTCTGCGGCCTGGGCTATACGCTCGTCGTGACCGGCATCGCCCAGGTTGCGTTCCCGTATCAGGCGAACGGTTCGCTCATCAAGGTCGAAGACAAGATCGTGGGCTCCGAGCTGATCGGTCAGAACTTCGAGGACGAGGACCACATGTGGGGCCGCATTCAGAACGTGACTATCGTCGAGGGGGAGGACGGCGGGCTCATGGCCTACGGCGCCCCGTCCAATTTGTCCCCGGCGAGTGAGGAGTACCGACAGCTTGTGGACGCGCGCGTGAAGAAGATCCGCGCCGCCAACCCCGATGCCGATATGGACGCTGTGCCCGTCGACCTGGTGACGTGTTCCGGCTCGGGGCTCGACCCCGAGATCTCTCCCGATGCCGCCGAGTACCAGGTCCCGCGCCTTGCCAAGGCCACGGGCAAAAGTGAGGACGAGGTGCGCGACATCATTGCCGCGTGCACCAAGGGCCGTTTCCTCGGCGTGTTCGGCGAGCCCACGGTCAACGTGCTCAAGGTGAACCTTATGCTGGACGGCGCGCTGTAGGTGAGGGAGTGGCGGATGAGGGCATGACTGACTATCTGAGCCCTCAAGTCCACCCCGCCCATCAGTTGCGGTGAAATACGGACTGTTTTGGCTGGCAAAAGTCTCATCTACTCCGTATTCCACCGCAACTTTTGTGGGGATCGGATTAAAGGCGGGGGAGTGCGAGCGAGTGCGAATGCGGCGGATACTGATACGATAGGTACGTTAGCAACTGCCGCCGAGCGGCTCAAATGAAAGGAACCCTGTATGGAGTCCTCCGCCTATCCGATGCTCTTTAGCCCAATCAAGGTCGGTACAACCGAGGTCAAGAACCGCGTCTTTATGCCGCCGGTATCTACCAACCTGGCCGATCATGGCTATGTGACCGATGACTTGGTCGATCATTACCGTGCCCGCGCCAAGGGCGGCGTGGGCCTCATCATCACCGAGGTCGTGACGGTCGAGCCCACCTATACCTATCTGCCGGGTGACATGTGCTGCTACGACGACACGTTTATCCCCGGCTGGGAAAAGCTCGCCGCGGCCGTCCACGAGTATGGCTGCAAGATTATGCCGCAGCTCTTCCACCCCGCCTATATGGCCTTTAACATTCCGGGCACGCCGCGTCTGATCGCTCCGTCCTTTGTGGGCCCGTCTTACGCCCGCGAGGCACCGCGTCCCATCACGGTCGATGAGATCCACGAGCTCACGCATCAGTTCGGTGACGCCGCCGTGCGCATGCAGAAGGCCGGTGTCGATGGCGTCGAGGTCCATGCGGCACACGCCCACGGCATGCTCGGCGGCTTTTTGACTCCGCTCTACAACAAGCGCACCGACGAGTACGGCGGCTCGCTCGACGCCCGCATGCGCTTCTTGCTCGAGGTCATCGCCGAGGTTCGCGAGCGCTGCGGCAAGGACTTTATCATCGACGTCCGCATCTCGGGCGACGAGTACACCGATGGCGGCCTGACCCTCAACGACATGATTTACGTCTCACGTCGCCTGGAGAAGGCCGGCGTCGACATGATTCATGTGTCGGGCGGCACCACCATCAAGCGCGGCTCCGCGATTCCCGCCGCCGGTACGCAGCAGGCCTCGCACGCCGCCTGCTCGCGTGAGATTAAGAAGCACGTGAACATTCCCGTTGCCACGGTCGGCCGCATTAACGAGGCCTGGATCGCCGAGGAGCTGATCGAGGACGGCGCTGCCGACATCTGTATGATGGGCCGCGCCAATCTGTGCGATGCCGAGTTCTGCAATAAGGCCGCTGCCGGCAACGCCGACGAGATTCGTCCCTGCATCGGTTGCCTGCGCTGCCTGAACGGTATCATGTTTGGCAAGCGCATCTCCTGTACCGTCAACCCGGACGTGGAGCGCGACGAGGCCGGCTACGAGCCTGCCGCCGAGGCCAAGAACGTGCTGGTTGTGGGCGCTGGTCCTGCGGGCATGGAGGCAGCCTACATTGCCGCCAAGCGCGGCCACAACGTGGTGCTCGTGGATAAGCAGGACGAGCCGGGCGGCGAGATGCGCATCGCGGCCGTTCCGCCGGCAAAGCAGGAACTCACCCGCGTGATCAAGTATCAGTACCGTCGC
>CABVAC010000022.1 GCA_902496275.1 uncultured Collinsella sp. | reverse complement strand
TGGAACGGGGCTAAAAAGACCGGTGCGTAACGTTACGTGTCAGTCTTTTTAGCCCCGTCCCAAATGAACTGCTTCTAAGTTGCGGTGGAATAGGGATTGATTTGCGGTTGATAAGCCAAAAACAGTCCCTATTCCACCGCAAGTGGTAAGGGTGCCCCTAGTGGATGGGTTGGTAGCGGGGGCAGTAGCTGATGGCGATGGCGTCGACGCCTACATGGGTGGCGATGGTGCAGCCGATGGGGCCGGTGCCGGCGTCTACATAGTCTTGGCCTGCGAGCGCTTGGCTGACGAGCTCCTGCTCCTCGGCGGCGCCGGTCGTGAGCACGCGCACGTTTGAGCCCGGGTGCTCGTCCAAAAACGCGAGGCAATCGGCCATGGTGTTGGCAACGATGCGTTTGGCGCCGCGGCCCTTTTTGATGGCCTTGATCTCGCCCGATTTCCACTCCGGCGAAACGGCTAGGCGAATGTTGAGCATCTGCGTCAGCTGGCCGGCGAGTTTGGGGGCGCGGCCGTTTTTGACCAGGTTCTCGAGCGTGCGAGGAATCAGCAACAGGTGTGCGTCGGGCAGTGTCGCGCGGATCTGCGCTTCGGTCTCGTCCAAGCTGCGACCGTCTTCGCGCATAGCCAGCGCGTACTCCACCAGCAGGCCCTCGGCGCCCGAGCCGGTGCGCGAGTCGATGCAGCGCACGTCGAGCTCGTGGGTCTCGGCGACCAGGCATGCATTGGAATAGCAGGCGGACCACTCGCTGCACAGCGAGATAAAGATCGCGCTGTCGTGGCCATCGGCGCGCACGCGGTCAAACAGCGCCTTGAACTCGCCGGCACTCGGCTGCGAGGTATGCGGCAGCTGCTCGGAGCCGGCCATGCGGGCGACGTACTCCTGGGCGGTGATCTGTACCTGGTCGAGCAGGTCCTCGCCTTCGATAATCACATGCAGCGGAATGACGTAAATGCCGAGCTCTTGGGCGCGGGCGGGGGAGATGTCCGACGTGGAGTCGGTTATGATGGCAAAAGACATAATTGCACCTTTCGTTGGGGCGCGGCAGCGCCGCCTTCTGAGAGCAAAGTGCGACAAGTATAGTGGAGTCGTTCCACATTTATAGGTTCAATTGTTGAATAGTCAACAGTTTGAAGTGTCGGTGTGGAAATCGTCAACTGGGGAAGAGGGATGCCGATGGAGGCGCTGGAGATATGCAAGCGGCCGGTCGTGCTGTTTGATTTCGATGGCACGGTGGCAGATACGGGTCGAGCGGTGATGACCTCGACGCGCAAGACGTTGGCCGCGCGCGGGTTTTCGGAGGCGCAGATGGGTGACCTGCGTCGCATGATCGGGCCTCCGCTGTGGAAGAGCTTCCACGACTTTTACGGCTTTACGCGCGAGGAGTCGCTTGTGGTGGCCGACGAGTACCGTGCCTTTTTTGATGAGCTGGGACCGGAAGAGTATCCCGTGTTCGATGGAATCCCCGAGCTGCTCGATGGCCTTGTCGCGCAGGGGCATCGCTTGGCCGTGGCGACGTCTCGCATGGAAGCAAAGTGCATTGACATGGTGCATGAGCTGGGGCTTTCTCAGTTTGAGGCGGTGGTCGGCATGAATCCGTCGCAGGGGCGCGAGACCAAGGCCGATTCGGTTCGCGATGCCCTGGCGGCGCTCGGCGCGACGGCGGGCGATGCCGTGATGATCGGCGATCGCTTTAACGACGTCGAGGGCGCGCACGCAATGGGCGTACCGTGCATTGGTATCTATTCGGGCGCGGCGGCGCCGGGCGAGCACGAGGCGGCGGGTGCCGATGCAGTGGTGCACTCGGTGGCCGAGCTTGCTAAACTTTTCGCTATATAAGTATGTGATGTGAGGGGCGGGCACGCTCGCCGCTCATTGGTAAGGAGGTCGTCCATGAATCAGGTGGAGCAGAGCGTTGCCGAGTATGTCGACGAGGTCTGGGAGGATGTCGTTGCCGATATCGAACAACTGGTGAGCTATCCGTCCGTGGCCGTTGCTGCCGATGCGGAGCCCGGTGCGCCGTTTGGCCGCCCGGTCCGTGACGCGCTCGATTGCGCGCTCGGCATTGCGCAAAAGCTCGGCTATCAGACGAGCGACGACGGGGGCTATGTGGGGATCGCCGATATCCCGGGTCGCGGCGACAAGCAGCTCGCGACTATCTGCCACGTGGACGTGGTTCCCGCTGGCCCCGGTTGGAACACCGACCCGTTTGCGATGGAGCGCCGCGAGGGCTGGCTGCTCGGCCGTGGCGTGATCGACGACAAGGGTCCGGCGGTGCTGTCGCTCTACGCCGGCGCGTACCTGCTCAAGCACGGCATTGTGCCGCGCTACACCTTCCGCGCGCTGCTGGGCTGCGATGAGGAAGTGGGCATGTCCGACGTTCACCATTATCTGGAGAACTATGCAAACCCCGACTTTCTGTTTACGCCCGATGCCGAGTTCCCGGTCTGCAATGCCGAGAAGGGCCAGTTCGGGGCGACGTTTGTGAGCTCCAAGATCGACGGCGGGCGCATCGTGTCGTGGAGCGGTGCCGAGGCGAGCAACGCCATTCCGTCGCAGTCTATCTGCGAGCTTGCGATTGCCGCCGATGAACTGCCGGCGCCCGTTGAGAACGCTGACCGCCTGGAGATTACAGCACTCGATAACGGGCATGCGCAGATTTTCGCCCACGGTATTGGCGGTCATGCCTCGATGCCCGAGGGAACGATCAATGCCGTCGGTCTGATCGTGGCGTATCTGCGCGAGGCCGAGGACGCGTTTGGTGCCCGCGGCGAGCGCCTGCTGACGCCTGCCGAGCACGAGTTTGTCAAGTTCCTGGCCTTTGTACATGCGGACGCCTATGGCCGCGGCCTGGGAATCGATGCGACGAGCCCGGCGTTTGGCCCGCTCACCTGCAATCCCGGCGTCATCCGCGTGGTGGATGGCCATATTGAGCAGGTCATTGACGTGCGTTTCCCCAATAGCACGAGCGCCGACACCATCCGCGAGCAGCTCGAGCCGCTCGTGGGGCGCTTTGACGTGACGTGTCGCGTGGGTCATGCAAAGGTGCCGTTCTCGGTGTCTGCCGACGATCCGGCCGTGAAGGCGCTTATCGATACCTATAACGAGTTTACGGGCAAGCATGCCGAGCCCTTTGCCATGGGCGGCGGCACCTACGCGCGCAACTTTGCCCGCGCCGTGTCGTTTGGCCCCGAGGAGACCGGCCTGGAGCTGCCCGCATGGGGCGGCCAGATGCACGGCCCCAACGAGTGCGCCAACGAGGAACAGCTCAAGCAAGCGCTCAAGATCTATATCGTGGCGATCCTTCGTTTGAATGAATTAGAGCTTTAAGGTCTCGCGGTTTCCCAATCTAAGTTGCGGTGGAATAGTTCCTAGAATGGGCCATTTGATGGCCAAGCAGGAACTATTTCACCGCAACTTTGTTTTTATTGGTGTAAAAGGCGGGTCATGCTTGGTGGCGGGTTTGTTATTCGTTTGTAAAGCCGAGCCGCGCTTGCGGTAAAGGTCTATCAATAGCCCGTAAGAAACCGCAGTTGGCGCGGGCACTGCCCGATCGAGGCCGTATCTTTCCAAACAGCAAAGCGGGCAGGGTGCCCGCGAATCGCATGTATGAAAGGAAGATCATGCTCGATCAGGCTTATTCTCGTCGTCAGTTCCTCGGCCTCGCTGGTGGTCTTGCCAGCATCGTCGGTCTCGGTCTCGTTGGGTGCGGCGGCTCCGGCGCATCCGATGCCGCCGACAAGGGTAGCGCCGCTGCTGCCGAGTCCGTCTCCGGCGAGGTGACCTACGACGGTGCCTCTTCGTTCCAGGCTCTCGTCGAGGCCGCTGCCGAGAAGTTCATGGACGCCAACCCCGATGTCTCCGTCTCCGGCTCGGGTAACGGTTCGGGCAAGGGCCTGACCGCTGTCGCCGCCGGCACCGTCACCATCGGCAACTCCGACGTCTTCGCCGAGACCAAGCTTGAGGCCGATCAAGTCAAGAACCTCGTCGACCACGAGGTCGCCGTCGTGGGCATGGGCCCCGTCGTCTCCAAGAACGTCAAGGTCGACGACCTGTCCCTCGAGCAGCTCAAGGGTATCTTCTCCGGTCAGATTACCAACTGGAAGGAGGTCGGCGGCGACGACGCCACCATCGTCGTCCTCAACCGCAAGGCCGGCTCCGGTACCCGCGCCACCTTCGAGGCCGCCGTCTTTGGCGACGAGACCGTCGACTTTAAGGGCGACGCCGAGCTCGACAAGTCCGGCGACGTCCAGACTCAGATGGGCAGCACCGATAACGCCATCTCCTACCTCGACTTCTCGCACTTCGATGACTCCAAGTTCAACGCCATCAAGGTCGAGGGCGTCGAGCCCAAGAGCAAGAATGTCACTGATGACTCCTTCAAGATCTGGGCTACCGAGCACATGTACTGCTCCAAGGACGCCGACGAGGCCACCAAGGCCTTCCTGGAGTTCATGCTTTCCGACGACGTCCAGGGCAAGCTCGTCGAGGAGCAGGGCTTCATCCCCGTCTCTGCCATGAAGGTCGTCAAGGACGCCAGCGGCAAGGTCTCTGCTAAATAAGTAATCGCCCCGGAAAGGTTTGCAATGGCAAAACAGCTGCCAAAGCGCGACCTTGAGAACGTGGGCCTGGGCGTCACGGGCGCGTGCGTAGCGCTCGTGACGCTTGTCGTTGCCGCGCTCATCTTTATGGTCGCCCAAAAGGGCCTCTCGGCTTTTGTCAAGGACGGCGTCTCGGTCGTCGAGTTTTTCACCGGCACCAAGTGGGACCTGGCCAACACAGCCGAAAACGGCCTGCCCTATACCGGCGCCCTGCCCCTGATCGTCACCTCGTTTGCGGTCATGGTGCTCTCCACGCTTATCGCGCTGCCCATCGCCATCGGCTCTGCCATCTTTGCGGTCGAGATTAGCCCTAAGTTTGGCTCTAAGATCTTTCAGCCGCTCATTGAGCTTTTGACCGGCATCCCCTCGGTCGTCTTTGGCTTGATCGGCTTTCACGTTGTCGTCGGCCTTATGAAGAGCGTCTTCCACGTGAGTACGGGCCTGGGCATCTTGCCCGGCGCCATCGTGCTGGCCGTCATGATCCTGCCGACGATGACCACGCTTTCGGTCGATGGCCTGCGCGCCGTGCCCGACGGCTACCGCCAGGGCTCGCTCGCGCTGGGCTACACCCGCTGGCAGACCATCTGGCACGTGGTGCTCAAGTCCGCCATGCCGTCGCTCATGACTGCGGTCATCCTGGGTATGACCCGCGCCTTTGGCGAGACGCTCGCCGTGCGCATGGTTATCGGCGGTATCGAGGCCATGCCGACGTCGCTGCTGTCGCCGGCGTCCACCATCACCACCACGCTCACCACGTCCATGGCGGTCTACGCCGAGGGCTCGGCCCAGGACGACGTTCTGTGGGCACTCGGTCTGCTGCTGATGGGCATGAGCCTCATCTTCATCCTGATCATCCATCTCATTGGCCGCAAGGGGGCGAAGGCTCGTGGCTAGCACGCGCATCCACATCGACGAGGCGAGGCTCGGGCGTGTCCAAAAACAGGATCGCATCGCCACGGGCGTGCTGACGGCGATCGTCGCCATCGTCATGCTCATCGTCATCTCCATGGTGGCCTATATCCTGTTCGAGGGCATCTCGACGCTGTTCCAGCCGGGCTTTCTCACAGAGCCGTCGCGCGCCAACGGAACGCAGGGCGGCGTGCTCTACCAGCTGTTCGACTCGTTCTACCTGCTGCTGATCACTCTGATCATCTCGGTGCCCATCAGCCTAGGCGGAGCGGTCTTCCTGGTTGAGTACGCGCCGAACGGCCCTATCCGCGACATCGCCTCTACCGCCATCGAGACGCTGTCCTCGCTGCCTTCCATCGTCGTCGGCATGTTCGGCTTTCTGGTGTTCTCGGTGCAGCTGGGCTGGAAGTACTCCATTATCTCCGGCGCCGTCGCGCTTACCATGTTTAACATTCCCATCCTGGTGCGTGTGATCCAACAGGCGCTCGAGGACGTGCCGCAGGCCCAGCGCGATGCGTGCCTGGCTATGGGCCTCACCCGCTGGGAGGCCACGCTGCACATCCTGATTCCCGAGGCCATGCCCGCCATCGTGACCGGCATCGTGCTTTCGGCCGGCCGTGTGTTTGGCGAGGCCGCAGCACTGCTCTTTACCTCGGGTATGAGCTCGCCGGTTCGCCTGAACTTCTTGAGCTTTAACCTGTCGAGCCCCACCTGTGCCTGGAACGTGTTCCGCCCCGGCGAGTCGCTCGCCGTGCATATCTACAAGATCTATGGCGAGGGCAGCCCCGAGGCCCAGCAGATCGTCTGGGGCACCGCTGCACTGCTGATGATTTGCGTGCTGTTGTTTAACGTAATCGCCCGCATTGTGGGCAAGCAACTGGCAAGGAAGATGACGGCCGAATGAGCGAGATGAATGTAACGCCCGCAACCGAAGCGGCATCGTCCGACACCCAGGACTTCCTGTCGAGCGTGGGGGAGAGCGAGAGGCGTGTTCGCGTGAGTGGCAAGGCCGTGAGCGACGAGGTCGTGCTCTCCACCAAGGACGTCAACGTGTACTATGGCGACCACCATGCGCTACACGACACGTCGCTCGACTTTCACAAGGGTGAGATCACGGCGCTCATTGGGCCTTCGGGCTGCGGTAAGTCGACCTTCTTGCGCAGTCTCAACCTTATGAATCGCGAGATTCGCGGCTGCCGCGTGGAGGGCGAGATTAACTACCGCGGACGCAATGTGAACACCAAGACCGAAAACACCTACGAGCTGCGTCGCTCCATTGGCATGGTGTTCCAGCAGCCCAACCCTTTCCGCAAGTCCATTCGCGACAACATCACGTTTGCGCCCAAGCGTCACGGCATTACCGACCGTGACGAGCTTGATCGTATGGTCGAGGAGAGCCTGCGCGGTGCAGCGCTGTGGGACGAGGTCAAGGACAAGCTCGACAAGAGCGCCTACGCGCTTTCGGGCGGTCAGCAGCAGCGCCTGTGCATCGCGCGCACGCTGGCGCTCAACCCCGATGTGATCCTGTTTGACGAACCCTGCTCGGCGCTCGACCCCATCTCGACGCTGGCGATCGAGGACCTCATGTCGTCGATCGTTGCCGACCGCGCCATCGTCATCGTGACGCACAACATGGAGCAGGCGTCGCGTGTGTCCAACCGCACGGCGTTCTTCTACATGGGCGATATGGTCGAGTACGACGAGACTGACGAGATTTTCCAACGGCCCAAGGACAAGCGGCTGAATGATTACCTCACCGGCATGTTCTCCTAGTCCGGGACATGCTTGAGGCCCGCGGTGGCCACGGTCGCCACGGGACTGATTGGAGAGGCGGGTCATCTCTTGTGGGAGATGGCCCGCCTTTTTGTGTCGTGTGCGACCCGCCTTTTCGCTGCTATCATGGACAACGTTGAATTTCTACGAAGGAGCAGGGCATATGGCGATTCTTTTGGGGTGCGATTCCGTCAGCCTAGAGTTTCCCACCAAGCATATTTTCGATAGCGTTACGCTCGGCGTGGGCGAGGGCGACCGCATTGGTATTGTCGGTAAAAACGGCGACGGTAAGTCGACGCTGCTGAGCGTGCTCGCCGGCACGTTGGAGCCCGACGACGGCCGCGTGACGCACCGTCGCGGCACCACGATCGGTCTACTCGGCCAAAAGGACCAGCTGGTCGATACCGACACCGTGCATCATGCCGTTGTGGGTGACGTCCCCGAGTACGAGTGGGCGTCGAGCTCCCGCACGCGCCAGATTCTGGCCGGCCTTATTAGCGATGTGCCCTGGGAGGGCACGGTGGGCGAGCTTTCGGGCGGCCAGCGCCGTCGCGTGGACCTTGCGCGCCTGCTGATCGGCGACTACGACGTGCTCATGCTCGACGAGCCCACCAACCACCTGGACATGCGCACCATCAACTGGCTCGCGCGTCACTTAAAGGCTCGCTGGCAGCGCGGGCAGGGCGCGATGCTCGTGGTCACGCACGACCGCTGGTTCTTGGACGAGGTCTGCACCAGCATGTGGGAGGTTCACGACGGCCAGGTCGATCCCTTCGAGGGCGGCTATTCGGCCTACATCCTGCAGCGCGTGGAGCGCGACCGCATGGCCGCCGTTACCGAGGAGCGCCGTCGCAACATGGCGCGCAAGGAGCTCGCGTGGCTGAGCCGCGGTGCCCAGGCTCGTTCCACCAAGCCCAAGTTTCGCGTGGATGCCGCTCGTGAGCTGATCGCCGACGTGCCGCCCGTGCGTGACGAGCTGGAGCTCAAGCGCTTGGCCGTGAGCCGCTTGGGCAAGCAGGTTATCGATGTGGTCGACGTGGATGCCGGCTATGCCGATACCGACGGCGCGCCCAAGCAGGTGCTCACCGATGTGACCTGGCTCATTGGTGCGGGCGACCGCTATGGCCTTTTGGGCGAGAACGGCGCCGGTAAGTCGACGCTGCTCGACGTGATCCAGGGCAAGATTGAACCCACGCGCGGCCGCGTGAAGATTGGCCAGACAGTGCGCTTTGGCGTGCTGTCGCAGCAGCTCGAGGAGCTCAAGCCCTACATGGGCGACACGATCCGCGAGGTGCTCGGCAACTATAAGAAGTACTACGTCATCGACGGCAAGGAGACTTCGCCCGAGAAGCTCTGCGAGCGTCTGGGCTTTACGACGCAGCAGCTCTGGAGCCGCATCGGCGATCTTTCGGGCGGCCAGCGCCGTCGCCTGTCGCTGTTGCTGACGATTCTGGACGAGCCCAACGTGCTCATCCTGGACGAGCCGGGCAACGACCTGGATACCGACATGCTCGCGATTGTCGAGGACCTGCTGGACGGCTGGCCCGGCACGCTGATCCTGGTGACGCACGACCGCTTTTTGATGGAGCGCGTGACCGACCAGCAGTGGGCGCTGCTCGACGGCCACCTGACGCATATGCCCGGTGGCGTGGACCAGTACCTGCGCCTGTGCAACGCTACCGCCGAGGGCGAGCCCGTGGGCGCGCCGAGCGCCAAGACCGGCACGTTCGACACCGGTGCCGCGGCAGCTGCGGCCGAAAAGCCCAAGTCGAGCGGTCAGCCCAACGGCCTGTCCAACGCCGAGCGCCAGAAGCTCCGCCGCGAGGTGAGTTCGCTCGAGCGCAAGATGGAGACGCAGCGCACCCGCGTTGAGGAGGCCGAGGCAGCAATGGCCCAAGTCGATCCCACCAACTACACGGCGCTCGGCGAGCAGCAGGCAAAGATCGACGAGGCTCACGCTGCCATGGACGAGCTGGAGATGGCGTGGCTCGAGGCGAGCGAAAAGCTCGAGGGCGAGGAGTAGGCGAGAATGATCAAAGCCGCGTTTTTCGATATCGACGGCACGCTGCTGAGCTTTAAGACCCACCGGATTCCGGCGTCGGCGCAGCAGGTGCTCGACAGCTTTCACGAGCAGGGGATTGCGTGCGTGATCGCCACGGGCCGTCCGACCTACCAGATGCCGGACTGGCTGTTCGACCTGGGCTGGGATGCGTACATTACGCTTTCGGGCCAGCACTGCTTTGATGCCGAGGGGGTTTACCGCAGCTGCCCGATCGATTCGGACGACGTCGCGGTGATTGTGGGCCAGGTGGCGCAGGGGCGCTACGACTCACTGTGCATGCAGGGCGAGAACTCGTTTGTGAACCGCCTGTCCGAGCGCGTGGTGACGGCTGGCAGCAACGCGGGAATCGTCTACCACGAGGAGCCGTTTGAGCATGCCTTTGACGCGCCGGTCTATCAGTTCTGTGCCTTTGTTGACCCAGTTGACGAGCACATCGTGACCGATGCCGTGTCGCATTCGCTCACCACGCGCTGGTGCGACCTGTTCTGCGACATTATTCCGGCCAACGGCGGCAAGGACCTGGGTGTGGCGGCGACGCTGGAGCGCCTGGGCATCGACGCGAGTGAAGCGATTGCCTTTGGCGACGGCGAGAACGACCTGTCGATGTTCTCGGCCGTGGGCACAAGTGTGGCCATGGGCAACGCGCAGGATACCGTGAAGGCCGCGGCGACCTATGTGACGACTGCCGTGGACGACGACGGCATCTACAACGCCGCGAAGTACTTTGGACTGTTATAGCTGCGGCTCGGCACTTGGGGACGTTCCTTATCTGCCGGCACCTGGGGACACTCCTTGCGGGGCGTCCCCATTTTGTTTTCGTCCCGCACGTTTTGTGAAACACGGCTAACTTTTAGGCAAAGTAGTAAGACATGGGCAACTTTTGCGGTAAAGTAAGCTGTGAAAAGTATCCAAAGGCTAACTAGCAATCATCGCGAAAGGCGGCCCATGGCCCTACGTGAATCCGGAGAAGACTATCTCGAATCGATCTACGTTCTGTCGGAACGTCAGGGCATCGTGCGCTCGATCGACGTTGCGGAGTACCTCGGCGTAACCAAGGCGAGCGTTTCCAAGGCCATGGCGACGCTGGAAAGCAACGGCTATGTCGAAATGGGCAAACGAGATGTTCATCTGACAGAGCGCGGTCTGGAGGTCGCGCGCCAAATGTGGGAGCGCCACTGCTTTTTCGTGGGGCTTTTGGAGGATGCAGGCGTATCGGCCGAGGTGGCGTCGCAAGAGGGCTGCCACATGGAGCACTGCCTGAGCGAGGAGAGCTTTGAGAAGCTAAGATCGATGCTGGGACGGGAAGATGTGGCGGGTCCAACAACGGAAGCCTAACTGACCCACAGTGGCGCGGAGTTCACGCAAAGCGCGAACCAGCGACCGGGACCAGCGGCCCTTTCGGCCAAGTCCATTTCAGCTAAGGAACCCCGCCAGCAAGCGATGCCCAAGAACCGCCAGCTGTGTCAATGCAGGCCGGGGCCGGGCTTGGTTTTGAAAACACTCCGTAGCGCGAGGCCCGTCTTCAAAACCAAGCCCGGCCCCGGCCGGACAGCCCACGAACGCTACAGGTTCTTGACACCCATCGCGCGCATGGCGTTCAGGATGGCGATGATCGCCACGCCTACGTCGCCGAACACGGCAAGCCACATGTTGGCGATGCCGAGCGCCGCAAGCACCAGAATCAGCAACTTAATGCCCAGCGCAAAGATGATGTTCTGCCAAACAATCGACATGGTCTTGCGCGCCACGCGGATCGCGCGGGAGATGTTGGACGGCTTGTCATCCATGAGCACGACGTCCGCCGCCTCAATTGCGGCGTCCGAGCCCATAGCGCCCATGGCGATGCCCACATCGGCGCGCGTGAGCACGGGTGCGTCGTTGATACCGTCGCCGACAAAGGCGAGCTTGCCCTTGCCGCTTTCGGCTGCCAGCAGCGCTTCAACACGCTCGACCTTGTCGCCCGGCAGCAGCTGCGCGTGGAACTCGTCGAGCCCCAGCCGCTTGGCCACCGCAGCAGCCACTTCCTCGCGGTCGCCCGTGAGCATGACGGTGCGCTTGACGCCGGCGGCGTGCAGGTCGCGGATCGTCTGCTCTGCATCGGCCTTTATGGTGTCGGCAATTACAATGTGGCCGGCATAGATGCCATCGACTAGCACGTGGAGGATGGTGCCGACGACCTCGCAATCGGGCGCTTCGACTCCGGCCGCGGCGAGCATCTTTGCGTTGCCAACGACGACGTGCTTGCCGTCGATGGTTGCCGTCACGCCGTGGCCCGCGTCGTTGGCGGAGTTGCTAACGCGCTTGGGGTCGACCTCGCCCTGGTAGGCGACACGTACGGACTGCGCGATGGGGTGATCGGAGAACGACTCAGCAAGGGCTGCGACTTCGAGCAACGACTGCTCGGTATAGCCGGCCTCGGGGTGTACCGCGACCACCGAGAACGTGCCGTTGGTGAGGGTGCCCGTCTTGTCAAAGACGACGGTGTCCACGTCGGCGAGCGTCTCGAGGTAGTTAGAACCCTTGATGAGAACGCCCAGCTTGGACGCGCCGCCGATGCCGCCAAAGAAGCTGAGCGGGACGCTGATCACGAGCGCGCACGGGCAGCTGACGACCAGGAAAGTCAGGCCGCGCAGGATCCAGTCGGACCAGGCGCCGGTGACCAAGCCGCCGCCGAGCGCGAGTACCGCGGCAGCGCCGGTGACGGCGGGCGTGTAGATGCGGGCAAAGCGCGTGATGAAGTTCTCGGTGCGCGCCTTCTTTTCGCTGGCGTTTTCTACGAGCTCCAGGACGCGCGCGACGGTGGACTCGCCAAAGGGCTTGGTGGTGCGCACGTGGATGAGCCCCGTCATGTTGATGCAGCCGCTGATGATATCGTCTCCGGTTTTGGCCGGGCGGGGGACCGACTCACCGGTAAGGGCGGCGGTGTCGAGCTGGGTTTCGCCTTCGACGATGACGCCGTCGATGGGCACGCGCTCGCCGGGCTTGACCACAATCACGGTGCCGACGGCGATGTCATCGGGGAAGACCTGTTCGAGCGTGCCGTCGGGTTGCTCGACGTTGGCGTAGTCGGGTGCGATGTCCATCATGGCGCTGATCGATTTACGGCTTTTGCCCACGGCGTATGCCTGGAACAGCTCGCCGACCTGGTAGAACAGCATGACGGCGGCGCCTTCGGCCATGTGCGGGTCGGTATCGGGGAAGAGCACCATGGCAAACGCGCCGATGGTCGCGACTGCCATAAGGAAACTCTCGTCGAAGGCCTTGCCGCGGCGGATGTTATTGAATGCCTTTTGCAGCACGTCGTAGCCGGCAATCAAAAACGGTATGAGGAACAGCATAAAGCTGGCGTAGATGTCGCCCGGGGTACCGAATGCGGCGGTGAGGGTGCCGAACTGATCGAGGGCGTACACCACGGCAAAAATGCCCAGCGCTACCAGGATGCGGTTGCGCTTATGCTCGAGTGACTCTTTCTTCTTGCGCTTCTTCTTTTTCTTCTTGGGGTCGGCGGTGGCCATGACTCGTATCCTCCCATTTGAATGTATGAACACTCGCTCATATAATTTCGCGAGCAAAGGCCGCGGCAATCGCGGCCTTGCAGGTTGGCGTAAACCTGGGCTAGAGAATGATCTCGCAGTCCGGCTCGGCGTCGGCCGTAAACTCTACAACGCGGTTGAGCACCTCGTCGAACTCAGCATCATCAGCCTCAAGCATCAGCTTCTGGGTCATAAAGTTGACGGACACGGATTTGACGCCCTCGAGCTTGGCCAGCTCGTCCTGAAGCTCACGCGCGCAGTTGGCGCAATCGATCTCATCGAGCTTGTACTGCTTTTTCATGGTGGGTTCCTTTCCCGTTTTTGCGGCTTGGGTGCAGGCCGCGCTGGTACCGTGGTTGGCTGCTATTCGCAGATGTGGCTCATGCCCTGGTTGAGCATGGTGTAGACGTGGTCGTCGGCGAGCGAGTATAGGATATTGCGCCCGTCGCGCCGGAATTTAACCAGGTGCGACTGCTTGAGTGTGCGCAGCTGGTGCGACACCGCGGACTGCGAGGTTTCGGTCGCTTCGGCGATGTCTGCCACGCAGAGCTCGCGGCCCATGAGGGCATAGAGGATCTTGATGCGCGTGGTGTCGCTGAAGACCTTGAACAGGTCGGCGAGGTCGTAGAGAAGCTCCTCGTCGGGAAGGTCCTCGGGCGAGCAGGTGGTCGGGATCGCGGGTTCGGTGGCCTCGATGTCGAGTTTCGTTTCATCAACGCGGATGCTCATTGCAATATCCTTTCATATGAACATGCGCTCATATAATTTACTTTCGATTATATGAGTGCATGTTCATATGTCAATGACGTTCAGGTAATTCGTTGTACAAAATGATGGGGAATAGTGGACGAGATCCCGGACTGAGCGTTTTTTGATAGTCGATGCCAAGGTGGGTACCCTCGTGCCGTGCAAAAAATGGAGTATTCTGCAACTATAGGGGGTCTGTTTATCTATTCCGGGCCAAATAAAGCCGCTCAAGAGTTATCCAAGGGCGGTAAACAGATAAGATCTTCCTCAAGTGTTGCCTAACGTTCCCGTTCGATAGCGTCTTTGTTTCTCATTTGGATTAACTTGTGGGTGCTGGAGGGCCGACCCTGCTGAATACTCGCAATTTTGCACATCGCTAGGGTACCCACCTTGTTAGCCGGTCTAGCTTCCGGCCCCGAAGATCCTGCCCTCGGGCGCGAAGCTGCTTGTTTGGTTGAGTGATGGGCTGTCGGGTTCGACAGTCTGCATGTCATCGATTGCCGGAGCCTCGTTAATCGTCGGATCGTCCAATGTGATGCCTTCGAGCATTGCTTTTTCGAGGTCGATTCGTTGGCGCTCTTCGGAATCCTGGCGAAGCTCCTTCTGAATTCGCTTTTTCTCTTCTATAAACCTTCTGAGCACAAACTGTCTCAGGTCCTCTTGCATGATTTGAAAGTCTTTTGGCAGACGCGAGGGGCGTACGCCCTCTTTCCGCTGGATTGCTTCCATGACCCTAACAAAAGAGCTGGCATGCATAAAGGAATAACGGCTGACGGTGATGATTCCGTATCCCATGGACGCAAGCGCATTCTTGCGTTCCTCATCGATGGCGCGGTCTTCTTCCGCGTCATGATAAAAACCGTTGTATTCAATGTCTGTGCGAGATTTCTTTAATACGCATCCATAAAGAACTTTTTGCGTCTCGTGAGATTCTTTGCGGCGGCGGTGACCTGCACCTCGTAATCGGTCTCAATTCCCTTAATACCAAGCCCTCCTTCGCTTTTGGGCAGCGTTAGCATCATGACAAATGCCGTTTCCATGGGAGACCGGCATCCGTCGCGTACACATTGGATCGCCTTTCGGGCAAGGGCCAAACCGTCGCATCTGGTAATGGAATTAAAGAACTGCTTTAACCTCTCGGTCGAGGTGAGCGCGAAACGCTCGTTATAAGAGGTGGAAGAGCCGGTTCCAAGGGAGTAAGCGCTGCACAATTCAAAGTAGTACTCCACCAGTTCGCGAAAAGGGAGATAGGTGGCGGCTTGAAGTGCGCAAAGCTCAACGCCAACAATGAAGATGCCATCTTTGAGCTCTATAAAGCGTGAGTTCGAGAATCGTTTTGAAGAAACGTGGCATTGACAGTTCACTGCATAGCGCGCATTCCTGCGATCAAACACCATCACCTCGAGGGAATCATTTGCGTCGAGGGAAACATCATGTTTGGTGAGCCATTCTGCGGCTGCGTCAAGGAGCGTTCCGGTGGGACATGATCCGTAAATCGCGGCAGGGTTACAGGACTCGATGCCTTTCGCAGACACCGAATGCGCGGCCTGGTAGACCGCTTTTGCAGTGGTATGTGACAATACGATACTCATGGTATATATCGTGTCAGCTAATGCCGTGTTGATGGCGCTGAGTGGAAAAGTCGTTTTAGAGGTCTAGCCAAATGCTGTCCAAAAGCTTGACGCAATTATGGGTTGGTATGCCCTAAATAAAAGTTTTCGCAGCTTAGCTATAGCATATAAATACTCAATTGCTGCACATTTGATATCGATGCATCACCATCCGACAACGAATTACGTGTCGGGAATTGGTCGAAATCGTTCAAAATGAGGGTTCAGAATTTGTGATGGCAGATCTATCTGTGGAACGTAGGGCGGCCCCGCTGCGGGGTTTCTCGCTGCGAGACCGCTCGTGATCTACGCCGGAGTTTGGCGTAGACGTTTCTACTTGGCAAACAGGTTCTTGAGGTTGAACTCGGCTTGGACGGTGCGAAGCATGAGGTCGGTGTCGTCCAGGCCCAGATGCTGCTCGCTGGCGTCGGCGGCGAGGGTGCCACGGCGGCGCGCCCAGTTCTCGAGCGCGGCGGGCGCGGACTCGCGGGGGAGCGAGCGCACGTCGGCGTCCAGGCTGCGGCAGATCTGGCGTGAATCGATGACGATGATCTTGCCGGCGCGGCGTGCCTCGGCGTAGCCGTCCAGGTGGATCTTGAACCAGCTGTCCTCAAACGCGGCGTTGTGTGCCATGTACGGGTACTTCTTCATGAGCTTGAGCAGCTGCTTCTGCAGCTCCTTGTTCTCGCGGAACGGCTTCTTGCCGTCGATGTCGTCCCAGGTGATGTGGTGGATATTCGACAGCGGTACATCCTCGCCGCGGTAGATGTCGGGCAGACCACAGTAGTGTGCCTCGGCGTCGTGCGGGACGGCGTCGCTGGTGAGCTCCATGATCTCCCAGCCCACGTTGATGATATAACCGCGCTCGGGTGCACGGCCGGTGGTCTCGATGTCGATACCGAGCACGGTGCCCTGGATGGGCTTGCGGGCGTAGGCCACGCCGAGCGCGTCGCGGTCGCCGCGGATTTCGCGCATAACGGACGCGGCGGTGCGCTTTTGCATCTTGCCGATGGCGGCGCAGGTGTCGGCATCGGACAGACCGCGCGAAAGCGTCGCGGGCGTCACGTTGCGCAGGCGCGCCTCGCCAATCTGGTCGCACAGGTCGCGGTTGCGGTCGGCCAGGTCGCGCACGGTGGCAAAGTCGAAGCCGGGGTCGCCCTCGGCAGTAAAATACTCGGTCTCGAGCACCTTGAGGGCCTCCTCGCCCTTCTGGCGCTCGGACTCCATGGCGCCGTGATCGCCATAGATAAACATGGGAATAAACGGCTGGCGCTCGTATTCGAGTGCTTGTGAAACGTTCATATAACTGCTCCTTGGATGGGCCGTGTCGTGCGGCTCAGGGTCATTAAGATGTGGCGAGATGATAGTTTACCATGGGCAACTATTGGCATCGCGCCTAGGACAACTACAATACCCTAGTTGACCGCTAGGACTTTTACAATGCTGCCGAAAGACACGAAAGGTTCCATCCGTCATGGATTTACTGATTGATATTCTGCTCGACGCCGGCAAGGACACGCTGTCGCTGGTGCCGTTTTTGTTGGTGACGTATCTTGCTCTCGAGACACTTGAGCACGTTGCGGGCGACCGCGTCAACGGCACTATCAAGCGCGCCGGCGCTGCGGGTCCCGTGGTTGGCTCGCTGCTGGGCATTGTGCCGCAGTGCGGATTTTCGGCCATGGCAGCAACGCTGTACGCCGGCCGTGTCGTGACCTTGGGCACGTTGGTGGCGGTGTTCCTTTCGACCTCCGACGAGATGCTGCCGCTGCTACTTGCCGAGCAGGTTCCCGTGCAGACTATGGCGATGCTTTTGGCTTCGAAAGCGCTGATCGCACTGGTCACGGGTTTTATCGTGGACGCTGCCATTCGCGGCCTGCGCCGTAACGCCCGCGCGCACGCGGCGATTCGCCGTACCGTGCTGGGGACCGCTGCCAATCCGGCTCATGTGAACTGCGCGCACGACGACCATACCGGGGGCGACATCATTGATGAAGTGGCCGAGGCGGGCGTGAGCGCCGACCACATCCACGAGTTGTGCGAGCGCGACCATTGCGGTTGCGATGAAGACGAGGACGAGCACGACCACGGACACGGACATGGCCACGATCACGGTCATGAGGGCGATCATGAACACCATCATGACCACGGTCACTCCCACTCCCATGAGGACGCGCCCGTCCTGTCGATCATCCGCACAGCGATCTCGCACACCGTGCAGGTCTCGGTATTCATTTTTCTGGTGACGCTGATTCTGGTCGCCGTGCTCGAGACCTTCGGAGAGTCCGCGATCGAGCAGTTCCTGCGTGGCAACGAGACGCTCGCCGTCTTGGGCTCGGCACTCGTCGGCCTGATCCCCAACTGCTCGGCCAGCGTGGTCATTACGCAGCTGTACCTGGAGGGCGCGCTACAGCTGGCGCCGATGCTCGCCGGCACGCTCATTTCCGCCGGCGTGGGCTATCTTGTCCTGTTCCGCACCAACCGCAGCGCTCGTGAAAACGCCGTGTTCCTGGTCATGATGTACGTCATCGGCGCCGGCTGGGGCCTTATCCTATCCGCCTTCGGCCTCTAAGTAGGCCTAAAAAATGGGCTTCAAATAGCCATGCTCGGCGCCTGCGCAATGCGGCGACGCATGGCATTTTGAAGCCCGTTTTTTGTTGAGCCATGGATTCCGAGCGCTCACACCGCGCAAAACAAAAAGGTAGATTTCCGGGCATGTCCCGAAAATCTACCTTGGTTAGCGCAGCAGCTCGGTGAGGTTGCGCTTAAAGCGGGCCCGGTCTTCGCTGGTAAATGCCGCCGGACCGCGAGTGCGACCGCCGGCGCGGCGCACCTTCTTTTCCTCGTGGCGAATAAACAGTTGCATGTCGATGGTCGCCTTATCGTAGACGCGCCCGCGCACGCCGATGGCGGCGGCATCGCGCCCGAGCACCATGCTCGCCAAGCCAATGTCCTGCGTCACGACTACGTCGCCCGCCTGCAGGCGTTCGACAATGGCAAAGTCGGCGCTGTCGGCGCCCACGCTCACATCGAGCGCCGTGACCCAAAATCCGCGTCGCGCATGCTCGACGTCGCGCGGATCGTTGCGGCGAATGTGGCGTTCCAGGTTCTGTGTGCTGTTGCCGGCGATAACGACGGCAACGCCCGCCCGCCGCGCGCAGTCAATCGACTCGCGCGTGACCGGGCAGGCGTCTGCATCAATAAAGAGCGTTCGCGGCATCTAGTGCACCAGTTTGCCAAATTGAATAGCGCGAACAATCAGCGTTACGCCAAACACCAGCAGTGCGGCGCCGCTAAAGATGACGAGCATCTTGGCCGACCACAGCGGATAGATAAACACGAACATGCCGGCGATGATGGAGAGCGCGCCGCTCAGGATGGCGAGGGCACGGTTGGACGAAAGCTCGGACTCCAGAATGGACATGACACCTTCGACGATCCAGCCAAAGCCGGCCACGATAACCACCATCGTGGTGAGCGTCGCGGTCGAGAAGGCCTGGTTGCGCAGGATTATGACGCCGCCCAAGATAATGAGTAGGTTGGAGATGATGCTCGTCACGCGCCAGCCGGTGGGCAGCAGTGGCTCGAAAACAGCGGTAAACAGCCTGATCGCGGCCGTGATCACAAAGTAGAAGCCCAAGACGGTCGTTAGGAAGACGAGGGACTTGGCGGGCGCAAACAGCAGTGCGATGCCGGCGACGAGCGCCAAGACGCCCGTGATGGCGTAAATCCAGCGTACGGCCTTGACGGCTTTGCCCGCCATGCTTTTCTCGTCAAATCCAAACTGGCTCGATTTTTGGTCATCGTTCTTAAAGATGCCCATAATGTCTCCTTTCCGTGCGGCGTAAGCCTTGATCATTACAACCAGTATCGCCTAAAGGCGTTGGCGTATGGGTCGAGGAGGGCGAAACGTAACCCAAAGGTCCCGAATTGTTTCCGTTGTTCCCCACGTCGCGATTTTCTATTCAACAGGTGTAGAACATTGCAGCCCTGTTCGTTATTGCCTACGTTTTAGGTTAGATTTTCCTAAGAACAATTGCCCGAAATTGGGGGTCCCTATGAACGAAGCAGTTCCCGAGGCACCGTCGAGTGTCGAATCGATGGCAAAACAGGGTTGCGAAAAGCTCGGCTTGGACGCGTTTGATGCGCTGGTTCGTCGCGCCCGCACGTGCCGTCGCTTTGACGAGTCCATGCGCGTGCCGCGTGAGTTTTTGCTCGAGCTGGCAGAGCTGGCTCACCTAGCTCCCTGTGGTGCCAATGCTCAACGTCTTCGTTTTCATGTGGTGAGCGGTGCCGAGGACTGCGCACGCGTGTTTGACGAGCTTGCATGGGCCGGCGCGCTTAAGGATTGGCCGGGTCCTGCCGAGGGCGAGCGCCCGACCGGCTACATCGCGATTCTGGCCGAGCGCGCCGTTCCGGGCAAGCCTGCCGCTCCCATTACCGAGGTCGACACGGGCATTGCCGCGCAGACGATGATGCTCGCCGCCCGCAGCGCCACGCCCGAGGTGGCAGCCTGCATGTTCAAGGCCTTTACGTCCCGCGCGATCGATGCCATGGGGCTCGATAACGACGAGTACGAGCTCGAGCTGATTATGGCCTTTGGCGTGCCGGCCGAGACTCAAGTTATCGATGCGATCGATTCCAACCCCGACGGCTCTATTAATTACTGGCGTGACGAGGCGCAGGTGCACCACGTACCTAAGCGTTCGCTCGCTGACGTGCTGGTGTAGCTGAGCGTCATCGCGGCGTGATCAGACGGTAAACCACCACAAAGGTGCCTGTCCCCTTTGTGGTGGTACGAGGGGAGGGTGTGTGGCAGATCTATATTTGGTGCGGCATGGGCAGACTGAGCTCAATGTGCAGAGCATTTTGCAGGGCTGGCACGATTCGCCGCTTACGGCGCGCGGGCGCGAGCAGGCGCTGACGGCGCGTACGGCGTTTGCGGCGCGTGGCGTGGCCTTTGATCGTGTGTATTCCTCGCCGTTGGGCCGGGCGCGGCATACGGCCGAGCTTATCGTTGGCGAGGACCGTTCCATTGAGCTGGTCGATGACCTGCGTGAGTGGCATTTTGGCTCGCTGGAGGGCACATCAAATCGCGAGATGCCGCCGCAGCCCTGGGGCGATTATCCGGTGGCCTTTGGCGGCGAGTCGGAAGTGCAGCTTCAGTCGCGCATGGTCGCGGCTCTGTCCCGCATCATGGCCAGGCCGCAGCACGACTGCGTGCTGGCGGTTTCCCACGGCTCAGCCTGCCAGGAGTTTCTTGAGTATGTGACTGGCAGGGGAGAGCTACCCGACAACGGTGCCGTGCTTCATTTTGGCTATTGCGACGGGGCGTTTTCGCTCCTTGATTGGTAACGAACGAAAGGACCCCTATGAATAAAGACCTGTATCTGGTTCGCCATGGACAGACGATATTCAACCTTAAGCGCATTATTCAGGGTTGGAGTGACTCGCCGCTTACGCAGTTGGGTTGCGACCAGGCGGCGCGCGCCGGCATGTTTTTACGTGCGCGCGGCATTGAGCCCGATCATGCCTACACCTCCACGCTTCATCGCACCGAGCAGACTATCGCCAACTTGTGGCCGGGCTTGGCGTACGAGCGCTTGGACGGCCTGCGTGAGTGGTTCTTTGGCGACTTTGAGGCCGAGCGCGTGATGCTCATGCCCGAGCGCCCGTGGCGCGACTTCTATCGCCAGTTTGGCGGCGAGGGCCAGATGCAGGTGCGCGAGCGCATGGTGGCGACGTTGACCGATCTTATGCGACGCCCGGACCACGAGTGCGTCCTCGCGGTGAGCCACGGATCGGTCATCAAGGAGTTTTTGGATCACGTGAGGGGAGCGGCGGCCGACGAGCACGAGCGCGTGCCGGGCAACTGCTCGGTGCTGCACTTTGCGTTTGACGACGAGGCCGGTACGTTTGAGCTGATTGAGATTTTTACGCAGGAGGATTACGCGCGCGAGCTGGGGCTTGAACCGCTTGTGGCTACTGCAGGTCCGCAGCGCGGATAACGTGAGCGCGGCGGCACGGGTCGCCGGCATAACTTCTCGACGCAAAAGGGGCGGAGATGCATGTACCTGCTGCATCTCCGCCCTTTGTTTGTTGAGCTGCCGATTTTTGTGCTGGGCGGTCTGGTCTTGCTAGAACCGCGCGACCTGGTGCGTGAGCAGACCCGTCGGAACCTGCGGCGCGGCGCCGCTGACCTGCGCGGCGGGGAAGAGCGCAGCTACGGCAAAGTTGAACGGCTCTTTGCCCGTGTAGGTGCCGGCGGCACGGGCATCGTCGGCCAGGAGCTGTGATGCCTCGACTAGTGCGACAGCGTAGGCAGGGTCGTCGGCCAGTGCCGGCTCCGGCGCCTGGTCGAGCATGGCGCGGATGGCCCCGACGGCGTCCTCGCGCTTGACCTCCCACACGCGGTGCGTAATGCCGGCGGGGTCGGTGACGGCATAGAGTGAAGCGCCCTCTTTTGCGGCGCCGAGGATGATATCCATGACGGGCGAGGCTTCGTAGGCAAGTGTTACGGGACGGGGCTGCACCTTGAGCTCGGTGATCGCGCGCGCGGCGGCGAGTGCGTCGACGCTCTCGGCGGCAGCCTCGTCGCTACCCGTCAGCACGTTAACCGGGCAGATCGCCACGACACCCGTCACACGTCCCGGCTCGCCCGAGCATTCGTACACGTAATACGCCGCACCCGGGTCCTTGAGCATCAGACCATCGGCAATGGCTCCGCGCAGAGCATCATTGCCGCTCAGGATGCTGCCCATTGCAGGCAGCGCCTCGAGCACGCGGTCCTGAGTCGGGCGGATGCAGGGAAACGGAAGTGCTTTCATGGGCGGTCCTAACGCACGAATCGGTTTGTTCGCGGCTTATTATGCCCCAACTTGGCAGCTCTCGTCCCAGAGCACGTTATCGGCGAGCGCGATTAGCACCTGCTGACAACGAACGATATCGGCGTGGGGCACATATTCGTTGGGCTTGTGCGCGAGCGCGAGCGACCCGGGACCGTAGCTCATGCAATTGCGGTTGTCTGTCTTGCCGGCAATGACGGCGGTGTCGGTGTAGCCGGTAAAGAAGCCGACGGTCGTGTCCGCGTCCGTCACGTCATCGGCGGCACGCTTGAGCGCTGCTAGAAGGGGAGAGTTCGGGTCGCGCTCGATGGCGGGGCGGTCGCCCGTCACGGTGTAGTTGCCATGGCAACCGGGAACGGCGGCTTCGGCGACGGCGATGGCCTGCTCTACCATGCGCGTCGCGGCGGCCGTATCGGTCGGCGGGGTCAGGCGCATGTCGACCCAGACTTTGGCGCGGTCGGGTACGACGTAGGGGCGATATCCGCCCTCGATTTGGCCAAACGTGATGGTCGAAGGCCCCAGCTCATCGTGCGCGGGCAGCGCCACAAACGCGCGACGGAGCGAACACACGACCTCGGCCATGGCGGCGACGGCATCCGCGCCCTTCCAAGGCTGGCTCGCATGCGCCGTGACGCCGGTCATCTCGATCTCGAACCACGTGCGACCCTTGTGCGCCACCTGGATCTGTCCGTCGGTGGGCTCGGTGTCCAGCACCCATTCACGCGAGCCGACCCAGCCAGCATCGATGGCTGCCTTTGAGCCGCGCATAAAGTCCTCCTCGTCGACCGAGCAAATGAGTGAGGAGCCACGGCGGGGCAGCTCGCCTTCTGCCGCTACGCGCTCGAGCGTATGGACCAGTGCGGCAATGGCGCAGGCCAGGCCACCCTTCATATCGCAGGCACCGCGGCCGTAGAGCTTGTCGTTACGCACAACCGCTCCGAGTGGCGGCGTGTTTGCGTCCCAGCCATCGCCCAAGGTAACGGTATCCATGTGGCAGATATAGACGAGCCGTGGCTCGTCGCTCAGTCCCGGCACGGTGACCATAAGGTTGCGGCGCCCGGGCAGCACCTCGAGTTCCTCAACCTGCACGGCATCGAGTACCGGATGGCTCAGCTGCGCCAACCGTTCCTCAACCAACGCTTTGATATAGCGTTCAATCTCGCCCTCATACGCACCTGGGTCGGAACTGTCGATCCGCACGAGCCCTTGCGTAAGCCGCCAGGCAAAATCTGTATCAACCATAGGCACCTTACAGATAGTTAGGTCAACATACAGATTGTATGCCAAGAAGCGGCTCGGTGCATTTAATGGAGCGCTCACAAAAACGGGGGCGCCTCTCGTGCGAAAGGCACCCCCGCGGGCATTCAATGTCAGTGACGGGCAGGCCACATGGGGAGCTGCCCGTCAGGTCAGTCGGCGCTACTTGATCACGCGCACGCGATACATCGACGGAATCTGCTTGAGCGCCTCGATGGTGCTGCTGTCCAGGTGCTCGTCGGTGTCGAACATGGTGTAGGCGTTCTCGCCAGCGGACTCGTTGGTCATACGCTGCACGTTGGCGTTGTCCTTGGCGAGAATGGCCGTGATCTGGCCGATCATGTTGGGCACGTTGGCGTGCAGGCAGGCGATGCGGCTTGCGGCGCGCGCCTTGCCCATGCTGCAGGCGGGGTAGTTGACGCTATGTGCGATGTTGCCGTTCTCCAGGTAATCCTTGAGCTCGCTGATGGCCATATCGGCGCAGTTGGCCTCGGCCTCGCCAGTGCCGGCGCCCGAGTGCGTGGTGATAAACGTGTTCGGCATCTTGACGGTCTTGGGCGTGGCAAAGTCGCAGCTAAACCAGCTGAGCTTGCCCTCGCGCAGGGCGGCGTCGACGGCGTCCTCGTCAATGATGGTTTCGCGCGCGTAGTTGATGAGCACGGCGCCCGGGGCCAGCAGGTTGATCTGCTCGGTGCTGATCATGCCGATGGTGTCGGCCTTGCTGGGCACGTGCACCGTGAGGTAATCACAGCCACGGCAGAGATCTTCGAGCGTGCCCACGCGCTGCACCTCGCGGCTCAGCACCCACGCGTGCTCAACGGAAATGAACGGGTCGTAGCCGTAGACATCCATGCCCAGGTCGACGCAGGCGTTGGCGACCTTGGAGCCCACGTTGCCCAGGCCGATGACGCCGATGCGCTTGCCCTTGAGCTCGCGGCCCACAAAGGCCTTCTTGGCTTTCTCGGCATCGACCTGGATCTCGGGGTCGTCGGCGTTGTCGCGCACCCAGTTCATCGACTGCACTACGCCGCGGCTCGAGAGCACCAGCATGCCCAGGACGAGCTCCTTGACGGCGTTGCTGTTGGCGCCGGGGGAGTTAAAGACGACGACGCCCTTCTTGGCGTACTCCTCGACGGGGATGTTGTTGACGCCGGCGCCGCAGCGGGCGATGGCGCGGATGCCCTCGGGCAGCTCGTAGCCGTGCAGGTCGGTCGAGCGCATCAGGATGGCGTCGGCCTCCTCGGCGGTGCTCACAAATTCGTAGCCCTCGCCAAACTCGACCTTGCCGTCCTTGGTGATGTCGTCGATGGTCTTAATCTTGCGCATGAAAAACTCCTTAGCAGGTTTGGTTTAAACAGGTGGTTTGAAGTGGCTGGTCGGCCCGCGCGTTGCGGGCTAGTTAGATCGCGGGCTCAAACTACGCTGCGTTTCGAAGTCCTTCATGTACGAGGCCAGTGCCTGCACGTCTTCCATGGTTACGGCGTTGTAGACGCTGGCGCGCATGCCGCCTACCAGACGATGGCCCTTGACGTTTTGAATCTGGTGCTCGGCCGCGCCTGCGACAAAGGCCGCGTCGAGTTCGGCGTCGCCGGTGCGGAAGGTGACATTGGCGATGGAGCGGCTGTCGGCCTGCGTGGTGCCATGGAACAGCTCGCTGTGCTCGAGCAGGTCGTAGAGCAGGTTGGCCTTGGCCCAGTTGCGCTCGGCCATGGCGGCAAGTCCGCCGGTCTCCTCGACCCAATGGAACACCTTGCCGCACACGTAGATGCCAAAGGTGTTGGGCGTGTTGAGCATGGAGCCCTTGGCGGCCTGGGTCTTAAGGTCCATGTACTGCGGCGTCTGCGCAAAGGCTGGGCCATCTGCGATGAGGTCGTCGCGCACGATGACCACAGTCACGCCCGCGGCGCCGGCGTTTTTCTGCGCGCCGGCGTAAATGAGCCCGTAGCGCTCAACGTCGAGCGGCTGTGACAAAAAGCAGCTCGAGACATCGGCGACCAGCGGTACGTCGCCGCAATCGGGCAGCTCGTGGAACATGGTGCCAAAGATAGTGTTGTTCTGGCAGATGTAGACGTAGTCGAGCCCGTCGCCCGCGGCCTCGGCGGCAATGCGCGCGTTGATGTCGGCCATGTTGGGAATGTGGTCGAAATTGGTGTCTTCGGAGCTCGCGAGCAGCACGGTCTCGCCGTACTTGGCGGCCTCCTTGTACGCCTTGTTGGCAAAGTTGCCGGTCACGACGTAGCCGGCGCGGCCGCGGCGCATGAGGTTCATGGGGATGCCCGCAAACTGCAGCGTGGCGCCGCCCTGCAAAAACAGGACACGGTAGCTGTCCGGGATGCTCAGCAGACGGCGTAGGGTTGCCTCAGCGTCGTCGATGATCTGCTGGTACATGCTAGATCGATGGCTCATCTCGAGCACGGACATGCCGCAACCGCGGTAGTCCATCATCTCGTCGGCGATCTCGGCGAGCACGCTTGTGGGCAGTGCGGCCGGGCCAGCTGAGAAGTTGTGCACACGTGCCATCTTCTATTTCCCCCTCGTAGTCGTTTGAACGTTCGGGATACTTTAGCACAGTGCAGCGTCAGGCGCGACCGCATCACAGCAAAACCCGAGTGCGCCGCTATGATTTACAGGATGGTTACATGGGGGAGAGGTGACCTTACTCCTCAGGCAAATCCAAATCTGCGAGCGAAGACATGAGGTTCTCTAGGCGCTTGATCTCTTCGCCGCAAATTAGCTACCTCCTGCCCGCTACGACGCCAGTGTGGCAATGACGGCTTCGTCGCCGGCGTATATTAGGGTGTTGCCATCGGGAATGATCGTTTGGCCGTCGCGCTTGAGCATCACCACAATAAACGGATGCTTGCCTTGCGGCACGTCGCGCAGGCGCTGGCCGGCCAGGCGACCGTGGGGCGTCACGGTGACCTCGCGCAGCGTAACCTCGGCACGCTCTTCAAACGTCGGGGCAGCCATCACCAATAGGTCGCCTTCCTCAATCACGGTATCGCCATTGGGCAGCACCGGGTGCGCGCCATCGCGCAGCACCAGGACGACGAGCATGTCCGTGGCGCTGCCAATATCGGCGAGCGAGCGTCCGGAAAACGGATGGCCCGCGCCCACCTTGAACTTGACAAACGACATGCCGTCCTCGTCGCGGTAATCGTTAAACGTACGGCGCACGTCGCCTTCCGCGTCGATCATATTGAGCTTTTTCGCCACCGCCGGTAGCAGCGAGCCCTGCACCACAATGCTCGACACGGCAATCACAAATACCAGGTCAAACAGGTCGTGACCGCCAGGAACACCGGCCACCACGGTAAAGAGGCTAAACACGACCGAAGCCGCGCCGCGCAGACCCGCCCAGCTTACGAGCGCAACCTGGCGAGGGTTCGTCTTAAAGGGCGCTAGGAGCACGCCGACGGCGATGGGGCGGCTCACAAAGAGCATAAACGCCATGAGCGCCAGGCCCGGCAGCAGCATCTGCGGCAGGCGTGCGGGCGTTACGAGCAGGCCGAGCAAGAAGAAGATCGTCATCTCGGCCATCTCGGTGAGGGTATCGAAGAAGTGCGCCATCTCGACCTTGCCGGTGATGTCGCTCGCACCCAGCACAATGCCGGCCAGGTACACGGCCAAAAATCCGTTGCCGCCCAGGTAGCTCGGCAGCGCGTAGGCGACGATGGCCACGGCGAACAAAAAGATGGTCTGCGCGCCCTCGGCCGTTGCGTGCGCGCGTTCAATCAGGCGGCCCGCCGCCCAGCCGATGGCGAGGCCCAGGCCCACGCCCAAGATAATCTGCTTGGCCAGCAGTGCGGGAATGTTGATGTCGCCGCCGGCCGCGAGTGTGGCGAGCACGGCGGTGAGCATATAGGCGACGGGATCGTTGGAGCCCGATTCGACCTCGAGCAGCGAGTCGGTGCCGCCCCTCAGCGACAGGCTGTGCTCGCGCAGAACGCTAAAGACGCTGGCCGCGTCGGTGGACGCCACGACCGATCCCAACAGCAGGCCGCCGATCCAGTCGAAGCCCAGTACAAAGTGGGCGAACACGCCGGTGATGCCTGCGGTGATGACGACGCCGAGCGTGCTCAGCAGCACCGCCGGCGCGGCGACGGGCTTGGCGCGGTCGATATTGGTGTTAAAGCCGCCGTAGAACATGATGAACAGCAGCGCCGTGCTGCAGACGGTTTCGGTGAGCGCGTAGTCGCTAAAGTCGATGTGCGTCGGGCCGTTGACGCCCAACAGCATGCCCAGCGCGATAAAGATGAGCAGGGTGGGGAAGGGGAGTTTTTTGCCGACGGGTTTGATGGTCAGGCACAAAATGATGACGAGGCCGATAAAGAGAAGGATCTGGTTCATGGATAGTGTCCGCTCCTGGGTGGTTGGCGTGGCACGGTCAGTTGTCTGTGGTTATTTGTACCCAAAGATGGTGGGTTTATGGGGTTGGATTGCGGGCGTGCGCGATATCGTCATAGACGGCTGCCGTCTTTGCCTCTGCTCGGAAACCCTTTCCAGCTTTATTGCAACGGAGTACAATGGGTAACGTTTAAGTTCAACTTGAAGTTTTAGTTGCGGCACCGGGCTTCGGCCGCAATGCAAGGAGAGGCGTACCATGGCGATCTATGTGACATCTGATGCTCACGGGCACGTGCGTGCGCTTGACGAGGCCCTGTCTAAGATCTCGTTGACGTCCGACGACACGCTGTACGTGCTGGGCGACATGATCGATCGCGGGCCCGATCCGGTCGGCGTTATTAAGCTCGTGCGCTCGCTGCCCAACGCCCGCGTGCTCAAGGGCAATCACGAGCAGATCATGCTCGATGCCATCATTGGCCAGGATCCGCTCGATGCCGAGACCTGGGATATCAACGGTGGCTGGACGACGCGCGAGCAGCTCAACGACATGGAATTTGAGGCATACGAGGAGCTCGTGCGATGGATGGCCGCGCTGCCGCTCTACGCGGTGGTCGAGACTGCCGAGCGGCCGTACCTGCTGGTGCACGCCGGCATTCAGACCGAGGCGGCGCGTGCGTTTTTGCTTGAGCATGGTGTCGATTGCGGCGACGGCGTCGGAGCGGTGGGTGCCGATCGCGAGCTGCTGCAGCAGATGCTCGCGGTGCAGTCGTCCGATGACCTGCTATGGATTCGTCACGGCTATTGGGATGTGCCGACCGGGCTGCTTTCTACCGAGGGTAAGGGCCCGGTCGTTGTGAGCGGTCACACGCCAACGGTGTCGCTCGGGCGTTATTGCGAGGTCGGTGGTCTTGCGGGGCTCGACGAGGAGTCGGGCCGCGGGCAGATCGTGCGCCTGGGCGGCGAGGATGCCGCCGGTGTGCCCGATCGCATCGACATCGACTGCGCTGCCGCCACCGGCTCCGAGTTCGGTCGTGTGGGCATCCTGCGGCTCGATGATGGGGCGGAGTTCTACGCGAACATCAACCCGGGCGAATAACCTTGTTCCGCCGATCTACCGTAGCTAATTTGGGACGTGTCTCTATAGTTTTGTCAACCGCGTGCTTCGCGCCATTTCGGCAT
>CABVAC010000021.1 GCA_902496275.1 uncultured Collinsella sp. | reverse complement strand
TGGTTGCGCGCCGCGACCTCCTTGATGAGCTTGCGGTTTTCTTCCGAGATGCGACAGGGCCGATTATTGAGAACAAGCGAGACCGACGAGGGGGAAAGCCCCACCTCCTGGGCAATCTGCTTGAGGGTGACTTTGTTGGCCATCTCGCTCCTTCCTGGTTTACGCGCAATCTCTTGAAAGTATAGCGACCGCCCCTCTACCTCGTTGATAAACACTTTACCAATCCGGTGGACGGCTGTTTTATCGCCGCCAGCGCACCAAATCCGCCCGGGTGGGGTATATTGCAATCGATTGATGACAACGACCACCAAAAGGCGGATATTCGTATGCACGAGAACGACTTTTTTAACGAGGACCTGCTGTGTGCGCTTGCTGGCGTTGCCGGCGAGGACAACGTGCTGATGAGCGAGCCCATGCGCGAGCACACCACGTTTAAGATCGGCGGCCCGGCCGACATCTTTGTCACGCCCGATACCGAACAGGGCCTCGTCGCCACGCTCGATACCTGTTATCGCTGCGATCTGCCCCTCACCATCGTGGGCAACGGCTCCGACCTACTCGTCGGCGACAAGGGCATCCGCGGCGTCGTCGTGGCGTTGGGCGAGGGCCTCTCCGACATTACGGTCAACGGCACGCACGTCACGGCAGCAGCCGGCGCCTTGCTTTCCGATGTCGCCGCGGCAGCAGCCGAGGCCGGTCTCACCGGCATGGAGCCCATCTCGGGTATCCCCGGATCGGTCGGCGGCGCCTGCTACATGAACGCCGGTGCCTACGGTGCCTGCATGGCCGATGTGCTGGAGTCTGTGCGCGTCTACAAGCCCGCCCGCATGCTCGACGACGGCACCCGCGGTAGCGGCAGCATCATCGAGTTCGATGTCGACGAGCTTAACCTGGGCTATCGCAAGAGCCGCATCGCCGACGACGGCTTCATCGTGCTTTCGGCCACTTTCAATCTCGCCCCGGGCAACACCGCGATGATCAAGGCCGACATGGACGACTACCGCCAGCGCCGCGAGGACAAGCAGCCGCTCGACATGCCGAGCGCCGGCTCCACCTTCAAGCGCCCCGAGGGCTACTTTGCCGGCAAGCTCATCATGGATGCCGGCTTGCGCGGCCACGCCGTCGGCGGCGCCCAGGTGAGCGAAAAACACTGCGGCTTCATCGTCAACGCCGACCACGCCACCGCCGCCGACGTCGACGAACTCATCCGCGACATCCAAGCCAAAGTCAAAGAGCAGTTCGACGTAGACCTAGAACCCGAAGTCCACCGAGTAGGCGAATTCTTATAAAAAAGAAGGCCCCGAAAGGGGCCTTCACTTTCTTTTATTCAGATAAACCAGTCCGGTGTGTCGCGCCTTGAACCCGGAAGGTCCGGGACTGCGGGCGAGGCATAAGGTTGGTCGCGAGTTCCGCACGCAAAGAAGGCCACTTAATGTGGCCTTCGTCTTGCGCAGGACTGCCCGAGCAGGCAATCAAATATATTGCGGGCGGGCACGCGGCCCAGTCGGCTTTACGACAGCGCAATACCGCCGAGCCAGCCCCAGCGCACGCCAGAGCCAGTACCGTAAAAGCTAATGAACGAATCGAGCGACTTCGACGTAATGGCTCCCTCATTGCTCATGACAATGCCGCCGCCAACATAGATGCCCACGTGGCCGTAAATCAGACCAGGCGCACCGGTGCCGCTATGCGAGGAGTCGGCCACGATCATGCCCACCTGCAGCGCCGAGCGGTCGGAGCTATAGCACCAGGCGTTAAACATATCGCACGCGTTACCGCCAAAGTAGCCAACGCCGGCGTTACGGAAGACATTGGTAACCCACGCCGCGCACCAGTTCTGACCCGGCGAAGGCGTGGAGTAGCACGCGTTGATGACAGCCTGCTGCTTGCCCGAACCGGCATTCTGCTGCGGAGTTCCGGGCGCATACGATCCACCGCCCGAGCTCGAACCACCCGAGTAGGAATTGTTCTTGTTCGCGGCGGCCGCGGCAGCGGCAGCGGCGGCGGCCTTCTTGGCAGCCTCCTCGGCCTGGGCGGCAGCGAGAATCTCGGAATCGCGCTGAGCCATGAGCTCCTTGACGTCGTCGGAAAGACCGTTCAGCACGGTCTGGACCTCTTGCTGCTTGGCCTGCATGTCCTGCATCTGGGCAGTCTGCTGGTCCTTGAGCTTCTCTAAGTCGGCCTTCTGAGACTCGAGCTCGGTCTTTTGCGCATCGAGCTCTTCCTGGATGGTCTGGATGTCCTCGATGGCGTCGCGGTCGCTCTTGTTGATCTTCTCAACATAGTGCGCATTGGCGACAAGCTCCTCAAACGAGCCCGAGGCGAGCAGCAGCGACAGGATGTTGGTGCCGCCCGACTTATAGCTGGCGGAAACGCGATCGGAAAGATCGTCGCGCTTCTTTTTGAGCTCGGCCTTCTTTTCGTCAATCTGCGCCTGCGTGCTGTCAATCTGGCCCTGAACGTCCTCGATATCATTGAGGGTCTGGGCGTTCTTGTTGGCCAGCGCCGCATATTCATTTGCGATGCTGTCGAGCTGGGCCTGGACCTCGTCGAGCTGGGCCTGGGCCGCATTGAGCTTGTCGGTGGTTTCCTTGGTGGCCTCCGCAGCATGGGCGCGAGCGGGCAGACCAAAAAGAACGGCTGCAGAAGCTGCGCCGAACAGGGCCTTGAGGGCAGTGCGACGCGAAAGCTCCTGAGAAAGGATGGAATCGCTGTTTGGTGACATATCTACTCCGTTACATGTTTATTTATATGTCGCTCAACTCATACATATTAGCGTACATTCGGCGCATCCCAACGATTTCCACGAACGGCAGCAAACCGTATGGTCGGCGGCTCGTATGCAAACGTCAAAGTCAAAGTTACGCCCACGCAAGCAATTTTATGAGTACGTTAACATATTCCTCTGCTTTTCCTGCCACGCGCGTCCTTGGCACCCCTGCCTGCGCTATACTCCCCTCAAGAAGTGTTCCTGATTCGATAGGAGACTACATGTCCAAAGCACTCGACCCCAAAGACACCTGCGTCCTCGTAACCGGTGGCGCCGGCTTTATCGGCTCGCACACCGTCGTTCAGCTGCTCGAGGGCGGCTACCAGGTCGTCATCGTCGACGACCTCTCCAACTCCAGCGCCATCGCCGTCGACCGCGTCAAGACCATCGTGGGCGATGAGGCCGCCAAGAACCTCACCTTCTACGAGGCCAACGTGCTCGACCGCGACGCGATGAACAAGATCTTCGATACCCACCAGATCGACCGCGTCATCCACTTCGCCGGCTTTAAGGCCGTCGGCGAGTCGGTGAGCAAGCCCGTCGAGTACTACCACAACAATATCGAGAACACCCTGGTGCTCATCGATGTCATGCGCAACCATGGCTGCAAGTCCATCATCTTCTCGAGCTCCTCGACCGTCTACGGCGATCCGGATAACCCGCCCGTCACCGAGGAAGACCCCAAGAAGCCCGCAACCAACCCCTATGGCTGGACCAAGTGGATGATTGAGCAGATCCTTATGGACGTTCACACCGCCGACCCCGAGTGGGACGTTGTGCTGCTCCGCTACTTCAACCCCATCGGCGCCCATCCGTCGGGCCTGATCGGCGAGGACCCCAAGGGCATCCCCAACAACCTGGTGCCCTATGTCGCGCAGGTTGCCGTGGGCAAGCTCGAGGCCGTTCAGGTCTTTGGCAATGACTACCCCACTCCCGACGGCACGGGCGTTCGCGACTACATCCACGTTTGCGACCTGGCCTCGGGCCACGTTGCCGCCCTCAATTGGATGAACGGCAAGACCGGCGTCGAGATCTTTAACCTGGGCACCGGCACCGGTACCTCGGTGCTCGAGGTCATCGCCGCCTTCTCCAAGGCCTGCGGCAAGGACCTGCCCTATGTGATTCGCGAGCGCCGCGCCGGCGATATCGCCGCCAACTGGTGCGATGCCTCCAAGGCCGAGCGCATGATGGGCTGGAAGGCCCAGTACGACATCGCGGATATGTGCCGCGATAGCTGGAACTGGCAGAGCCACAACCCCAACGGCTTCGCCGACGCCGAGTAGCAAAACCTACATACCGTTCTTGCCCCGATCTCACGATGTGAGACCGGGGCTTTTTCATGGCGCGCAACCATTTACCGAAAATGGGCCAACTTTTTCATCTTGCCCGTACATGTTTAAACAACATGCTCTACAATAAGCATATCGAATTAGAAACTCGGGGGCGGACTGTCTATCCATCTGCAGACCGACCCCACTGCAAGAAGGTTGGTGAGCGCATCCATGGAGCGTGCAAGCGGTGTTCTCATGCCCATCTCGTCCCTGCCTGGACCGTACGGCATCGGCGGCTTCGGCTGGAACGCCTACGACTTTGTCGACTTCCTCGCCTCGTGCAAACAACATTATTGGCAGATTCTGCCCCTTACGACGACGAGCTATGGCGACTCGCCCTATCAGTCATTCTCGGCCCGCGCGGGCAACCCTAACTTCATTGACTTTGCCGAACTTATCGAGGCAGGGTATCTGGAGCAGCGCGATATCGATGGCGTGTATCTGGGATCCGACCCCAGCAATGTCGACTACGGCGCCATCTTTGCTGGCCGCCGCCAAATCCTCGACCGTGCCGCCGAGCGCTTCGCCGCGAATAAACCAGCCGATTTCGACGACTTTATCCAGGCAAACGAGGACTGGCTCATTCCCTACTGCGAGTTTATGACCGTGAAGGAGGAGTGCGGGCTCAAGGCCTTTTGGGAGTGGCCCGAGGAACTCCGCCGCCGCGGCGATGCATCCAGTAAGGTCTGCGCCGCCCATCCCGAGCGCATGCTTTACCACCAGATGACGCAGTACTTCTTCGATCGCCAGTGGAGCCGCCTCAAGGCTTATGCCAACGAGCGCGACATCCTGATCATCGGCGACCTGCCCATCTACGTCTCGCGCGACTCGGTCGAAATGTGGGCCACGCCCGAGCTCTTTAAGATCGACGCCGCCGGCAATCCCGTCAGCGTCGCGGGAACGCCACCCGATCAGTTCTCGGCCACCGGCCAGTACTGGGGCAACCCCATCTACGACTGGGACGCCATGGAGTCCGACGGCTTCTCCTGGTGGGAGGGCCGCATTCGCGCCGCCCTCGACATGTACGACGTCATCCGCCTGGATCACTTCCGCGGCTTCGAGGCCTATTGGGAGGTGCCGTTCTCCTCGCCCGATTCGTCCTACGGTTCGTGGACGCAGGGTCCCGGCCTCAAGTTCTTCAAGACGCTCGAGGAAAAGCTCGGCACGCTGCCCATCATCGCCGAGGACCTGGGCTTCCTCACCCCCGGCGTCATCGACATGCGCGACAACTCGGGCTTCCCCGGCATGAAGATCCTGCAGTTTGCCTTTGAGGGCACCAACTCGTACTACCTGCCGCATAACTACATCGCCAACACCGTCGCCTATGTGGGCACCCACGATAACGAGACGGCGCGCGGTTGGTTTGAGGGAACGGCCACCCCGCGTCAGCGCGAGCAGGCAGCCCTGTACACCCATCAGCAGGCCGGCGAACCCATGGCAGATGCACTCAATCGCACCATCGCCGCCAGCGTGAGCGACACGTGCATCTACACCATGCAGGACCTGCTCAACTTGGGCAACGAGGCGCGCATCAACACCCCTGCCACGCTGGGCGGCAACTGGACCTGGCGCATGCTCGACGGCGCCATCACCCGCGAGCTCGAGCACAAACTCACCGACTGGACCGAGACCTACTTCCGCATCCCGTCGGAAGCCGAAATCGAGCTTCCTCAATAGGAGCTACCGCGCCCGACCCCTCCCCACCGTGCGGACGCGCTTGCTTTTCCCGCGCGAGGCCACCCCAATCCCCTCGCGCGGGCTTCTTATGAATTGCAGACATGAAACAACCCATCACAGGAGAAAACATGCCCCAAATTAACCTCATGGAACTCGCCGAGCAGTCTTTTGGCACCTCGCTCGAGCAGCTCGACGACCGTCGCATTTACAAGCTGCTGGTCAAACTCGTGCAGGAGCGCTCCGCCACCTGCCCGCTCAACAACGGCAAGAAAAAGCTCTATTACATTTCCGCCGAATTTTTGATCGGCAAGCTGCTCATCAACAACATGATCGACCTCGGCATCTACGACGAAGTTAAGGACCAGCTCACCGCCGCAGGCCACGACCTCAACAAGATCGAGGAATTCGAGGTCGAGCCGTCGCTCGGCAACGGCGGCCTGGGCCGCCTGGCCGCGTGCTTCCTGGATTCCATCGCCACGCTGGGCTTGACCGGCGATGGCGTGGGCCTCAACTATCACTACGGTCTGTTCCGTCAGCGCTTTGTCGACAACCAGCAGAAGGCCGTCCCCGACGAGTGGCTCGGTGAGCAGGACATCCTAGTCGACGATGACCGCTCCTACACCGTCGAGTTCGGCGATTTTGCCGTTACCTCCAAGCTCGTCAACATCGATGTGCCCGGTTACGACCAGCCCACCAAAAACCGCCTGCGCCTGTTCGACCTGGCGAGCGTCGACGACGGCCTGGTCCCCGGCAGCTCCATCGACTTCGACAAGACCGAGATCGCCAAGAACCTCACCTTGTTCCTCTACCCCGACGATTCCGACGAGCAGGGCCGCCTACTTCGCATCTATCAGGAGTACTTCATGGTGAGCAACGCCGCCCAGCTCCTGATCGACGAGGCCGTCGAGCGCGGCAGCAACCTGCACGATCTGGCCGACTACGCCGTGGTCCAAATTAACGACACGCACCCCACCATGGTCATCCCCGAGCTCATTCGCTTGCTCACCACCGAGCATGGCATCGAGTTTGACGAGGCAGTGACCATCGTACGCTCCATGGTCGCCTACACTAACCACACGATTCTTGCCGAGGCGCTCGAGAAGTGGCCGCTCGTCAGCCTGCAGAAGGTCTCCCCTGCCATCGCCGACATTATCGTCAAGCTCGATGAGATCGCGAAAGCCGAGCACGATGACCCGCGCGTCGCCATCATTGACGAGCACGACACCGTCCACATGGCCCACATGGACATCCACTTTGGCTTCTCCATCAACGGTGTAGCCGCCCTCCACACCAAGATTCTGGAGGACACCGAGCTTCATCCGTTCTACGAGATCTATCCCGAGAAGTTCTCCAACAAGACCAACGGCATCACCTTCCGCCGCTGGATCCATGGGGCCAACCCCGCGCTCGCCAGCCTGCTCGACGATGTGATCGGCACCGACTGGCGCAGCACCGGCGATCTGAGCAAACTCGCCAAGTTCGCCGACGACAAGAATGTTCTTGAGCGCCTGGCCGCCACCAAGACCGAGGCCAAGGCCATCATGCGCCAGTTCATGGCGCTCGAGCAAGGCGTGACCATTCCCTCCAACGCCATCATCGATGTTCAGGTCAAGCGTATCCACGAGTACAAGCGCCAGCAGATGCTCGCGCTCTACATAATCTGGAAGTATCTCGACATCAAGAACGGCAATAAGCCTAAGCACCCCGTCACCATCATCTTTGGCGGCAAGGCGGCCCCTGCCTACACTATCGCGCAGGACATCATCCATCTGATCCTGACGCTGTCGCAGTGGATTGCAAACGACCCCGACGTGGCTCCCTACCTGCAGGTTGTCATGATCGAGAACTACAACGTCACCGCCGCCGAGCGCGTGATCCCCGCCGCCGACATCTCCGAGCAGATCAGCCTGGCCTCCAAGGAGGCGAGCGGCACCTCCAACATGAAGTTCATGCTCAACGGCGCCCTAACCCTGTGCACGCTCGACGGCGCCAACGTGGAGATTGCCGAGCTCGTGGGCGACGAGAACATCTATACCTTTGGTGCCTCGTCCAAACAGGTCGAGCAGCTCTACGCTGACGGCAGCTATAACGCCAGCGTACTCTACCGCAAGCCCGGTATCAAGCTGCTGGTGGACTTTATCACCAACCCCGCCTTTATGGCGACCGGCAACGCCGAGCGCCTGCAGCGCCTGCACGACGACATTAAGGGCAAGGACTGGTTTATGGCCCTGCTCGACATTGAGGAGTACATCCAGACCAAGGAGCGCGTACTGGCCGACTACGAGGACCAGGACGCCTGGATGCGCAAGGCGCTCATCAATATCGCCAACGCTGGCACCTTCTCGTCCGACCGCACCATCTCCCAGTACAACGACGAGATCTGGCACCTGAACTAATTTCGCTTCCCTTACCCATCCTCTTGAAAACGGAGCCACGGCAACGCGGCTCCGTTTTTTGTGCCCGCACGTTACCCTGTGATCCGACTCGGCCAAACAATCTCGATCCATAACAACTACTCAACCAAAACGGTCCCAGCTGTTACAGATTGAGACATACCGGCCCCTCCCCTTGGGTTTATCTCAATCTGTAACATCTAGCAGGTGAAATTCGCCTTTGGTGTTACAGATTTAGATGAAATGGTTAGCTCAGCGGAACTGTCTCGATCTGTAACATCTAACGTCCGAAATCGGCCCTATCCGTTACAGATCGAGACAAACGACCGGTCAGACAGTCCCAACACAAAGAAAGGCTCCCCTCTCGCCCAGTGGACGGGAGGGGAGCCTTATATGTGACCGCGGCAAAAGGATGGCAATACCGCAGTCGCCCAAAGGAAGGGCCTGGTTGCACCGGGCCTAGATAAGGTTCTTGCCAGAGACCTTATCGAAGAGGTGGGTCGCGTTCTTCTCAAACTTGAACCAGATGGGGTCGCCCGCCTTGAGCGCGCCCTTGGCCTCGAGGTCGACGACGGGAATGATCAGGACAAACTGGCCGTCGGGAGCAGTCACGTGGACATGCTCGGTCGAGCCCATGAGCTCGGTCACCTCGACGGTGCCCTGGAGCGCACCCTCCTCGCCCTTGTCGGCAAGCAGAATCTGCTCGGGACGCACGCCGGCCGTAATCTCCTTCACGTCGCCGCCGTCCCAGTTGAGGGCAAGCTGAGCGCAGGTCTCGGGGGCGAGCGCCACGTTCATATCCTCGGTCTTGACGGTAAAGCCGTTGCCCGAGCGCACCAGCTGGGCATCGAAGAAGTTCATCTGCGGCACGCCGATGAAGCCGGCGACGAAGATGTTCGCGGGATGGTTGAAGACCTCCTGCGGGGTGGCGATCTGCTGGACGACGCCGTCCTTCATGACCACGATGCGATCGCCGAGGGTCATAGCCTCGGTCTGGTCGTGGGTAACGTAGATGAAGGTGCCCTTGATCTCGTGACGCAGCTTAATGAGCTCGGCGCGCATCTGGTTACGCAGCTTGGCATCCAGGTTGGACAAGGGCTCGTCCATCAGGAAGACCTTGGGGTCACGCACGATGGCGCGGCCGATGGCGACACGCTGGCGCTGGCCACCCGAAAGCGCCTTAGGCTTACGGTCGAGATACTCGGTAATGCCCAGGATCTCGGCAGCAGAGCGAACCTTGCGGTCGATCTCGTCCTTGGGGACCTTCTTGAGCTCGAGCGTAAATGCCATGTTCTCGTACACCGTCATATTGGGGTACAGAGCGTAGCTCTGGAACACCATGGCGATGTCGCGGTCCTTGGGCGCCACGTCGTTGACGCGCTTGCCGTCGATGAGCACGTCGCCCGAGGTAATGTCCTCCAGGCCGGCGACCATGCGCATCGTCGTGGACTTACCGCAGCCAGAGGGGCCAACGAGGACGATGAACTCCTGGTCGTGAACGGTGAGGTTGAAGTCCTCTACAGCGAGCACACCGTCCTCGGTAACCTTGAGGTTGTGCTTCTTCTCCTCGGTCTTCTTCTTTTTGCCAAAGAAGCCCTTCTTTTTTGACTCGTTGTTGGGATACACCTTCTGAACATGTTTGAGAACGATCTCGGCCATGTCTCTACCTTTCGATACGCGGCGCCGCGCTGAGGGGCGCCGCCAAAACTTGCAAAACAGTTACGGCATCAGCCCTTGACGGCACCTGCCACCACACCGTCGATGATGTACTTCTGGCAGAAGATGTACATGATGACGATGGGGACAACGACCATCATGATGCAGGCCATCATGGGGCCGAGCTCGACGTGGCCATAGCCGCCGCGGAAGTACTGGATCAAAATAGGAATGGTCTTGTACTTGGTGGAGTCGAGCGTAAGGTAGGGCAGCAGGTAGTCGTTCCAGACCCACATGGTCTCGAGGATGCCGACCGAAAGATAGGTGGGCTTCATAATGGGAAGGACGATCTTAAAGAACACCTGAACCGGGTTGCAGCCGTCAATCATGGCCGCCTCCTCGATCTCGAGCGGGATGTTCTTTACAAAGCCGGCGAACATAAAGACCGCCAGGCCCGCGCCAAAGCCCAGATAGATAAAGCAGATGTTGAACGGCGTATTAAAGCCGATGCGGTCCGCCAAATTGGACAGCGTGAACATGAGCATCTGGAACGGTACGACCATCGAGAACACGAACAGGTAATAGAAGAAGTTCGAGATCTTGCTGTTGACGCGCACCACGTACCAAGCGCACATGGAGCAGCACACCAGAATCAGCACGACCGACGTGACCGTGATGATAAGCGAGTACATAAACGCCGAGGCAAAGCCCTGCTCGTTAAGAGCGTGCACGTAGTTTGCGAGGCCGTTGAACGTCTCGGGCGTGAGCAGATCGAACGCCGTGGTGGTGCTGATTGCGGTCCCCTTCTTAAAGGAATTGAGCGCAATCATGAACACGGGGTAGATCCATGCGAGCGACAGGATCGTAAAGAAGATCGAGAGCGCGCGGTTAATAGCCTTATCGCGTTTCATTACTGCTGCACCTCCTTGGACCTCGTGGCCTTAAGCTGGATCATAGAAATAGCGACAACCAGGATGCAGAAGATAACTGCCTTGGCCTGACCGATGCCCTGCCATGCGATGCCAGCACGCGAATAGAACGTGTTGTAGATGTTCAGGGCGAGCATCTCGGTAGAGTGCGCCGGGGCACCACCGGTAAGGGCGAGGTTCTGGTCGAACAGCTTAAAGCCGTTGGTGATGGACAGGAACAGGCAGATGGTGATGGTCGGCATCAGGTTGGGGATCTTAACCTTCCAAAACGTCTGCCATGCCGTAGCGCCGTCGACCTTGGCGGCCTCGATGTAATCAGACGGAATGGACTGCAGACCGGCGATGTAGATGATCATCATGTAGCCGACCTGTTGCCACAGGGTCAGGATGATAAGGCCCCAGAAGCCAGCGGCGGAGTTGAGGGCGATAAGCTGGGCACCCACGTTGGAGAGCAGGCAGTTGATCAGAATCTGCCAAATGTAACCCAGTACAATGCCGCCAATCAGGTTAGGCATAAAGAAAATCGTACGGAAGATGTTGGTGCCCTTGAGCGCCTTGCGGGTGAGCGCCTGCGCAATGGCCAGCGCGATCACGTTGATGAGCACCGTCGACAGGAAGGCAAACGCCACGGTAAAGAAGAACGACGTGGAGAACTGCGGGTCGGTCAGTGCGCGCACGTAGTTCTCGATACCGACAAAGTGCGCGTTATTGATGGTAATAAACTGGCAGAACGAGAGATAGAAACCCTGGATAAAGGGAATCACGAACCCGATCATAAACGCCAGGCACGTGGGCAGCATAAAGAGCGGCCACCAGCGCTTGAGTGCTTTGCCCATAGAAGGGTCCTTTCAATATGCAGGGGGCGGGCAAACCTACGTCTGCCCGCCCCCTGTCGCTAATCAGATAGCTTGGGCAGCAACTGCTTACTCGGAAGCAGCCTTCTCGGTCTTCCAGCCATCGACGAAGGCGTTCTTGACGCCGTCCCACTTGGTGTTGTCGGCAGCATAAGCGATGAGAGCCTGCTTGAGGTTCTTCTTCCACTCCTCGGAGGGGATGTAAACGAAGTCCCAAGCGACAGTCTTCTTGCCGTCCTTGGCCATAGCAACGGCCTGCTGAGAGAAGACGTTGGTGGTCTCCTTAGCGCTCTTGAACGGGGCGGTCAGACCCATCTTGTCAGCGATGATGCTGGTGGCGGTGTCAGAAGTGACGCACCAATACATGAAGTCCTCGGTGGCCTTCTGGGCATCCTCGGAAGCCTGGGAGCTGACGCACCAGTAGTTCTCGCCGCCGGAGCACAGGCCCTGGTTCTCCTCGCCGTCGACGCCGATGTAGATCGGCAGCATGCCGAGCTGGTCGTCGGTCATACCGGCCTTGGTGAGGTCGGCGTAGGCCCAAGAGCCGTTCTGGTAGAAGACGGCCTTGCCGGTTGCGAACTCGTTGGTGGCGTCGTCACCGGTCTTGGAGGCGAGCTGCGAAGGATCGCAGGTGGAGTCGGTGATGTACAGGTCGAAGATCTGCTTAAAGTTGTCGAGATACTCGCCCTTGATCTCGTCGTCCTCCTGGTTGTGCTCCTTCTCGAACTCGTAGTAGAGCGGGAGGTTGGCGAGGTGGGTGGTGTAGCGCCAGCTGGAGGAGTCATCCATGCCGGCGGAAGTGAAGGCACCGTCAACGCCGAGCTCGTCCTTGCGGGCCTGGATGTCATCGGCGCAAGCCTTCAGCTTGTCGAAGGAGTTGATGTCCTCGGCCTTGTAGCCGGCCTTCTCGAGGAGCTCCTTGTTGTAGATGATGCCGTAGCTCTCCTGAACCCAGTCGATACCCAGATCCTTGCCGTCGGACTGCAGCGCCAGGGAGTCGTCGATGAGCTCGCCGCGGAGCTTGGTGTCGGAAAGATCGGCGCAGTAGTCCTTCCAGTTCTTAAGGCCGGTGGGGCCGTTGACCTGGAACAGCGTCGGAGCGGAGCTCTTGGACATCTCGGACTTGAGCTTCTCCTCGTAGGTGTTGGAGGCGGCGGTCACGATCTTGACCTCGACGCCCTTCTCCTTCTTGTACGCCTTGGCGATCTCCTTCCACTCCTTGTCGACCTCGGGCTTGAACTGGAGGAAGTAGACCTCGGCAGCGTCACCAGAAGCAGAGGAGCCAGAGCCGGCAGAACCACCGCAGCCCACGAGGCCCAGACCAAGAACCGCAGCCGCGGAACCAGCAAAGCCCAGGAACTGCCTTCTGCTCATTTCGTTCTTCATTACAATCCACCCTTTCACACCGTGGCGGCACCCTTTGCCGCCGCCTTCGGAGATTGGCTCGGGGACTTTGCCCCTTTTGCTGACTTGTACAATACGCTATTTGGCTAGTTGTTTGAACAAGTATTACTAGAACGGTAGAAAAACTTCGGTGAACGGTAATTTCAACTTGATACTTGACAAGTTTTGTATAAACAATTATTTATTATCGAATGCAGAGAAAACGCCCGATCAAGCCGATGCATCGTCGGTTTGACCGGGCGTTTTCGCTTTGAGGGCATGAGTCTCGTCAGGCTGCGAGCTAGCCGGCTATCGCTTGGAGTTGACGCGGTAGTGGAAGATCTCGGGATGCGTGCGGGCATGCGTGACCTCGAACAAGATGCCGTCCGAGGTGTACGACTGGCTCTCCATAACGGCGACGCAGTTGTACTTGCCAAGGTCCAAGTAGCTGCAGTCCTCATCGTTGGCGAGCTCGACACTCACCGTACGACGGCTCGCCATCACTTTGACGCCGCGCTTGTGCTCCAGATAGCCGTAGATAGAATCCGCCGCGATCTCGGGGGTCAGGCCCTTGGCGATCGACGCCAAAAAGTAGCCATGGTCCACTTGGCGCGCGCTGCCGTTGAGGCTTCGGACACGCACTACGCGAATCAGCTCCTCGCCCACCTTAAAGCCCAGGCGACGAGAGAGTTGCTCAGTGCAAATCAAATGTTCAAAAGACTTGACCTCGGTCGATGCGACGGCATTGTTGCGTTTTGCGAACTCGCCAAACGACTCAACCTCTTCGAGTGCGCCCAGCATGTCGGTTTCGCCCTTAAGCCAAATAACGCGAACGCCCTTACCGTGTATAGGCTGCACAAACATCTGGTCGGCCAGCATGCTCAAGGCGCGTCGAACGGTATTACGCGTGCAGCCAAACTCCGCGGTCAGCTCGGCTTCGGTTGGCAGCATCTCCTGAAACGCATAGGTCCCGTCGATGATGCGCGAACGGATCTCGCGGTAGATTCCTTCGTAAATCGCTTTTGGCATGATTTCACCTCTAATGAATATGTATGGCTAGGCACGATAGCATTTCTTTGGGTTGTTTAAACCGTCTATCGGCAAAGCACCGATTATTAACTGTCAACGGCGCCCGTGATGCTCCAATCGATTCGAATCAAAACCAACAATGCGGCGAACGCTCACTCCCCTACAATTAACTCATTGTTTAAACGTTCCACCGCAGACACGGCGGGCTTATGGTCGAGAGGCAGAATATGCTGCAAAAAATCCAACGCTTTGGCGGGGCAATGTTCGCGCCCGCCATGCTGTTTTCTATATCAGGCCTCATGGTCGGCATCTCCGCCCTCGCCACGACCGTAGACATCGTCGGCGACCTCGCCGTATACGGAACCCCTTGGTACGTTTTCTGGACCATCATCCAGCGCGGCTCGTGGACGGTCTTTAAACGTCTCCCGCTCCTTTTTGCCGTAGCGCTGCCTATCGGTCTTGCCCAAAAGCAACCGGCACGCTGCTGCCTCGAGGCACTCGTGGCCTATTTTGCCTATTGCTTCTTTTTGAGCGAGATCATTAAGCTGAGCGGAGACAACCTTGGGCTTAAGTACCCATCATCTTTGACCCCCGCCAGCGGTATCACCGTCATCGACGGCATCAAGACGCTCGATACCGGCATTATCGGCCCGCTGGCGGTATCGGCAACCGTCGTCGCCATCCATGACCGTTTCTACGATGCCAAGGTTCCCGATTGGCTCGGCACCTTCTCGGGTTCCTCGCTGGTCTACCTCATCAGCTTTTTTGCCGTGTTTGCCCTTGCCGCCATCTCGGCCGCCATCGTGCCCTTCGCATACGCTGTGACCGAAACGCTGCGCCACGCACTTGCGGGCGTCGGCCCCTTCGGCGTGGGCATCTTTGTGTTTTTGGAGCGAGCGCTCGAGCCCATGGGGCTGCACCATCTGCTCTATATGCCCATCTATTACGACAATCTGGTCATTCACGACGGTATTTACGCCACGTGGACCAACCTGCTCCCCATTCTCTCCCATAGCACGCGCCCTTTAAATGAACTTGCGCCCTGGGCAGGTTTTACCGCCACCGGCTGGGGCAAGCTCTTTGGCCTTCCCGCCATCGCGGCAGCATTCTATTTCACCGCCAAACCCGAACGCCGCGCCGGCCTTAAAGTCATCCTTTTGCCCGCCATCGTCGCCTCGGTGGTCTGCGGCGTCACCGAGCCGCTCGAGTTTCTCTTTATGTTCACCTATCCCGGACTCTTTTTGCTCTACGCCGTCCTATCCTCCTGCCTTGCCATGACCATGAACTTCTTTGGCATCGTCGGAATCTTCTCGGGCGGTCTCATGGAAATGACGGCCTTCAACTTCATCCCACTCATGCGAATGCATGCCGGCTCCTACCTTTTGGCGCTCGGTATCGGTCTTGCCTTTAGCCTCATCTTTTTTGTTAGTTTTCGAGCACTCATCTTGGTCTATGACCTTAAGACGCCGGGCCGCGAGGATCATGTCTCCAATCGCGCGGCAATCGATCGTTTAACGGGAAGCGGCTTTGCCAAAGAGCAATCTCCCAATGGCGAGGTCAGTATTCAATCCGATCAAGATCACGTCCTCGCTGAGCGGGTAATTCAGCTTTTAGGTGGCGTTGGCAATATCGTGGGCGCAACCAACTGCGCCACGCGCCTGCGCGTCGAGGTCGCAGACCCTTCCATCGTTGCAGATAATGCGTCGTTTGTCGCGGTGGGCGCCAAGGGCCTCATCATTACGGGCAAGACCGCCCAGGTGATTATTGGCATCTCCGTTCCCCGCGTTAAAGAGCATTTTGACCAGATCATGGGCCTCGAGCCGGGATTTGTGCCCACCGCCTCGGCCTCCCCTGCCGCCAGCGCAGCCCATAAGCGCGGCGATATCTGCTTTTTCGATATCGACGGAACACTCGCCTGGCAAGACCCTCGAGTGGCACAAGAGCTTCCCGAGAGCGAGCGAGACCTCTCCCCCTATCCCAATGAAGCGGTCTCGCAAGCCATCCGTGATTTTGTCGCCAAGGGCAATATGGCGTTTATCTGCACAGGGCGCACGCTGAGCTGCATCCATCCAAAGCTGCTCGAGCTGCCCTGGACCGGCATCGTCTGCCTCGCGGGTGGCTATGTCGAACTTGGGGGACACGTGATTCGCGATTTGGCGATGACGCCCGGCATGCTGCAGCGCCTTGCTCCCATTCTTGAGCAATCGGACGAAGTGATTCGTTTTGAGGGACTCAATGGCGTCGTTCGCATGAGTGCCGATGCGCCCGACGCCCCGGGATACGCCCGCACCGTGGGCGATGCAATTACGCAGCTGCAACATTACAGCGCCTACAAGATCTTAATGTCCACGTCGCTTGCCAACCGCATCGCTCAGGATCAAGCGTTTGAGCCGCTGCTCTGCTTTAACGAGCTCGAGCTCGAAGTGACCGAGATTTCGCCTCGCGAATGCACCAAGCGCGAGGGTATCCAGTCCGTACTCGACGCCCTCGATCCCCACCACGGAACCGTATACGGCATCGGCGACGCCAGCAATGACGTCTCGCTGATGAACGCCGTCGACGTTGGCATCGCCATGGGCAACGCACCGGACTTCCTCAAGGAAAAGGCCGACTATGTCACCGACAGCATCGACCACGACGGCGTCGTCACCGCGCTCGAACACTTTGGGCTTATCTAGCCAAGCCCCTACCGCACTTGCGGCCGCATGGACCAATCGTCTTCAACCGCCGCGCTCGACGCCCTAATGTGGCAATATGTTGTCTGCATAATGCAACGATGCAACCTATCAAAGAATGCGAGAACCCGTGTCCAGTCCGTTTACCAGCTTTTTAGCCCAGCACTTTGACCAGATTAACGACTATCTGGCCACGTTCTTTGACGGACAGGCGACTTCCGCCGATATCGAGCGCTACCTGTATACCCCGCTCTCGGCATTTACGGCAAACGCTGGCAAGCGCCACCGCCCGCTCATCTGCATGCTCGCCGCCACTGCGGTAGGCGGCAGCTTTGAGAGCGCCCGCAGCGCAGCGGCGGCCATCGAGCATTTCCAGTCAGGCGCGCTGATTCACGACGACATCGCCGACAACGGACAGCTTCGTCGAGGCAAGCCCTGCATGCACCTTACCGAGGGCACGGGCCTTGCCATCAATTGTGGCGACCTGGCGCTCACCATGGTCACCAAGACGGTTCTCGACGATCCCACGCTCGAGTCCGACGTGAAGCTGCGTGTGCTCCACGAGCTTACCGAGATGATCGTCCGCACCATCGAGGGTCAAGCGCTTGACCTGGGTTGGGTCCGTGACGAGCGCTTTGATATCTCGGTTGATGACTACCTGGACATGGCGACGCACAAGACCGCGTACTACAGCGGAGCGACGCCGCTTGCCGCCGGAGCCATTATCGGCGGCGGCAGCGAAGAGCAGATTGAGGCACTGCGCGCCTTTGGGCTGCACACGGGCCTTGCCTTCCAGATTCAAGACGACCTGCTCAACTTGATCGGCACCAAGGAGGCCGCCAACAAGGACTTCCGCACCGATATCACCGAGGGCAAGCGCACCCTCGTTGCCGTGCATGCCCTGTCAGACGAGCGCTATCACGACGAGATCGAGGCAATCCTTTCCTCGGGCACCGAGGACCCTGCGCAGCTCGCACGCGCCGTGGAGATCTTCCAGGAGACCGGCTCCATCGATTACGCCCACACCTATGCGCTCGACCTGACCGCTAAGGCCAAGGCCGCTATCGAAGGCGTCGAGCTCGACCCGCATGCGCGCGAGCTCTTCCTCTCAATGGCAGATTTCTTTGTGGAGCGTCTTAACTAGCGGGGGTCATAAAACCTGTGGGCAGCGAGTTTGGGTACAAGTTGCTACACTATTGAGTGCATGTTTATAAATTGTCTCGCGTTGTCTATCCGACACACGCTCAAAATAGTACGAATGGTACGCCGAAAGGGGTTCGTTCATGGAACCTATTACCACGGGCATGCAGGGAGCAGCCGTCGAGGATGTTCAGTCCCGCCTTCTGCAGCTCGGCTATACAATCGATGACGCCGAGGTTGTCGACAAGCGCTTTGGCACCACCACCGAGCAGGCCGTCAGCACCTTCAGGCTCGACAGCGGCCTTGCTGCCGGTCATGCCGTCGATATCCCCTGTTGGAGCGCCCTGGTCGACGCCTCGTATAAGCTGGGCGACCGCACTCTGTATCTGCGCATGCCCAATTTCCATGGCGCCGATGTGCAGGCCCTGCAGCGCGCTCTCAACGTTTTGGGCTTTGCCTGTGGCGAAGACGACGGCTACTTTGGTCCGCATACCGAGGCCGCCCTGCAGCAGTTCCAGGAAAATGTCGGCCTGTTTGCCGACGGCATGGCCTTCCAGGACACCTACGCCTACATCAACCGCCTGCACCATGTGTGGGAGGGCAAGCCCTCGGTCACCGAAGCCGAGTCCCGCATCGGTTTTGCTCGCGCCGCCAACGTGCTCGAGCGCTTCCAGATCGCCGTTATCGGTGAGGACCCCATCGCACGCAGCGTTGCTTCGCGCATGTGGAACATCGCCACGGCAACGACCGACAACAGCGGCATGATGCTCTGCGACTCCGAGGTCCCAACCGACGTTGACCTGGTGCTCGAGATCGCAAGCGACGAGCTGCCCGCCGACGCCGCGCCACGCGCCATGATTGCCCTCGCCGAGTGCCACAACCTGGCCCAGCGCATCCGCACCGCCAATGTCGCCGCGCAGCAGAAGCCGGCTCGCATTCGCATTGAGCTCACGGGCATGACGCGCTACAACGGCACCTTCACGGCCAGCGACGCGCAGACGCTCGCCGTACGCCTACTCGACGGCGTTTGCGATGCCCTCGCAGATTAGGTAAACTAGACGAGTTGCTTTTGGGCAACACCACACATTGGGACGTAGTTCAACGGTAGAACTCCGGTTTTTGGTGCCGGCTGTTGGGGGTTCGAATCCCTCCGTCCCAGCCATTAAAACTGAGCGCCCTAAGCCCATAACGGCCCAGGGCGCTTTCTTGTGGGCAAGCGGAGGAATTCGAACCCGCAAGGGTGCGGAACTGAGGAAACGCGAAGCGTTTTCCAGCGCAGCACGCAAGGAGCGAAGCGACGCAGCGGGGCGCGGCCGCCGACCAGGCGGACGCGGAATCCCTCCGTCCCACACCAGCCAAGAGCCCCTCACGTCAAGCAAATCGAGCCAACGCCGCCAAGCGGAGGAATCCGAACCCGCAAGGATGCGGAGCGACGCAGCGGGGCGCGGCCGCCGCAGGCAGACGCGGTGCCGGCACTTGGGGACGCTCCTAAGTGCCGGCATTATAGGAACGTCCCCAAGTGCCGGCTCGGGACTATTTTCGAGGACCCTCCGAAGGACTGTGGCCAAAAAACGGCAAATATGAGTACTGTTACCGTTGTAGCTACATTATTTTCGTTAATAAAAGAAGATCTTAATGAGATTTATTCGCATCAAGGTCTTCCTTTAATGAACACTTGAGGAGATACGGCAGCTTATCTGCTCGATCGACACGTCAAATCACCTTAAATGTGGTCAAAATTACTGCTACTAAAAGAGTATCAGTACTCATATTTGATGTTTTTTGGCCACGGCTCTTTATAGACACCCTGCACAGCGACGGTGGTAGATTTCGGAACGTGTCCGTCAGCCCCGTTCCGAAAAGCGAGCCGCATGCAACGGCCAAGCCACGACAGGCCCCGGGAGAGCGGGGACACCGGCTTAGGTTTATCGCGAGTTCCGCACGAACAGGAGGCCACTTAATGTGGCCTCCGTCGTGAGCAGGACTGTAGAGCAGGAAACCTAAGCCGGTGTCCCCGCTCTCCCGGGGCCGGCGGAATTTAGTTGTTAAGCATGCGGTCGAAGCTTCCCGAGTCGCCATCCCGATAGTCGGCGGTCATCAGAATCTCCTGCGGAATGCGCCCGCCCTCGCGCAGCACATTGCGGAACTGCACGCGCGTGACCATGGGCAGATCCTTGATCGTCGCCGCCAAGTTCTGCGGCACGCCCTGGTTGGCAGCCGCGGGCTCGCACTCGCCGCCGGCCTTCACGCGACGCTTATGCTCGGCGAGCATGGCGCGGTACATGCCGGCATGCAGGCGAATCTCAACCACATTGGCATTGCGAGCCTGCTCGACGATGCGCGCGCCCTCGCGGTCGATATCGCCCACGTAGTAGACGTAGTTAAAGCGATAGCCGATCTCAGCCAGATAATCGTCCAGGGCATGCGAGACGCTCGCCTTGCATCCGCCGCCAAAAATCACGCCGCCCACCTTGATGCCAAAGAGCTTGGCGTGCTTGCGGCCACGCAGCAGCCTGACGATCTCGTCGTAGGTGTCCAGGTTCTCGACCATAATGAACGGCTTATCGGCGCCCAGCGTAAAGAAACCCGTAAAGTGCACGGGGCGGTTGGGGGCGACCTTGATCGCCTGCATGCTGATGCCCTTTTCGGTCATGCGCCTTATCAGGCGCTCACCGTGCTTGCCGTCAAAAGCCTTCTCGTCGTTAAAAATCTGGTAGGCACGCTGGCGGCGCGAGGCAACCGGCGTATCGGCACCTCGGTTTTGCTCGATCCAAGCCTGGATGATTGCGATTTCCTCGGCAATCTTGCGGTTGGACATCTCGTTGTGCTGAGTGCGCTGCGGCGCCTTTTTGCCGTCCTTGCCCTCGGCCTTAACAATTTGAGTCTGCTGCTCCTTGATCTTAGAGAGCGCCGTAGGCGTAGGGACAACTTTGAGCAGCTGCCTGCCCAAAACGCGGGCAAGGGCAAACGCCGATACCTCGCCGTGGACGGCCGACTCGGGCTGCTGGGTAGCACTATCAGCCGCGGCAGGCTCAGCCTGTGCATGAGGCTTACGCTTGGAATCTGCCCGGGTATTACGTTTCTGCTTGGGCGCAGACGAGCGCTTTTGCGGACGATCGGACTTGGCCTCCTTCGCCGGCTGGCGCTTGACCTGATCCACCGGAGTCTCGGCCTTCTCATCTCCGTTTTGTGTCGCTGCCTTCTCGGCCGCGGCCTCGGCATTTGAGCCACGACCGCCGCGGTGACGACGACGACGGGGCTTGCCTGAGGTGCTCTCCCCCGCCTGCTTATCAGCGGTCTGTTGAGCTTTGACCTCAGCGTCAGCCGCAGGCTGCGACTCGGAAGGTTGCTGCTCGCGAGTCGCCGGCTCAACGGTTTTCTCGGTTTGTTCGGCCTTCTCGGCCTGAGCGGTCGAAGCCGGCTCGCCCTTCTCCTGACGCCTTACGGGATACGCGCGCCTCGCAAAACCACGCCCGGGACGGCATGAACCCGGAGCCTTCTTGGCAGACTCCTCAACATCGTCTGCAGCCTCGGAAGGCTCTTCAACCTCATGCGCGACATCCTGCTGCGCAGCCTTAAAGTGGGCACCACGGCGACGCTGGGGCTCCTGGGCCTCCACGGGCTTTTGCTCCTTCGCGGGCCTCTGCGACTCGGCAGCAACCTCGTTCTCAACAGCCTCGGCATCCGTCTCACCCTTTTGAGCAACGGCACGACGGAAGCGCTCCTGCTGGGCGCGGCGCTGCGCATCGCGCTTGCCACCCCCGCCAAAACCGCCGCGTCCCGCCTTGGCCGTAAAGGCACGCACGACGTTCTCATCGAGCAACTCATCGGTATCGACATGCTCACGCGGAGCAGCTTCTTCCACAGCAGGCACGTCAGCGGAAACCTCGACGACAAAATCTTCGACGGACTCGGCAGGCTGCTCCTGGGCATCGCGGATCTCGACATTGATGGTATAGAACGCCGGGCGCCCGTTAATGCCGCTGCCCTCGATCTTGGTCACGATATTTGCCGCGATAAGCTCATCGCGCATCGCCTTGGTGTCGCATTCCTTATCGACGGAGCGGAAAATCTGCGCCAGCGCGCTCGACTTAATCTTGAGCGCCTTGCGGCAGAGCAGGTCGTAGGCAACCAGCTTGGCGCGCTCGGCAGAAAGCGATGTCTGGCTGCTCAGACGCTCAGCCAGAGCATCGACATTGTTTTGATTATCGGAATATACCGTCTTGGCCACGGGGCCCCTTTCATATGCACACATATACGTCCATATGGTACAACGCACGAGCCTATCCACGCAAAACATCTGCGAGAACGCCCTTGCACCACCTGTTCTCACAAGAAAAAAGACCGGGTCCGCTTGATTGCGGACCCAGTCTTTCCGAGTCAAATAGATGGGAGATTCAACCCGTCCGACCGACTAGGCCTTGGCGGCCTCGGCGTCGGCAGGAGCTTCAGCGGCAGCGGCGCGACCGTACTCGGCCTTGCCCATCTCGGACCACTCGGGCTCCTCGTCGGGCATGGAGCCGGCCTCCTTGCCGAAGAACTCCTTGAGACAGTTGACGGCAACGATGAGGCCCAGGACCATCAGCAGGACGGCGAAAACGAGCTGCAGGCCCTTGGTGGCGGCGACGGAGACGGCGGCCGTGGTGGCGGTAGCCGGGATGGTGCCGAAGAAGCCGTAAGCCTGGACAGCGGTCATGCAGCCCATGGCGCTCTGGACCAGCGAGGTGAAGGTGCAGCAGAGCAGGAAGGCGACGGGCACGTAGAGCATCCAGCCCTTGCGGCCGGTGCACTTGCAGAACACGGCGAGGGTAATCATGGTCATACCGCCGAGCAGCTGGTTGGAAGCACCAAAGAGCGGCCAGATGTTGGCATAGCCGCCAAAGGCGAGGGCGAGACCGGGAAGCAGGGTGACGACCGTAGCGAACCAGGGGTTGCCGAGAACCTTCATGTAGCCGGCCTTGGACTCGATGGCCAGGGCGTCGTTGGTCTGGGCAAAGAACTCGGAGAACGAGGTGCGGGCGATGCGGGCGACGGCGTCGAGCGAGGTCAGGGCCAGAGCGGAAACGTTCATGGTCATGAAGACGGTAGCGAACGTACCGTCAACACCGAAGGCCTGCATACCGCGGGAGATACCAGCGGCGAAGATCTGGAACGGGGTGGAAGCGACGCCGGCGTTGAGGGCGCCGGTACCGGCGGTGTTCATGTCGGAGAACATGATGCCGGCGACGATGATGGCAAGGATGCCGACGAAGGACTCGACGATCATGGCGCCATAACCGACCTTGACGGCGTCCTGCTCCTTCTCGACCTGCTTGGAGGAGGTACCAGAAGAAACGAGGCTGTGGAAGCCGGAGAGGGCACCGCAGGCAACGGAAACAAACAGGACCGGGAACATCATGCCAGAAGCGCTGGAGAAGCCGGTAAAGGCCGGAGCGGTGATGGTGGCCTGGCCGTTAACACCCAGGACGACGATACCGAGGACAGCGCAAACGATCATGACGATCATCATGATGGAAGTGAGGTAGTCACGCGGGGTCTTGAGCATCTGGATGGGCATAGCGCCAGCGAAGACCAGGTAGACCATGACGACGGCGAACCACTGGAACTTATCCAGGTAGACCGGGAACTGCATACCGACGGCAAACATGAGAACCATGAGGACCACGCCGGTGACGAACTCGGTAGCACCGGTGAGGTTGAACTTCTTCTGGGCCCAACCAAAGGCGATAGCGACGAAGGTGAACAGGATGGAGATGGTACCAGCGCAGCCGGCGGCATAGGACTTGGTGAAGTCGATGGCACCGGTAGCAGCACCAGAAGCGTCAACGGCCGGGGTGAACATGAACGTCTTGCAGACCATGTCGGTGAAGGCGGCGATGACGATGATGCAGAACAGCCAGCAGAACAGCAGGAACAGGCGACGGCCGGTCTTGCCGATGTACTTCTCGATGAGCTGAGCCAGGGACTTGCCGTTGTTCTTCATCGAAGCATACAGAGCACCAAAGTCGTGGACGGCGCCAAAGAAGATGCCGCCGACGAGGACCCAGAGCACGACGGGCAGCCAGCCAAAGGCCATGGCGACGATCGTACCCGTGACAGGGCCAGCACCGCAGATCGAGCTGAACTGGTGCGAGAACGCGGTAAAGGCGGAGACGGGTGAGAAGCTCTTGCCGTCCTTCATGCGCTTGGCCGGCGTGAGGGCCTCTTTGTCAACGCCCCACTTGTTGGCCAGCCAGCGGCCGTAGCCCAGATAGCCGCAGGCGAGCACCGCCGCGGCCACAACCATGAGCAAAACTCCGTTCATTACATTTCCTCCTCTAAAAAGAACTTCCTAGACATAAAAAATGAGGGCCGTCGGTTGCGCTCGACGGCCCTCATCTTCATCAGCCGCCCGTTATCGTACGGGCTAGCTGTATGTGCTAACCCGCATCAGATAATTACTACGCTGATAATGTTTAGCTGATGCGTGAACATGTCTAAGAAATCCTCTTCAATCATGATGCGAACGATCCGTGCGTGTTCACATCCCCCAGTGGATGAAAAGCAGTATGAAACTTTAGTTACCTAAAGTCAACGCAAATTTGTAATGAATTTTCAACTTTTTTTGAAATTCTCGGTATAAAACGCCACTGACCTCGGACTTTACCCAACAAAAGTTTTTGCATGAGAGATGCCCCTCGGGAGCCGCGGGAGCTCCCATCCCAAATGCGGAGCAAAGCTCCGCACACCATCTTTTTCTTTCAGCTAAAGCACGCCGGAAATTCGACGCAGCTGGCTAACCTTGCCGGACGTTGTCGACGCCAAACCAGCTCAGAAGCTATATCGATACAGAAAGGTCCCCGGACGGAGGGGCCGGATATAAGGTTTATCGCGAGTTCCGCACGCAAAGAAGGCCACTTAATGTGGCCTTCGTCTTGCGCAGGACTGTAGAGCAGGAAACCTTATATCCGGCCCCTCCGTCCGGGGACCGCGCCGTACCAGCTACAGCGTCATGTTTGGATCGGCGTCGACGTCGAACGGCGAGATTTCACCTCGGTCGAATTTACGGCGGGCGACCTCCGCGATCATGGCAGCGTTATCGGTGCACGCCGAAAGCGGCGGTACCGTCACGCGGATCCCCTGACGCCCAAGCTTCTTGATCATCATCTCGCGCAGATGCGGATTAGCCGAGACGCCGCCGCCGATGCAGTATTCCTTGCATCCGGTGGCATGCAGGGCGTTTTTGGCCTTCTTGTACTGAACGTCAAAGACGGCTGCCTCAAACGAAGCCGCCAGATCGGGCAGGTGAATCGTGCGCCCGGCCTTGGTCTCCTGCTCGATGTAGAGCGTCACGGCCGTTTTAAGACCCGAAAGCGAGAAACGATAGTCTCCCCTGCTGTTAAGCGCGCGAGGAAAATCGATCGCCTTGGGGTTGCCCGTCTCGGCCAGCTTGGAGATGATGGGGCCACCGGGATAGCCCAGACCCAACGCCTTGGCTACCTTGTCGAAGGCCTCGCCCACAGCATCGTCGAGTGTCTCACCAAGTACCTCGTAGTCGCCCCATGCCTTCACGTGCACGAGCATGGTATGACCGCCCGAGACGAGCGTGAAGATAAACGGCGGCCTGAGATCGGGCTGCGCCAGCAGATTGGCGAACAGATGGCCCTCCAGATGGTTGACGCACACGAGCGGTTTACCGGCGGCATAGGCAAAGCCCTTGGCGAAGGCGACGCCCACTACCAGAGCACCCACCAGGCCCGGACCCTGTGTCACGCCAACAGCGGCGAGTTCGCTCGGCGCGATGGCTCCACCCTCAAGACCAAGCGATGCTGCGGCATCCTCGAGCGCCGCATCCACGACACTCACAATCACCTCAACGTGTTTGCGCGAGGCGATCTCGGGCACCACGCCGCCAAAGCGGGCATGAAAATCAATCTGTGTCGACACCTGGTTGGCCAGCATATTGCCATCCGCATCGATAATCGCCACGGCCGTCTCGTCGCAGGAACTCTCGATAGCGAGCACTAGGCGGCGGCGCTCGATTTCGGCACGCTCCTCAGCGTTGCGTTCGGGCGCGGGCAGCGGCCATACACGCTGTTCGGCAGCCGTCGGCTCGGGCGAGGCATTGTCGAGAGGAAGCACCAGGGGCAGCGGCGCCGTCATGACGATGGCATCCTTGCCGGCACCGTAATAGCCACGGCGACGACCCGCCTCGGTAAAGCCCAGAGCGGCATAGAGCGCAATTGCGGCCTCGTTGCCGTCCTCAACCTCAAGCGAAGCCGTGGTGCAGCCGAGCATCTGCGCGTCATAGCTCACGTGCGACAGAAGCTTGCGGGCGATGCCCTCGCGGCGATGCGCCGGATTGACGGCAACGTCCATAATCTGCACGTCCCCGTCGACGACCATACCGCCGGCAAGACCCAGCAGACGGCCGTCGTCGTGCGCCACCCACCAGCTACGCGGCGCGGCAACGTCCTCGCCCAGCTCGGACAGGAACATGCCCGGCGTCCACGCCTCGTGTCCGGCGCCTTCAAAGCAGGCGGTCTCCAGCACGCTCGCACCCTCGGCATCCGCCGCGCCCATGGGGCGGAATTGCAGATGACGTCCGGCAAGCTCGTCGGCAACACCTGTCACCTCACTCTGCGCGCTCTCGGCAAGGCCCAGACGCTTGCGCTCGTTTTCCTCGGCGTCCGAAAGGCGCGTATAGATCGGCAAGACGCGAGCCGGATCGCCATCGCCTGCGGCGTGCGCCATCAGCAGGCCCTCACCCGAGGGCCACCACAGATCTCGCTCCACGCAGCGCGCCGTCTCGTCCTCACCCAGCAGCTTGCCATAACGCACGAGACCGTCACCAGTCAGCTGAACCTGATCCCAGTCCGCGGTCTGGCGCCACTCATCAAGCGCCACGGCGGCCTTGACCACACGCTCGCGCTCAAACAGACGCTCGGGACCCTCATCCCCCAGCACATACAGCGCCGGGTACACCTCGCCGCGCATGGCGTCGGCAAGAACACCAAGCTTGCCGCGTACGCCGGCCTTCCATGCCGTCCAGGCGCAAGCGTCAAGTGTCGACACGCCGAGCAACGGCACGTTGGCACCACGTGCCAGACCCTTTGCGGTGGAGATGCCGATACGCACGCCCGTAAACGAACCCGGGCCGCGGCCGACCACATAACAGCCGACATCGCTACGATCCAGGCCGGTCTGCTTCAGTAGGCCATCAACAGTATTCACGAGCTCCACGTTGGCATGGCGGCGACACAGATGGTCCCCACTTACCAGCTTTGCCTCGCCTGTCTGCACATCAATCCAGCTTGCCGCGCAGGCAAGCATGTCGGTCGATGTGTCAAGCGCCACCACCAGCGCGTTGTCGTTATGCAAGCTCATCTTGTACAGCCTTATCTATCAAATGGGAAAGCTCATTCGCGCGCTCGCCGTGTGCCTCGAGCGTTATCGTTCGCACGTCGCTGTCGTCCTCATCGCGCTTAAGCGTCACCGAAAGATACTCATCCGTCAGCTCATCCTGAAACTGCTCGCCCCATTCCAGCAGGCAAACACCCTCATAGCCCAGCACGTCAAAAATGCCCGTATCCTCAAGCTCGTAGGCATGCTCCAGGCGGTACAGATCAAAATGGAACAGCGGAATACGCCCTTGGTCATGAACGGCCATGAGTGCGAACGTAGGGCTTGTGACCATATGCTCATCGCCCAGAGCGCGCGAAACGCCCTTGGTAAAGTGGGTTTTGCCCGCCCCGAGGCCGCCGGTCAAGATCAGCACATCGCCATCTTCTAGACACGGTGCGACCAGCTCGCCAAAATGCTCCGTATCGGCAGTACGGGCCGTTCTATAGGTACCTACCCCCAGGCGCTCCAGGGACATATACGCTCCTTATTATTCCGAGGCGGTCTCCGGCGCGGGGTGCCGCTCCAGATAGTCGCCCAGCATCTTAAAGTCTTCCTCCAGCAACTCCTGCCACGCCGGATTGCGCAGCGCCGCCGCAGGATGAAACGTCGGCATCACCACAAAGTGGCCCATCTGATGGAACCTGCCGCGCAGCTTGGTAATGCCGATCTCGGTCTTGAGCACAAAGTGCGTTGCGGGGTTACCGAGCGTCACGATGATATCGGGCCAGATGCTTCGAATCTGCTCGCGCAAAAACGGTGAGCAAGCCAGCACTTCCTCGGGACGCGGATTGCGGTTTCCCGGCGGGCGACACTTAAGCACGTTGGCGATATAGACGTCCTCGCGCTTAAGACCTGCCAGGGACAAAATGCCGTTGAGGTCTTCACCCGCCGCCCCCACAAAGGGTTCGCCCTGCAAATCCTCGTTGCGACCCGGTGCTTCACCAATAAACATGACGCGAGCGTGGGGGTTTCCCACACCAAACACGATGTTATGGCGCGACTGATAGAGCTGGCAGAGATGGCAGTCGCCTAAAACAGCCTCAATCTCCTCGAGCGCAACCTCGCGCGGCGCTTGGTGACTATGTCCGGGGATGTGCATGACACCCATACTGGCTCCTACACGTAGACCTTGTCGAGGCGCATGCCAAAGCCGCAAGCAACCTCGTAGTTAATCGTGCCGCGCAGGCGCGCCATCTCGTCCATGGTGATCTCGGCATCACCATCGCGGCCAACAATGATCATCTCGTCGCCATACTCGGCCTCGGGAATCTCATGCGCCGGATTGGACTGGATGGCGACCATAAACTGGTCCATGCAGATGTTACCCACCTGACGAATGCGTTCACCGCGATACAGCACGTCCATACGATTGGAGAGCGTACGCGAAAGACCATCGGCATAACCAATCGGCAGCGTGCAAATCTGAACGCGTGTGCGCGGTACGCGGTAGGTAAAACCGTAGCCCACGCCCTCACCCATCGCAGGATGCGCCACACGCGTCACGCGTGCATGGACGCTCATAACAGGATCGAGCTTCATCACGCGGCCGCTCAGCTCGCATGGCTGCATGCCGTACAAGCCAACGCCGGCGCGAATCATATCAAAACGCATCGAGGGATCGAGCATCGAGGACGGCGTGTTGGCACAGTGCACGATGCCGCACTCAAAACCCGCATCCTTAATGGCTTGAACGGCTTCGGTAAAGCGTTGGCACTGCAGTTTGTAGTCCCAACCCGAAGGTTCATCGGCCGTTGCAAAGTGCGTAAAGACGCCATCACACTGGATACCTCGATGGAAGCTAATACCACGAACAAAGTCGAGCACCTGCGTGTAGTGAACACCGATGCGGTTCATGCCCGTCTCGATGGCTAGATGGTACTTACCTACCTTGCCTGCCGCGACAGCGCACTCGCCATAGGCAAGGGCGAAATCGGACGTATAGACCGAAGGCATGATATCGAACTCGAGCAACGTCGGAATTGCCTCGATAGGCGGCTCGCTCAGGATCAGGATGGGTTTCGTGATCCCGCCCTGTCGAAGCTCAACGCCTTCACTAACCGTCGCCACGGCAAACATGTCGGCACCGGCCGAATACATGATTTTGGCGCACTCGACGGCACCATGGCCATAGGCATCGGCCTTGACCACGCAGCACAGTCGCTGACGTGGATCGAGCAGGTTCTTGTAAGCCCTCGTGTTGCGGCGAAGCGCCCCTCGGTCAATCTCAACCCAGGACCAGCGCGTCAAATCGGCTTTATTCATGATTAGTCATCCGACCCTTCGTCCATGATTCCCAGATCATCGAGTGCGTCCTTTGCCGCCAATTCCATGGCAGGACCGATCAAGTCGATCAGGTCGGTCGCAATAACACTCTTCTCACCGTACTCCGTCGCCGCGGCAAAACCCGCGTAACTGTGAATCGCAACGGCATACGAATACAGCAGCTCCCAGCGATCCATCTCATCACGCATGGTAGCCAGTGTGCCAGCCAAAATGCCCGCAAGAACATCGCCCGAACCGGCAGTCGCCAACGACGCCGGACCCGAGAGCGGCAAAAGCACGCGCTCAACGCCACAGATAGCTGTCGTCGGCCCCTTGGCAATAACCACGAGATTGTCGGAGCCAGCAGCCCAGACAACCTTCTGCGCGGCCGCGATTGCAGTCCCCAAATCGTTAACCTCGTCACCGGCAACCAAGCGCGAAAGCTCGCGATAGTGCGGCGTCATGACGAGTGGCTGCTCACGGCGGTACATCTCAGGGTTGCTATCGATACCGTCGATAGCAATCTTAGAAAGGCAGTTGAGCGCATCGGCATCAAGGATCAGCGGCACATCAAGCTCCAACAAGCCCGAAACCACCTGCATGGCGCCGGCAGACGTCGTCATGCCGGGACCGCACAGTACGCAGCTGTACTTCTTTGCAATCTCGCACACGGTCATACGAGCAGCGGCACCAAAAGAGCCGCGGGAATCGGACGGAATAGCAAAAACCGGAATCGAGGGAAGTGCCATACGAATAAGATTGGCACACGCATCGGGCGTCGCGACAGCCACATAGCCGGCACCCGCGCGGGCAGCAGACTTGGCGGCCATAATGGCAGCGCCAGGATACTGCGCCGAGCCGGCAACAATAAGGACAGAACCGCGAGAATACTTATCGATATTCGTGGGCAGCGGAGCAAAGAAATCCACCAGGTCACCGGGCTCGACAATCTCGGCGGCATGGTCGACATCATCGATGACCTCATCAAGGCGATCATAAAGGCCACCGCACACCAAATCACCGGCGTACTCTGGACCATCAGCGCTGTAGAGGCCAATCTTGGGCGTGATCATCGTGACCGTACGCTCGGCACGGATGCAGTCATCGTCGACAACACCGGTTTCGGCATTCAGACCCGAAGGAACATCAATGGAAACCACATGGTCGGCGCAGTCGTTAACTGTCGGAATCCAGATGGAGAACGGTGCACGCAGGTCACCGTGGAAACCGGTACCAAAGATAGCGTCAACAACAACGTCGGCCTTATCGATCAAAACCTCAAGCTCATCTCGCGAGGGACCGACACACACATGCACGTCACGACCGGCGGTACGGCGGGCAACATGGCGAGCCAGAGCGGCAGGAATCTCATCCGGCTCAACCGGAGACACGATATCCACGTCAACGCCCTTGTGACTCAAAATATCAGCCGCGACCCAACCGTCGCCACCGTTGTTGCCAAAACCGACCAGAACAAGGACGCGATCGGGATTGAGTTTTAGAATTTCACGAGCAGCAAACTCACCCGCCAGTTCCATAAGCTCGGCCTTCGAAGTTCCCTCGCGTTCGATAATATCCTCGAGGCGAACGACTTCCTCGGTACTCAAAACCGGTTTCATCTATGCTCCTAGCGTATCTTGCGAAGCATCGCCCTGGTGCTCCGTCAAAGCTGAATTTTGCAGTTGCTCAAGCTCATCTAAAACCGAGCGAGCCTCTTTATAAGTTTGTGCAACGCGTTCCTTGGTGCTCACCTTTTCTTCCTTAGGCTTAGGTCGAGCATCCTCGGTGATCGCAATGGCATTGGCTACGGCCAAATCACCCGTCAAGGTAATGGAAAGCGCAACTTCAATGACACCCAACTCTTGAGCAATCTCGAGCGCTCGACCTGAAAGCACAGCTTTAGGCTTTCCGAGCTTATCGCGCGTTACCGAGACGTCTTTGCGGCCGACGCCCTGACTAAAACCCGTACCAAGAGCCTTGAGAACCGCTTCACGAGAAGCAAAACGGCTCGCATAGTGCGCCGCAGGACGCGATGATGCGTCGCAATATGCGCACTCTTCTTCGGTAAACACACGCCGAGCAAACGACGGCGTCTTTTCAAGGATTGATTTCATGCGGGAAATCTCGACGATATCAACGCCGATACCAGCTTCAGCCATATTCACCTCCATATTGCACAGACTAAGTTATTGTAGCCCGTTAACGGAAGATGCGACAAACGAGGGCCATAAAACACAGCGAGTTTGTTAGATCTGGCTTAACGCAAAAAAGGGGGAGGCCGCGAGGCCTCCCCCTTCTAAGTTCGATGACGGCTCGGTGCCGTCCACCGGTCAGCGGCGCCCTGGCCTCCCACGGGCTGACCCCGCAGTACTCTCGGCGCGATGGGGCTTAGCTTCCGGGTTCGGAACGGGACCGGGCGTGCCCCCCATGCTCTGGCCGCTGACCGGTGGGCGGCGCCCACCGTTACGGTGTCCGGTGTCTACTCACGTGCCCTGGGGGCCGCATGGCGCATAGGAAAGGTGACTCGGGGGCATCCTCGTGCCCGGACCGCGCTTCAGAGCGCTAGGTCCCGCGGGCCGCGAGGTGCGGTTCCGGAAGAGCTCGGGCGATTAGTGCGGCTCGGCTGAGGACGTCGCCGTCCTTGCACCTGCCGTCTATCGACCAGGTAGTCTACCTGGGCCCTTACCGGAAGGAGAACTAATCCCTGGAACGGCTTCCCGCTTAGATGCCTTCAGCGGTTATCCGCGCCGCACGCGGCTACCCGGCCGTGCCGTTGGTCGACAACCGGTTCACCGGAGGTGCGTCCACCCCGGTCCTCTCGTACTGGGGGCAGCCTCCATCGATTCTCCTGCGCCCACGGAGGATAGGGACCGAACTGTCTCACGACGTTCTGAACCCAGCTCGCGTACCGCTTTAA
>CABVAC010000020.1 GCA_902496275.1 uncultured Collinsella sp. | reverse complement strand
CAAGGCGGGGCCGAGGCCGCCTCGATCAATTTGCGAAAGAATCTTGACGGTACCGTAAGCCAAGGCTTTTGATCGCACATATCTTGTTGACGAATAGGACTATTCATTGCGCTCTCCAGCGTATTTGATGAAATAACAGATCTAATTTTATCCTAACTGTAAATACCTATTAAACAGCCGGACGCTCATGCAAATACGTCATGGCACGCCGCCGCCCATCTCGCCTTGAGCTCGTGACAGCGATAGCCCTCGCGCTTTGCGAATGGTATCTTTGTTGCTGCAAATTAAAACACGCAATACTTTAGATAGACGAAATCTGATTGGCGGGCAACGATGAATGCCGCATCTTATTATCACGGGGATTGTCGCCCCAGAAAAACCCGATATGACAATCGACGTTAGGAACAGTCTTAAAGAATATGACGTCGCCCTCTCTCGATTTAGAACCGTTCGAGAATCTCCTCGGCATTCTCTCGCAGATAGATATCTAGGTCCGGCACGGCAAACTGCACATAGCCCCTCTGTGGCGCCTGAATAACCTCTCTTTGTAGCAATTTTGCCCTAATGGAGCTGATCTCATTGGTCTTTTTACCCATGCGCCTAGCAATCTCGGATGATTTGGACTGTTGTTTGTCCTCGCACATCGCCAAAAGGTATTTGATATCGTTAGGCCCCAGTCCGGAAATCGCTGGCTCGTGAACAACATCGTGAAAACGAGCCTCTGCCAGCGCAATGCCTTCGGTGACGTCGCGCTCGCTCACAATGGCACTTTTGGCACGATGCAAGTTGGAGCGCTGCCAAATGGAATAACCGACCAGTTGCACCAGATAGGCATAGCCCTTAGTGGCCTTAGCGGCTCTCGACAGAAGATTGTCCTCTATGGTCACAGTCGCGACAAAACTATCGCCCATAGAGAGCGCTACCTCCACTTGTTTGCCTTTCTAGGGAATCGATTAACAGCCAATCATCGTCTAAATAATTATCGCAGACTATATCGGATAATATCGTGTTGTATAAGTCTGTATAAACGTATCGCGGAAGTATCGAGCTATCGTGATGCATTGCAGCAAATCGCCTAGACGCTGCTATCTTCTCAGCTCATATCGAAAGTAAGTTGAGGGCTTCCTAATATCCATTTTTTTAAAGCGAGAAATACTCACTCGCAGCGGATAAGTTCGGCCCCAACCATGGATCGCCCGTCAAGAAAAACTCAGGCCAGCGCTGCATGAACAGCGCTTGCTCGCGCTTCCAGCGGCGCAGCTTTTCCTCGTTGGCCTCTTCCCTGCCACGCGAGGTGAACTCGTAGTGATACAGCTCGGCATAGGGCGTATAGATGGTGCGGTAGCCCGCCTCCCATACGCGCAGGCAATAGTCTGCGTCGTTAAAGCCAACGGCGAATTCCTCGTTGTAGCCGCCGACGCGCTCAAATACGTCGCGTCGCACCATCTGGCAGGCACCCGTTACGGCGCTAAAGTTGCCCGGGCGCACAGCGCGGGCAAGATAGCCCTCGCGCTTTGCCGAGAAGTCCTGGTCGGCATGGGCAAGTGCGCCACGCACGCCAACCACAATGCCCGCGTGCTGCACCAGATGATCGGCAAAGTAGAGCTTGGCGCCCACCACGCCCGCATCGGGACGCTGCATATAGCCCATCATCTCTTCGATAAAGTAGGGGCTTATGACCTCGGTGTCGTTGTTCAGCAGCAGAAGGTAATCGCCCTTGGCATGTTCCACGCCAAAATTAATGATCTGAGAGTAATTGAACTCGCCCGGCCAGTACACAACGCGCGCGATGCCCTTGCCTTCAGATGCTGCAGCCACGCGCTCTGGCAGGGTTTCGTAATACGCAAACGTCTCCGGGGCTTCGCTGTTGTTCTCCACCAAGACAATCTCGTAATTGGCATACGTGACTCTCTGGGCGATCGACATTACACAGGCGTCGAGCGTCTCAATGTGATCCTTGGTGGGAATCACAATGCTCACCAGCGGCGCAGGCTCCGGCAGCGCATAGCGCATGCGGTAGACAAACGGCGTCTCGGTCTCCTCGACCGTCCCGTGAACGCCCAACGAATCAAAGTGGCGCTGCAGCGCAAGGCGCCCGGCCTCGATGGCATACGGCTTGCTATCGGCAGAACCATCGGCGGTCGATCCCGGATGCACGCGCCAGTGATACAGCACGTGCGCAACATGTTCAAACCGTGCGCCCGCCGCAAGGCAGCGGAGCGTCAGGTCGTAGTCCTGGGCACCCGCAACATCTTCCGGAGACATGCCAATGCGATCGATAAGTGCCTTCTCCACCATCAGAAAATGCGTCACGCAGTTATGGCTATAGAGCAGGTCGACGTTGAGCCGCGTCTTAAAGACCGGCTGGCCCCACTCCCCCGTTTTCTGGAACATGTCCTCGTCGCAGAACAGGACCTGGGGACGCTCGCCCTCGGCAACCTTGTTCAGCGCGGCAACATAGTGGAATAACGCGTCCGGTTCCAGGATGTCATCGTGGTCCAAGAACGCGATGTAGTCGCCCGTCGCTTGCTCAATACCAGCGTTGGTGTTGAGCACAATGCCGCCGTTGCCGGGAAGCTCGATGCGACGAACGCGCTCGTCGTGAGCGCCTGCCGCAAGGGCGGCCACCGCGTCCCATTCGGGCGAGGCGTCCATAAGGAGCAATTCCCAGTTGTCATAGCTCTGGGCTAGCACCGAGTCCAGCAGCTCGCGCAGGTAGACCCGATCAGTCTTGTAGCACGGCACCACAATGCTCACAAGCGGCCTATAGGCAAAGGCCGCCGAAGCGACACGCTGGCACACCAAATCGGCCGGCTTTGCGCGATGTTGCTCAAACCAACGCCGATAAGCTGCGTCGTCTGCACGCGCGTCCTTCATGCGGTTCCAGCTATCGTCGACCATGCCGTTGTACAGGCGACCATCCATAGCGCAAAACCCGTTCTGGATCCGCTCTGTGGGATCGCTCACAATCGCGACAAAATCTCGTATATCCTGAGGCATCTCTACGCTCAGATACGTTTTATTGACACGGCATCCGTTCTGCTGCGGCACATTGACCTGCGATTCGAACACATGCACGGTGACATCGATGGCATTCATATGCGTATCGAAGATCTGGAGCTCAGGTGCGCACTGGGGGTCTCCCGCCCAGGTAACCTCATAGCGCCACACCGCGCCGGCGTCTGCCGGCAAATAGCGAATGGCATCGATCTCGTAGAGGCCGCAGTGTTCGCCACGCTGCGCATCGCGGATAAGCGCACACAGCGCAGGCTTAGCTTTGTAGTTAATCTTGGATTCCAGCTTGGCCACGCGGCTATCGAGGCGAATGGAGCCCAACCTTTGGTCACCGGATGCAAATGTGACGTCAATCGTAGAGCCGTCCAAAAAGGGAAGCACCAAGACGGCGAGCTCGCGCTCGTAATCGGAAACGGAAGGGCAAAGCGCCAGTACACGGCCATGATCGACCGGGAACGCCAGCGACGGCACAGAAGAACCGCTCGTCGTCGCATGGGCAAACGCTTGAGAACCCTCCCGCTCAATAAGCGCGGCGACATCCTGACCGGCAAAACGAAGCAGCACAAACAGACGGCCCTGACTGCGGCAAAGTGCCAAACGCTTGATACTCATCTACACTTCTCGCTTTCCCAGGGCGTTCGCTGCCATGCGCTTGCAGGCACCCAGACGCCCAAACCTCAAGACGTCGTAATCGAACATGAGCTTTTTGCACTCACGGGCATTGGGGGCCTTGCTGGTAAGCGCCGCACGCACCATAGCAGAAACAGAAGGAGCGCATTGTGCGAGCACAGCATCGCTGCCCACGGCAGAACCGGCAAGAGCCGCGGCGACGGTAGCAAACACCTTGCCGCAGTCCGAGCCCAGCAACCTGAGCGCGTCGTACAGCACCAGATCGCACAGGAAATATGCCAGGTCATCGGCATGCCGGACATCGAGACCGTCGCGCTGCCAGTCAGCCAGCACCGCGGAGTAAATCTTCACGTGCTCCAGCAGACGTGTCTCGTCGTCGTAGCGCATGGTGTCCATGAGCGAACCCTTGCGCGCCACGCGGTAGTCATACAGCTTGTTCGAGATAAGCGCGGTCTTGCGCGAGCGACCGTACACGGCAAAATCGAAGACCTGATCCTCGCCATATTTAACGGTTTCGTCAAACACGATCCCGTTGCCCAGCAAAAACTCGCGCTTGCAGGCGGTACGCCATGCAAAGGGGCGAGACGCTTCCTTAAACAGCAGGTCGGAGCTATAGCCCACAAACGACACATCACGCGGGCTCAGCACATAGTTAAGCCACGGATACCCCGCCTCCAGCGGATACGGATTCGCGCCAAAGGTCAAAACGTCGCAGCCCTCGCGCTCAAAGGCATCGACGATCACGCGGCATGCATCGGGCGTAAAGCGATCGTCGGAATCTAAGAACGCGATGATAGGAGCCGTGGACGCGGCGATACCTGCATTGCGCGCGCTCGACAGGCCACCGTTGGGCTTATCGACAAGCTTAAAGCGCGCGTCCTTTTCGCAATAGGCAGCCGCAATATCGCGCGAACCGTCCGGCGAGCCGTCGTTGACCAGCACGCCTTCCCAATCGGGCATGTCCTGCGCAAGCAGGGAGTCCAGGCACCAGGCCAGGCACTCCTCCACGTTATAGATGGGAACGACAACGGAAATCTTGGGGGTAGCCATAGTCAAGTGCTCCTACTGTGCGACCGGAACGTCATCGGGGTGCGGATTATCACCGTAGGTGCGCTGATACGTCAGCACGCGCCAGACCAGCGGCAGCCCGCCAATCTTAAAGTAGTGCTTAAACGTATTGATCTTGCCCGGCTTTTTAAAGCCAAAGCGCGAATCAATATAGGCGCGGGGCGACTTGACCATCAGGCGCAAGTCGGTCTCGCCACGCGGATCGAACAGCGACAGGTCAAAGCGACCGGCATCCCAGTCGGCCTTGAGCTCGGGAGAGGCCTTCTCCCAAAACTGCTCGCGCAGTTCATCGACCAGGCGCTCATCATTCCAACGGTACGTATCGACCTTCATGCGCATTAAAATGCCCTGAAGCTGAGCCTTAAGCTCGGGGCGTTCATCCAAAAAGCGCTGCATCTCGGCATATTCGTCGCACACGCAAAACACCTTGTTGGGCGAATTAACGGAGCTCTTCTCGTTATCCTGGCGATAGCACAAAATGGGGTCCGCGATAAACGCGGCACGCTCGGCGCAAGCCCAAACCTTAAAGTTAAAGCCTGCGTCCTGATACGAGGCACCCGGCGTGGGAAGGAACCGAATCTGATTATCGTTGAGGAACTCGCGCCGATAGATAGCCGACCAAATGGAAGGTTTGCGGTAGAAGATGCCCGGGCGATCGACGGGGCGATACGCGGCGTCCGTCATATGCTCGTCGATGATCCCAAACAGCTCACGGCGCTCGCTGGGCGTGGACCAATACAGGTAAAAGTCGCCCTTTACCACATCGGCATGTTCAGCATCGGCCTTGGCGACCAGCTTTTGGAGCGAATCCTCAAACATAAAGTCGTCAGACTCAAGGATGCCCACGTACTCACCGCGCGCCATCTCCAGACCGCGGTTCATCGAGTCGCCGTAGCCGCTGTTGGCTTTGTCGATCATCTTTACACGAGAGTCGCGCTCCATGTACTCGCGGATGATATCCGGCGAGCTATCGGTGGAGCCGTCGTTGATACAGATGATCTCGATGTCCTTGAGCGTCTGCGCCACGGCGGAATCGAGGCACTCGCGCAGGTAGCGTTCGACATTGCAGATGGGGATAAGCAGCGAAACTTTGGGGGTATCAGAGTTCTGCAAGAGAACCTCCTGTTGAATAGCGTGTAACAGGGTTATTTTAGCAGCCGAGTTGCGGCGGGCGGCAGCGCTTGGAATTAGAGAAAGCGCTCCAGGCAGGCTTTGAGACCGCGAGTCGAAAGATAGAACAGCGTGGCGTCTGCCATCGAAACGCCCGAGGTCGTCGCAACGAACTTGTGGGCAACACGGCAAACGGCGCCCTTGGCAGGCATATCCGTCCACTCCGTTCCCAAAAACGTCGTAAGGTCCATGTTGACGCGAGCCGCCACGCGATGGAAGTCATCGGCATCCAAGCGCGCCAGGTCGAACACGATTAGGTCTAAAAACCAAGTTATCAGCTCGCCGGGGCACAGGTCCAAAAGACCGTAGGCCGCCCAGTCCTCCAAGACCTCCTCGAGCATCCTCATGTGGGCGTCAAGTTTTTTGGCGCGAGCCTCGGCACTGTTGAACTCGTGCGTCGCCGATTCGCTCTCCATCACGTAGTGGTAGAACTTGTCCGGCATGACGACGGTCCTGCGGGCAAGCGCATAAGCCGCAAATTGGAAGACGACGTCCTCGCCCAAAGCCAAACCGGGGGCGAAGCGAATGCCTTCGCGATTGAGCAGCTCGCGCGAAAAAGCCGCACGGCAGGCATAGGGCTGCGCATTCGAATGGAACAGCAGTTGGGGATCACGGGCGCCGAAGGCACCAGCTTTGGGGCTCATGAGTTGCTGGACGCGTTTGGGGGCAGCATCGGCAGGTTCACAGACGCCGCCAAAAACGGCGGCCTCGGCATCTGATGACTCCATGGCATGCAGCACGCGCTCGACCGTCTGCGCATCGATGTAATCGTCGGCGTCAACAAAAAAGACGGTCTCGCCCTCGGCGGCATCGATACCGGCATTTCGAGCACACGAGACGCCCGCGTTTTCCTGATCAATCACCAGTACGCGATCGTCGGCCTGCGCGATCTGGCGCAACACGCTCAACGAATCATCAGTCGAACCGTCGTTGACGCAGACAACCTGAATCGAGCGCTCGGACTGGGCCAACAGCGAATCGAGGCATCGCTGAATGGAGCGTGCAGAGTTATAAACGGGGACGACAATGGTAGCTTTAGGACACGAGACCTCTCCCATGCCGACCTACCCCCTCAGCGATTCGATGAGGAAGGCGGCGACCACGCCAGGGCCTCCAACCGAGGCGTAATACTTAGCGCGCCCCAAGGCACCATCCGTCGCAAAACTCGGATGCTCGTCAACCCAGCCCTCAGGATCTTTGAGAATGGCAGCGAGATTCGCGCGCTTCCACGGCTTGAGGTCGTCAAGCGAAAACTCCCCCGCGTCCAAGGCCGCCTGAAATTCCTTAGCCATCTGCACCAGGAACTCCTTATAGAACTTAGGCGCCAAGCGCACGTAGTTCCACATATACGAATCGTACTTAATGAGTTGGTTGAACTTGAGCATGCGCGCGACGTCATCACTTGCGTGGTCGCGGGCATAATCCTCTCGAATCCAACGCTCAATCTCGGCATACTCGGTATTGACGCAAAAGACCTTAGCCGAAGAATTGACCGAGGAATTCTCGTTGTCCTGTCGATACGACAAAACAGCATCATGCAGGTAAACAGCCTTATCGGCGCACGCGATCACCTTAAAGGCGAATGACGTGTCCTGAAAGGATGCCCCCGGAGTCGGCAGGAACTTAATGCCGTTGCGCTCAAGAAAATCGCGACGGTACACTGCCGACCAAATCGACGGCTTTTGCTTAAAGAACTGCGTCGTATCGCTCGGGTGCACTGGCTTGCCACAGTCCTTGGCTTTAAACATCTCGTGCAGCGAACGGCGCTCCTCGGGCTTAGACCAGTAGAAATCAAAGTTCGCCTTCGCAAAGTCGGCATTATTGCTATCGGCGGCCGAGACAAGCTTTTCGAGTGCGTCGGACGCCATAAAGTCATCGGACTCCAAGATGCCAACGTACTTGCCACGCGCCATCTCCAGACCGTGGTTCATCGAGTCGCCGTAGCCGCTGTTGGCCTTGTCGATCATCTTGACGCGCCTATCGCGCTCCATATACTCGCGGATAATCGCCGGCGAGTTGTCGGTCGACCCGTCGTTAATGCAGATGATCTCAATATCCTTGAGCGTCTGCGCCAGGGCGGAATCGAGGCACTCGCGCAGGTAGCGCTGAACATTGTAAATGGGAATAAGCAGCGACAGAACAGGGCTGCCAGAGGCGTTAGTAGACAAATGTGCTCCTTAGGAAATACCTGTCGTTTCATGGTATCAAAGGGTCAGCGCGCCAGCGGGCGTTTATATAATCTATGGAGCCTCTTGCGGGCAAAGCAGCCCCACGTCATGCGGCGGGCCCATGGCAGGTTCCTGCGTTTTATTCAAAGCTTGCCGTCAAGGTGCGCCGAGCCTTTACAATAGGACAGTCCCAAGGACGTATTCGATAGCTTCCGCGCAGCGCTCGCCCGCCGCGCGTGAAAGGATATATTGCCCCATGCCTTCAACCCTTCCCACTCCCATCGATAAGCTCGCCATCGTTGTCGTTACGTACAAGCGCCAGGAACTCCTGGCCAACCTGTTCGACTCCATGACCGAGCTCACGGCAACGCCCTGGCGCATCGTGATTGTCGATAACGAGAATTCGCGCGAGACCGAGGCCATGTGCACCGCATTCAACGAGCGCCTGGCCAGCCTGTGGGGCATCGACACCGAGCAGCCCGACGCGCAGGGCGGCACCGACCGTGTCATCTACGCGCCGCAACTCGAAAACGGCGGCGGCGCGGGCGGCTTCTCCGCCGGCACCAAATGCGCCTACGACCTAGGCGTCCAGTGGTTCTGGGTGATGGACGACGACGTGCTCGTCATTCCCGAGGGCATCGAGCGCCTTGCCAAGTGGACCGACCGCTACGACGTCATCCAGGGCTCACGCCTAGACTTCGACGGTGGCGCGTTCTTTTGGCAGTACCAGCTGATCCTTTCGCTTGGTATCCCCAATCCCATCGCCAAGTGGGACTTGGGCCCCGAGGGCTATCGTCCTATGAACCAGTTGTGCTTTGAGGGCGGCCTGTTCTCGCGTCGCGTTGTCGACAAGATCGGCCTGCCCGACGCGCGCTTCTTCATCTATGGCGACGACGCCTGCTACGGCTATGTCGCCAGCCAGCACTTCCCCGCCGCCGTGGTCGCCGACGTGGTGCTCAAGCGCGCCCGCGCCGTCTCCAACTGGGACATCGCCGGCAAGCGCCAACTCAACTCCACGAGCGACACCAACCGCTACTACATCATGCGCAACCGCGGTTATCTGGCACGCTACATGCAGATCTACGGCGACTACCACCCAGTGCTGTTCCGTCTGGGCAACGCCGCGACCTTCTGCAAGGAATTCATTCGCCTGGCCGCCGTTGACAAGTGCTTTAAGACCGGCATTCCGGCGCTGCGCCGCGGCATGAAGGACGCCCGCAAGATCATCAAGGACCCCAACTGGAAGCCCATGCCGCCCATGAAGGACGCAGAACAGTAAAGGGCTTTCGCCCGCCGCTACAGTCGTTGGCACACCACGGACACACGCTGACCGTCAAAACCAAAGCCCCAACGCATGCGCCCGACGGCGGGGCGCGGCACGCGGATATCATCGATGCCGTCGCGCTCTATGTCGAGCAGCGCCTGAACCGCTAACAGTTCCAGGCCCAGGGCATCGACGCCAGGGTCATACAACATGTTGATCGTAATGAGCGGTCGCTCATCGAGCATGCCGAGCGTGTCGGCCACGTCAAACACCCGACCGGTGGGAATCACCTGGATATCCCAGCGATCCGAGACGCCACTTCGCTTGGAGCTGGGATTGCAATAGCCGGACAGTCCAAAGCAAAGCCCCTGCAGCGCCAGATGATAGGCTGTCGGCATATCTGATTTGTCCACATCGATGCCCAGATCGCCGATAGCACAGCTCAAAGCTTGCTTTACAGCGTCCTCGTCTCCTCGACACAACCCGTCATGGAACGAGTCGATAACTCCAACGTCCTCAACGGCGCACTCAAACCATTCCAGAATTACAAGACGGAGCGCCTGACGCACTTCGTTGTTAGGCAGGCGCAGGGAACGAAGGCACGCGCCGTCCTCCGAATGCCCCGTTATGTCCGTCGTAAGAAATCCAGACAGATACAGCGCAGTCCAGATATCTTCGGGCTTGGCGGCATCGACCTCCTCGGCATGCACATGCACTGGCGCCTCAATAAACCCATGCGGCTCAACCAAATCGAACAATGCGGACAGGCGCATGAGATTCCAGTCACCGACGCATGCGCTCAGACGGTCGGCGTAACCATACAGATCCGCCCGAACGGGCGCGACGCAATCGCGCTGTGCGTAGTCCACCACGCGCTCCGGGCTCGAGCAATAAAAACCACCAAACAGATAGCCCTCGAGCCACTCACGCGCGTCATCCAGACAGCCGTTGCGACCGATGCAATCCAACAGCACTTGGACTTCGTCGTCCGAAAAACCGAACCATCGATCACACCAACTCGACAACGCTGTCGCCGACCGATAGGAAACCCCACGTTGGGACAACGCAAACTCGGCATGACCGGGGCGCTCGCCCATCAGACACGTCAATCGCAACGAGTCGCCGGCATCGGCAATGGTGTCGAACAACATTCGGCTGAGCGACTCTAGGGAATCCACGCTACCGTCGTCCTTAGCGTCCAAACGCTTTGGACATACCGCGTCGTAGTCGTCTATCAGAAGAACAACCTGCTCATCGAAAGCTGCCTGGAGCAGCTTGATAAGCACGCCAAGCGCCGCATCGATCTCCTTATCGCTGGCCACCCCACGCGCCGCCCTCTCGATAAGACGGACTTCACGTCTTGACAGATCAGGTGCGGCAAGCAGCGGCAGCAATCGGGCGCACTCGTTCGCGACAGCGCTGCGAATAGCCGCCGCAGCATCGGCGTCGCGCCCCGCAGCGGCAGCTGAAAAGTCGAGCGTGATGACCGGATAACTCGCGTACTCATCACGATAGCGACCGCCGCCCGCCTGCCAAATCTGGGTACCAGCGAACAGGCTTCGATCCGGCAGCCGGTGATCAGGTCGTTCCAAATAGCACTTGAGCATCGATAAATTCATGCTCTTGCCAAAACCCTTGGGCCGACAGCAAAACGCAACAGGTGCTTCACTGTCCAATATATCGGCAATAAACATAGTCTTATCGACGAGCAAACACCGATTGATTGCATCGGAAAAGTCGTGTGCATCAACCGGTAGAGCTGCGCTATCCGCATGATTGAGCAACCGTGCACCAAACGCATGAGTAAAACCACAATTCACCTGTTCAGACACCGTAGACTCTCCTTCTAACGCAGCACGATGCCCATTGTAGCGAGCGGGTAGAGCGCAACAATATCGACATGCAAACGTTTCGGGCAGCGGTAGCAACAGACCCCCGAGGGGGCATAACAAATCGTTGCACAACAAAAAAGGGGCCCGATGCCGCCGCACCGGACCCCGTCCCAAACTCTTATAGAAAACGATCTGGAAGATTACTCCTCCGAGCCGTCCTCCCCAGAAGCCTTCTTCTGCTGATCGAGCTTATGCTTACCACTTACGATAGACGTAGCGCCCAGTGTGGCCAAGCTTGCACTGGCAAGGCTCGCCATCACAATCAGATCGCCCGTCTTGGGCATGTTGCCGCCCGAAGACTTGGTAGTTGTAGTCGTCGTGGTCGTGGTGGTCACCGTTTTGGAGTCATTTTGCTCCTGGACCTGGTTGTCAGCACCGCTCTTGTCGTCGTCTTCGGACTGTTTCTTTTCGCCCTCGGCCTTGCTCTTGTCCTTCTCCTCAGATTCAGACTTCTTATCCTCGTCCTTCTTCTGTTCGGACTTGTCGCTCTTCTCCTCAGAGCTAGAACCCTTATCGGATTCGGTCTTCTCGGAAGCCTTGTCCTTGGAGTCGCCCTTTGCGGCTTCGATCTTTTCCGTGGAAACCTGATCAGAGTTGCCCTTGTTCTGGGTCGAGCCGTTATTGACGCCAGCCATCAGCGAAGAGCCCAGCGTAGAACCAAGCTGCTCGGAGAAAGAAGGCTTCTTGTCCGGCGAAGCAACGGGAACGTCCGGCGCCTTATTCGAGTCATCCTTGGAAGCATCGGAACCAGGGGTTGCGTCAGAGCCGGAGCCGTTGTTAGAGCCGGTGCCAACGGACGAATCGATCGAGCCGGTGGATGGGTTAGAGGTGCCAGCGCCGGTCGAACCAGAAGCGTCGCTGTCCGTATTGCCGGCAGAGCTTGAAGACGAATCGCCCGCAGCAGAGCCGTTTGAATCGGAGCCGTTCGAGGTGGAGCCGTTGTTGGTAGTGCCATCAGCAGAGCCATCACCGTCAGCACCGGTCGAGGGCGCATCCATCCTGTCATCGTTGGCATCGTCGCTCGAGTCGTCATTCGAATCAGGCGTCGGCGAGGGCGCCGGCGTAGGTTCGGGCTGCACGGGCGTCGCAGCGGCAGCGGCCTCGTCCTCGGCGATATAAACCAAACAGTCCTTCAGCTCGTTGCGGTAGCGGTTCTTCCAGCCCTCATGATACTGGGGCTGGCTCGAATACTTGGTCGCCACGTTATTGACCACACTGTTGGAAAGCGCCGTCACAAACTCGCGATCAGTCATACTGTTAGAAAGGTTTGCCCAACGGAAGAAGTCCCTGCAACCACCGGTGCCGCACATGTTGGTGATGCTCCACACCATGCCCTTAACGCAATCGGCACGGCCCGAAATATCAATGCCCAGGCCGCTCTTGAGCCACGCCTCGGTCACCGCATAGTACGAGTTGTACGCATACGCATCCTGCAGAGCCGAGAACTCAACAGGGTCGGTGTTATAAGCACCTTGGAAAGCCTCCTGCGCAATACGGCCCAACTCGGTGAGCTGGCCGTTCTCGTACATGGCATTGCTCGTGTTGGAAATCTCGCTGCCGCGATCAATCGCATCCTTGAGCATGCTGTATTTTTCGGGGTTGTAGTTGTAGGCCTGCTTCATAAACGGAATGAGCGACCATCGACGGTCGAACTGGTAATAACCCAGCGCGTTATAGCCGTCGCCATACGAAAAGCCCTGGTTATAGTTGCCATGGCTCTCGTACTTGGTAAAGTACTTCATCTCGGGGGTCACGTTAACAAACGAAACGCCCTGGACCGACCTCAGCACGCCCGAGAAGGACTGCTGGGTATAGAGACCCTTATCGATATCGGTCGCATCCGAGGCAACGCCCGGCGTGGGCTCCTCGGCAGCGGCGGGTGCCGGCACGGAAACGGCGCCAAACGAAAGCGCCAGCGTCAGGCCCGCGACAATAGCAGAATGCTTGCGCTGCATAAGATCCTCCCTGCATTGGTGTAGTTAAAGTGCAGTTTGCAAAGATAGAATTAAGTATTGCAGCTCACCCGTTGTTGCACAACAACCCCTCGGTAAACGGCAACAACCCTCCGCGAAATCTTAAGGAATTGCGCTAAACCTACAGCTTGATGTTGAAGTTGACTTCGGGGACGGCGGCCAGGTCGGCCAACGTCACGCCGTCGACGTACTTTTCGATCACGTCGTCCAGGCCGCGCCAGAACTTGACGGTTGAGCACAAATCGCTGCGGGTGCAGCTGTTGTCGATGCCGTCGCACGCCACGGGCGCCGTGCTGCCCTCGACGGCGCGCAGGATGTCGCCAGCACGCACCTCGGCGGGGTCCTTGGCCATCATGTAGCCACCGCCTTTGCCGCGCACGCTCTTAAGCAGGCCCGCCTTCATGAGCGGACGAACCAGCTGCTCCAAATACTTTTGCGAGATATGTTCACGGTCGGCAACCTCGCGCAAAGCAATCTTGCCCTCGGCGTCACCCAGCGCCGCGATATAGATCATTAACCGGAGGGCATAGCGGCCCTTAGAAGAAATGAGCATACCTACCCTCCCATCGCATCTGGAACAACATAACCAGGTTTGTTTGTCCCAAATCTTAAGTAAGTGGGACAAACACAACAGGTTATTTTGTCCCAGAATTTGAAAAGTCGAGTGGATTAGTCGGGTTTTCCCTTGACTAACGCCGAACCCATAGTAACTTTATTCCGAGAAGATTCCTAGGGTTTAGTACACCTATGAGTACACCATATACAGAGAGGGACAGCATGAGCGCAAATCCGCTGCTTTCCATCGAAGGTCTCACCGCCTCCGTGGACGAGAAGACCATCCTCCACAATGTCAACCTCAACGTCGCCGCCGGCGAGACCCACGTGCTGATGGGCCCCAACGGCGCCGGCAAGTCTACCCTCGGCCACCTGGTCATGGGCGACCCCGTCTACACGGTCAACGACGGCCGCATCGTCTTTGACGGCCAGGACATCACCGAGCTCACCACCGACAAGCGCTCGCGCGCCGGCCTGTTCCTGAGCTTCCAGGCCCCTGTCGAGATCCCCGGCGTGCCACTGTCGAGCTTTTTGCGCGCCAGTATCGCCGGCCGCCCCGGCCTGGAGATGAAGGGCAAGGAATTCCGTCGTCGCGTCAAGGAGCTCGCGGCCGAGCTTAACATGGATACCGCCTACCTCAACCGTGAGCTGGGCGTGGGCTTCTCGGGCGGCGAGAAAAAGAAGGTCGAGATGCTCCAGCTTCTGCTGCTGCAGCCCAAGCTCGCCATCTTGGACGAGACCGACTCCGGCCTGGACGTCGACGCCCTGTCCACCGTCAGCCACGGTATGGACGCCTACCGCAAGAGCTGCGACGGCTCCATGCTCATCATCACGCACAACACGCGCATCCTGGAGCACCTGGATGTCGACCGCGTCCACGTTATGGTCAAGGGCCACATCGTGCGCGAGGACGATGCCTCGCTGATCCCCTGGATCGACAAGAACGGCTTTGAGACCTTCGAGCGCGAGGCCGCCGAGCAGCGCGCCCAGGCCGAGGCCGCCGCTGCCGAGCAGCAGGCGTAAAGGGGCGACGCAATGACCAAGAACCGCACCGAGGTCGCGGACATCGACCGCAGCCTCTACGACTTCACCTACGGCGAGGAGGGATTCGAGCGCCTCGACGCCGGCATCACGCCCGACATCGTGCGCGAGATCAGCGCCAAGAAGGACGAGCCACAGTGGATGCTCGATCTGCGCTTAAAGTCCCTCGAGATCTTCAATCGTTTTCCCGACCCGACGTGGGGCCCCTCCATCGAGGGCCTGGACATGGACAACATCGTCACCTACGTCAAGCCCAACACCGACCAAAAGCACGACTGGGAGTCGGTGCCCGACGACATCAAGAACACCTTTGAGCGCCTGGGCATCCCCGAGGCCGAGCGCAGCTACCTGGCGGGCGTCGGCGCGCAGTACGACTCCGAGCTGGTCTACCACAACATGCAGGACACCGCGTCCAAGATGGGTATCGTCTATTCCGGCATCGAGGAGGCCCTGCACGACCCGCAGTGGGAGCCGCTCATCCACGAGAAGTTTATGACGCTCATCCCGCCCACCGACCACAAGTTTGCGGCCCTGCACGGCGCCGTATGGTCGGGCGGCTCGTTTGTCTACGTGCCCAAGGGCACCAAGTTGGACTTCCCGCTGCAGAGCTACTTCCGCCTTAACGCCAAGGGCGCCGGCCAGTTTGAGCACACGCTCATCATCGTCGAGGACGACGCCGACCTGCACTTCATCGAGGGTTGCTCCGCGCCCAAGTACAACGTTGCCAACCTCCACGCCGGCGCCGTCGAGCTCTTTGTGGGCAAGCGTGCGCACCTGCGCTACTCGACCATCGAGAACTGGTCCAAAAACATGTACAACCTCAACACCAAGCGTGCGCGCGTGGACGAGGATGGCGACATAGAGTGGATCAGTGGCTCCTTCGGCAGCCACGTGGGCTACCTCTACCCCATGAGTGTGCTCAACGGCCGCCGCGCCCGGTCGAGCTTTACCGGCATCACCTTTGCCGGCGCCGGGCAGAACCTCGATACCGGCTGTAAGGTCGTGCTCAACGCCCCCGAGACCTCGGCAACCGTCGAGACCAAGGGCATCTCCAAGAGCGGCGGCATTCAGACCTTCCGCAGCTCCATCGTGGCCACGCCCAAGGCCGAGGGTTCCAAGGCAACCGTGAGCTGCCAGTCGCTCATGCTCGACGACCAGAGCCGCTCCGACACCATCCCCGCCATGGACATCCGCGCCAAGAACGTCGACATCGGCCACGAGGCCACCATCGGCCGCATCGGCGACGACAAGGTGTTCTACCTGATGAGCCGCGGCATCTCGGAGGAAGAGGCCCGCACCATGATCGTCAACGGCTTTGCCAACCCGGTCTCCAAGGAGCTGCCGCTGGAGTACGCCGTCGAGATGAACAACCTGATCAAGCTCGAGATGGAAGGAGCGATCGGATAATGAAACAGGAAACCAACACCGCTGCTACCACCCTTGAGCAGGTCAACGCGATGCCGGCTGCCACTTGGGGCTGGCTGAAGATGAATCAGACCAAGCTCGAGCTCTCTGACGAGCTTGCCGCCGCTCCCGCGGAGGCCGTTGAGGTCGAAGGCTTGGGCGAGCAGTTTATTGGCGTGACAGACGCGTTCGACGCCGCCATGGACGCCATGGCCGAGCGCTTCCCCGAGCGCCGCTCCTCCGCCCCCGGTGATGCCGCCGACCGCGCCCGCATCACGCCCGAGACCGAGCTCGACGTGCCCGCCACCTCCGTCTACCAGGCCGGCGCCATCAAGCTCGAGGAGGAGCTCTCCCCTGCTGAAGCCTTCGAAACCGGCATGGGCGAGGCTGCCTACGCCTACTTGGCCGAGCACGCTACCAAGCGCATCGTCATCGATGTGCCCGCATACCAGCACGCCACGGTTACCGTGCGTGTGAGCGGTGTCGATGCCGCCGCGGCCATCGCCGCCATCGACGTCGTCGCTCGCCCGCAGGCAACGCTCGACCTGCATATTGCCCTAGACTCTCCTGTTACCGGCGAGGGTGTCGTGGGCTCCGTGCTACGCGTGTGCGCCCACGAGTACGCCACCGTCAACGTGACCTGCACGCAGACACTCGACGACAGCTGGATCGCACTCGACGACACCGGCCTGTTCCTGGACGAGGGCGCGCGCGTCAACGTGCAGCACACCGTCCTGGGTGCCGGCGCCAGCGCCACCGGCCTTGCCGGCGACCTGCTGGGCGACACCGCCAAGGTGACCATCGATACCGATTACCTGGGCGCCCGCGAGCAGGTGCGCGACTTTAACTACGAGCTGCGCCACCGCGGTCGCAAGACCGAGTGCGAGATCGACGCCAACGGCGTGCTGACCGGCACGTCCAAGAAGGTCTACCGTGGCACCATCGACCTCGTGCACGGCTGCAAGGGTGCAACCGGCACCGAACGCGAGACGGTGCTTTTGGCCAACAAGGGCGTCGACAACAAGACCGTTCCCGTCATTCTCTGTGACGAGGACGACGTCGCCGGCAACCACGGCGCCACCATCGGTCACGTCCGCGACGAGCAGCTGTTCTACCTCGCCTGCCGTGGCCTTGACCAAAACGCCGCCGAGGACCTGTTCATCCGCGCCAAGCTGGAGGACGCCGCGCTTTCCGCCACCGACGAGCGCACCCGCGCCGCCGTCGTCCGCCTAGGCAACAACCTGATCGACAACTTTGAAGAGGAGCTCGCATGATCGACACCGAGCACGTTAAATGCGATACCTGTACTGCCCCCGAGCCCATGGAGCTCGACGCCAGCGACGAGGCTTCGCGCTGCTGGCCCACCGTGGACATCGAGACCAACCCCTACAAGGGCCAGTTCCCGCTGTTCCAGCAGCACCCCGAGATCGCCTTCCTCGATAGCGCCGCCACCGCGCAGCGCCCTGCCTGTGTGCTCGACGCCGAACGCGACTTCTACCAGCGCATGAACGCCAACCCCCTGCGCGGCCTGTACTCGCTGTCCGTCGAGGCAACCGACGCCATCGCGAAGGTCCGCCAGCAGATCGCCGACCTCATCGGCGCCTCACAGGCCAACGAGGTCGTCTTCACCCGCAACACGAGCGAGTCGCTCAACCTGGTCGCCAAGAGCTTTGCACCCACGGTGCTCGAGCCCGGTGACGAGGTCGTCATCACCATCATGGAGCACCACTCCAACCTGATTCCGTGGCAGCAGGTCTGCCGCGAGACCGGCGCCAAGCTCGTCTACCTCTACCCCACCAAGACCGGTCAACTCACCACCGAGGAGGTTCTGTCCAAGGTGGGCCCCAAGACCAAAATCTTGGCCGTGGGTCAGGTGTCTAACGTGCTGGGCGTCGAGAACCCGGTCAAGAATCTCGGCAAGCTCGTGCACAAGTACGGCGGCTATCTGGTCGTCGACGGCGCGCAGTCGCTGCCGCACATGCCGGTCGATGTGGCCGATCTGGGCGCCGATTTCTTTGCCTTTAGCGCGCACAAGGCCATGGGCCCCATGGGCATCGGCGTGCTGTGGGGCAAGATGGACCTGCTCAACGCCATGCCGCCCATGCTCACCGGCGGCGAAATGATCGACTCTGTCACCGAGCAGGAAGCCGTCTGGGCGCCCGTCCCCGAGAAGTTCGAGGCCGGCACGCAGGACGCCGCCGGCATCTTCGCCACGGGCGCCGCCCTTGATTACCTGGTCAACACGGTGGGTTACGAGAACATCCAGGCCCGCGAGCAGGCACTCGTCCACTACCTGATGGGCGAGCTCATGCAGCTCGACTTTGTCCAGATCATCGGCTCCATCTATTGGGACAACCACCACGGCGTTGTGAGCTTTAACGTCAAGGGCATCCACCCGCACGACGTCGCGAGCATCATGGACATGGACGGCGTCTGCATTCGCGCCGGCCACCACTGTGCACAGCCGCTGCTCACCTGGCTGGGCGTCGAGAACCTCGCCTGCTGCCGCGCCAGCGTGGCCTTCTACAACGACAAGGCCGACATCGACAAGTTCATCGCCGGCCTACATCACGTTTGGAGCACGTTCAATGGGTAATCTGTACACCTCCACCACATTTATGGAGCACAACTCGCACCCCGACTATAAGTACGAGATGGATGCTCCCACGCACGAGCACGACGGCATCAACCCCAGCTGCGGCGACGAGCTCACCTTGCAGCTGCGCGTCGAGAACGGCGTGATCGAGGAGGCCTCCTTTACCGGCCACGGCTGCGCCATCAGTCAGGCCAGTGCCGACATCATGGCCGACCTCATCACCGGCGAGACCGTCGAGGAAGCTCACCGCCTGGCAGAGCTCTTCCTCGCCATGATCCGCGGCGAGCAGCTCTCCGAGGAGGACCTGGAAGACCTGGACGAGGCCGCCCAGCTCCAGGACATCTCGCACATGCCCGCCCGCGTCAAATGCGCCGAGCTCGCCTGGCGCACCCTCGACGGCATGCTCGAGGGGCAAAATAATCAGTAGTATTTATCCCAAATCTTAAGAATTTCGTTGGCCGAATCGCTTGACTAAGAGCGGTTCGGCCATTTTTCTTTTCTGCCTTTATTTCGATCCCTCGACCTGCGCGTCCACCTGAGCATAAGCGCGCACGATACGAGAGACGGTACTTTTGCCAATCCCGGTATACCGCTCAATCTGGCGCACCGTAAAGCCGGCATTGTTCAATCCAACAATAACGATATCGCGCTGCGCCGGCGGTTCAGTTTTAACCCCATTGAGCGGAACCCCGAGGCTCTTCGCCAACTTGTCGGCAAAGGCGTGGCGTTCCCACTCTGTATCTTTCATATCGCACAGCGCCGGCTCGCTGCCGTCGGGCGTCGAAAGCGAATAGGCAATAAAGCCCTCGGCAGAACCAAAAAGTTCAAGCACGCAAGAAGGATCAGAAAATCCCCTCGCGGCATCGGCCGCATCACAGTCGTAAGAGCGTAGATGTTCCGCAAAGCTGCTCCAGGGATAACGCTCAATGAGACCGATGCCCGCCTCCTGCGGATCGGCGTGTACGGAGCGAATAGCCTCCATCACCTGCCAGTCGGTATCGAGCGAGCGCCGGTCAAAACGGTTCTGGAACAGATGCCCTGTGCGCCCCGTGCGTTTATTGAACCGCCGCGCGTACGTCAAAAGCAACCGGTGCATCGCCGCGCTCATCCTGTCCTCGTAATCTGTAAGCACCAAATGCACGTGATTGCCCATAAGGCACCAGGCGATAACCGTCACACCCTCCTCGCAGCAGCACTCGCGCATCAGCTCCAAAAACTCCCACCGGTCTTCATCGCCCTCAAAGATGAGCTGCCTGCCCGTACCGCGGGCACAGACATGGTAAAAGCCGGTAACCGTTCTCCAAACGCGCTGCATGGCGCTCCCTTCGCCGGGATCTGCTTGCCATCCAATACAGCACGATTGAAGCGTGCCATCAAAACATTCACGCAAAACAATACACTCGCGCGGCCAAAGGCAGAAATCAGGCGGCGAACGGCACCGTTGCAACAGGTCAACCCCCGCAATGCTTACAAGAGCTGACCAATAGCTTGCCCAAGACGGACCCCCTCTACGGAAGTTCGCGACCACAGAACATAGAGTTAAACCGTTTCAATTAAAACTTCCGGACTTCTCGCTACGAAAACTGAGCCGTTCGCCGAATATTCCGTGCATTTCGCGGTATTATAGGGGCTGCATGTCATGTCCCTTTCGAAGGGTCGCCCGGCAATCGCCAGCCACGACCCCCAGACGGGACGCCAACACGATAGAGAGGAGAGGCATGCAGTACTCACAGGAAGTGGAGAACATGTGCCCCGTTGCCAAGGGTGCATACCACGGCCCCGCACCCATCCCCGAGGAGGGCAAGTGGGTCCAGGCTAAGGAGATTACCGACATCTCCGGTCTTACGCACGGTGTGGGTTGGTGCGCACCTCAGCAGGGCGCCTGCAAGCTCACGCTGAACGTCAAGGACGGCATCATCGAGGAGGCCCTCGTTGAGACCATCGGCTGCTCGGGCATGACCCACTCTGCCGCCATGGCTTCCGAGATCCTTCCCGGTAAGACCATCCTCGAGGCCCTCAACACCGACCTCGTCTGCGACGCCATCAACGTTGCTATGCGCGAGATCTTCCTGCAGATCGTTTACGGCCGCAGCCAGACCGCGTTCTCCGAGGGCGGCCTGCCCGTGGGCGCCTCCCTCGACGACCTCGGCAAGGGCCTTCGCTCCCAGGTCGGCACCATGTTCGGCACCAAGGCCAAGGGCGCCCGTTACCTCGAGCTCGCTCAGGGCTACGTCACCCGCATGGCTCTCAACGACAAGAACGAGATCATCGCGTTCGAGTTCCTGAACCTCGGTAAGTTCACCGACGCCGTCAAGGCCGGCAAGACCCCCGAGGAGGCCATCGCTGGCGCTATGGGCCACTATGGTCAGTGGGAGAACGCTGCCAAGTACATCGACCCGCGCACCGACGAGGAGACTCACTCCGTCGCCAGCGTGTTCCCGGTTCACGAGTAGAAAGGGAGGGAAATAACTATGACTGTTACGTTCGAAGGTTACGAGCGCCGCGCTGACAAGATCAACAAGTGCCTCGCCGACAACGGCATCGCCTCCCTCGAGGAAGCTCTGCAGATCTGCACCGACAAGGGCTTCAACCCGCGTGAGATCGTCAACAACACCCAGTCCATCGCCTTCCAGAACGCCGAGTGGGCCTACACCCTCGGTTGCGCTCTCGCTGTCAAGCGTGGCGCCAAGTCCGCTTCTGAGGCTGCCGCCATCATCGGCGAGGGCATCCAGGCCTTCACCGTTCCCGGCTCCGTCGCCGAGGACCGCAAGGTCGGTCTGGGCCACGGCAACCTGGGCGCTATGCTGCTCTCCGACGACACCGAGTGCTTCGCCTTCCTGGCCGGTCACGAGTCCTTCGCTGCCGCTGAGGGTGCTATCGGCCTGGCTCTGAACGCCAACAAGGCTCGCAAGAAGCCGCTGCGCGTCATCCTCAACGGTCTGGGCAAGGACGCTGCTCAGATCATCGCCCGCATCAACGGCTTCACCTACGTGAAGACCCAGTTCGACTACTTCACGGGCGAGCTCAAGGTCGTCGAGACCATCCCCTACTCCGATGGTCCCCGCGCCGCCGTCAACTGCTACGGCGCCGACGACGTCCGCGAGGGCGTTGCCATCATGTGGCACGAGAACGTCGACATCTCGATCACCGGTAACTCCACCAACCCCACGCGCTTCCAGCACCCCGTCGCTGGCACCTACAAGAAGGAGCGCCTCGAGGCTGGCAAGAAGTACTTCTCCGTCGCTTCTGGTGGCGGCACTGGCCGTACCCTGCACCCGGACAACATGGGCGCCGGCCCTGCCTCTTACGGCATGACCGACACCATGGGCCGCATGCACTCCGACGCCCAGTTCGCCGGTTCTTCCTCCGTGCCTGCGCACGTCGACATGATGGGTCTCATCGGCATGGGCAACAACCCCATGGTCGGTGCCACCGTCGCCTGCGCTGTCGCCGTCGAAGAGGCCCTCAAGGCCTAATCGCGCCCGCGCGATGCTCAGATAGTTGAGCTTTGGAGCCGCTACCTTTCGAGGTAGCGGCTCTTTTTGTTTGCGCTGGCGCAGGGTATCTAATGCCGATATATCAGCTGGGGCGAAATACGAGATGTGAAGAGATGGAGCGTCAGAGCGTCCATGACGCCCACCTGCCATATTTGCCCTTTACCGATTTGACGGGTCTTTGCGGCCCCATTGCCGATCACCCGTGCGACAATGCGCCGGACGAGAAAGGAATCCGATGGAATCGACTGATGTACTGGTAATTGGATCTGGCATTGCGGGCCTTTGTGCCGCCATCGAAGCGGCACGCACGGGTGCAACCGTCACTGTGGCAAGCGCCGGCAAGACCATGAGTGGATCGAGCTTCTTCCCGGGTACCTGGGGCCTCGGCCTCATCGGTCCCGTCGACGAAGACGACGAGCAGGACCTCATCGACACCATCCAGACCGTCGGCGGCGGTGTCGCCGACCCCGAACTCGTCCAAACGTTCGTCCACGACATTCCCCAAGCGATTGACTGGCTCGAGCAAGACCTGGGCGTTGAGCTCCAGCGTCCGCAAAGCGCCAAGAGTGCTCAACAAAAGCAATTTATCCCCTGCTTTGACCACAAGACGCGCATGTGGCGCGGCCTCACCCGCAAGCCCCTTGAGGACGCTCTGACGACCTGGATCGAGTCGCTCGGCATTCGCCTGCTCCCCCGCCATGAGCTTATCGACCTTGTTGAGGACACGAACGGCAGAATAACCGGAACCGTACTCTACGACCTTACCGAAAATCGAATCGTGCCCTTTGCTGCCAAGGCCACGATCATCGCAGCCGGTGGCACAGGCGGCCTGTTCGAGCGCAGCCTTACGTCGGCTGATGTGCTCAGCTCCTCGCAGGCCATCGCACTGGCGCACGGCGCAACACTTACTAATATAGAGTTCATGCAGATGATGCCCGGCTTCATCGAGCCCAGGCGTAACTTGGTCTTCAACGAGAAAACCTGGCGCTACGTGCATGTAGACCAGCCGGTAGATATTGCCGACGACAAGCTGAACGACCTGCTCGAGCAGCGCTCTGGATATGGCCCCTTCACGTCACGCTTGGCCTCCCGCGCTATCGATCTCGTCATCGATCAGGCAGGTGTCGAAGGCCTGGCACTCCACTACGACTTCCCCCGCGAGGATGTCCCAGAGTTTGTGCAGACCTTTGCCACCTGGCTGCAAGACGAGCACGGCATCGCGCCGACCGACGAGATGCGCGTTGCGATGTATGCCCACGCTGCTAACGGCGGCATCAAGATCGATAAGACCGCGCACACGGGCGTTGAGGGCCTCTACGCTTGCGGCGAGGCGACAGGCGGCATGCACGGCGCCGACCGCATTGGTGGCTTGTCAAGCGCCAACGGCATCGTATTCGGACGTATCGCGGGCGCATCGGCAGCCCTCACAGCGCAGAAAGAGCCTGAAGCGGCCCTGAAGACGGATATCACCCTCCCCCAGTACGGCATTGCCACAACAGATGCCGATCGCCTGACACACAGCCTTAGGCACACGATGAGCACCTATTGCATGATCAACAGGACCGAAACAGGCCTATCCGAGGCCCTGCAACAGCTTGAAAGCCTGCAAGACAAGGCCATGGCGCTGAGCAAGCCGCATGCCGATGACAGCGAGATCGCAGCCCTCGCCCGCCTACAGTCGCAGATTCAGCTGTCGACGGAGATGGTCAAAGCCATGCGTAAGCGGACCGAAAGTCTCGGATCGCACTATCGAGCGGATTAAACCGGACACCTATCTAAAGCAGAACACAATCAATCGATATCCATGGGCCCCGTGAGCTTGAAGCAGCACGGGGCCCATTCGTGTCCGCACGACAGCGTATCCTTATTCTGAATATAGAGCGGGCAAAGCCCGCATAGAAAATAGACCAGCGAGGAGGAGATATGGACAGCAGGGATATCGAGAAATGGCGTGTCGAACTTGACAGCTACGCCCATGTGGAAGACGGCGTTGAGTATTGGCTCGCACGCGATTTAATGGAACCCATGGGGTACACTCGATGGGAGAACTTCGCCGAAGTTGTTAAGAGGGCAAAAGTCTCGTGCGAAACAAACAAAACTCCAGTTGATTCCCATTTTCGTGACACCACGAAAATGGTAACTGCCGGTGTCGCCGCTCGCGCGGTTAAAGACTACAAACTTACGCGCTATGCATGCTATTTAATCGCACAGAACGGAGATTCAAACAAGCCAGAGATCGCGCTCGCCCAGGCATACTTTGCCGTGCAGACGCGCCGCCAAGAGCTCATAGAGCAGCGCTTCGCAGAGATTCAGCGCTTGCAGGCGCGCCACTCGCTATCCGATTCAGAGAAACAGCTCTCGGGTATTGCGTTCAAACGCGGCGTGGACTCCAAAGGATTCGCGATCATCAAGTCGAAGGGCGATGAGGCGTTATTCGGCGGCAGAAGCACGGCGGAAATGAAGCAGCAGCTCGGCGTACCCAAGAGCGCGGCATTGGCGGACAGGTTAGCCGATGTCCTCATCAAAGCAAAGGACCTCACGAACTCGATGACGGCCTTCAACGCCGAGGAACACGACTTGTACGGTCTGGACCAGATCAAACAAGAACACGTCGAGAACAACACGAGCGTGCGTGGCAGCCTCATCGACCGCGGAATTGTTCCCGAGAACCTACCGCCTGCCGAGGATACAAAAAAGCTCGAGCGTCGCGTGAAGGCAGACGAGAAGAAACTCAAGGAGGGTACTGACGGTTTCACCGATCCCCAGGGTAGACTCAATCTGTGAAAGCGGCCGCGCCCTTTCGGGTTCGACCCCATGCGAGGTTAACAAAAAAGCGACCAGCCTAAGCCAGTCGCTTTAACATGCTTTGGTGGGCCGTCAGGGGGTCGAACCCTGGACCTTGGGATTAAGAGTCCCCTGCTCTACCAACTGAGCTAACGACCCAAAGCTAAAGTCCGTTATGACGGACTTTAGAGGAGATATCGTGTGGTGGGCCGTCAGGGGTTCGAACCCTGGACCTTGGGATTAAGAGTCCCCTGCTCTACCAACTGAGCTAACGACCCGATATCAACACGAAGCAAGAACTGGGGTGGGTAAAGGGACTCGAACCCTCGACCTACGGGACCACAACCCGTCGCTCTAGCCAACTGAGCTACACCCACCGTGTCCTGTGCGCTTCGCGCTCGACTATTATTGCAAGGAACGCCACGCGATGCAAGCCCCAATTTTCAAGAATTTTGAAAAGAGTTTTTCGAGCGCGTTTCGAGCAATTCCCACCGGTTCCATAGGAGTAAACTTGCCCCACTGCAAATCCTCGAAAGGACCGGCATGAAAGAACTTTCCAACCGCACGGCAACATTTACCGATTCGGTCATCCGCCGCATGACACGCATCTCCAATAAGTACGATGCCGTCAACCTGTCGCAGGGCTTCCCCGACTTCGATCCTCCGGCGCAGCTGCTCAACAGCCTGAGCACCATCGCCGCCGACCCCAAGCCGCTCTACCACCAGTACTCCATTACCTGGGGCTCCCAGGCCATGCGCGAGGCGCTCGCCGCCAAACAGGAGCACTTTATGGGCATGCCGATCGACCCCAACCAGAATATCGTGGTCACCTGCGGCTCCACCGAGGCCATGATGGCCGCCATGATGACGGTTACGAACCCCGGAGACAAGGTCGTCATCTTCTCGCCGTTCTACGAGAACTACGGCGCTGACACCATTCTCTCGGGTGCCGAGCCCATCTATGTGCCGCTCAACCCGCCCACATTCGACTTTGACCGCGAGGCGCTCGAGGCTGCCTTCCGCGACAACGACCCCAAGGCCATCGTCCTGTGCAACCCTTCCAACCCCTGCGGCAAGGTCTTTACGCGCGAAGAGCTCACCTTTATCGCCGACCTGTGCAAAAAGTACGACGCGTACTGCATCACCGACGAAGTCTACGAGCACATCGTCTACGCGCCCCATGAGCACGTCTACATGGCCACGCTGCCCGGCATGTTCGAGCGAACCATCAGCTGCAGCTCGCTGTCTAAGACGTACTCCATCACCGGCTGGCGTCTGGGCTACACCATCGCCCCGGCCCAGATCACCGAGCGCATCAAGAAGGTCCACGACTTTCTCACCGTGGGTGCCGCCGCTCCCCTGCAGGAAGCCGTTGTCACCGCCCTCAACTTCGACGACAGCTATTACGATGAGGTCCTCGACCTCTACACCGCCAAACGCGACCTGTTCTGCCAGGGACTCGATAGCATCGGTCTTGAGCATAACGTGCCGCAGGGCGCCTACTACGTCATGATGGACATCTCTGAGTTTGGCTATGACAGCGACCTCGAATTCTGCGAGGACCTCGCATCCAAGGTGGGCGTGGGCGCCGTGCCCGGCTCGAGCTTCTTCCGCGAACCCGTCAACCATCTGATTCGTTTCCACTTTGCCAAGCGGGACGAGACGCTTAACGCGGCACTGGAGAACCTCAAGTCGCTACGTGATAAAATCAAGCCGCGCGGGTAAGGACGGCCCGGCAACTAAAGCAACCAAAGAAGCCCCGCACCGCCCGCCACGTTGCGAGGCTTCTTTTTATAGCGCTTTCTTAAATGGTTTAGAGCCCTATACTTTAGTCACGGAGCAACTTGTCCCAGAGAGAGGAATACTATGGCAGAACAGCAGCTTATCGGAGCGCTCGAGGCCGGCGGCACCAAGATGGTCTGCGCCACGGGCTATGCAGACGGTACGGTCCTGGAGCGTGAGCAGATCGCGACCACGACCCCGCAGGAGACCGTTGAGGCCGTCAACGCATGGTTTGCCGACAAGGACATCGCCGCGCTGGGCATCGGCGCCTTTGGCCCCACCGCAGTCAACCCTGCCTCGTCCCAATACGGCAAGATCCTGGAGACGCCCAAAACGGCATGGCGCTACTTTGACCTGCTGGGCACCATCCAAAACGAGCTCAATATTCCCTGCGGCTACGACACCGACGTCAACGTCGCCTGCCTGGGCGAGGTCACCTTTGGTTGCGCCCAGGGCCTCACTGACGTGGTGTATCTGACCATCGGTACCGGCGTGGGCGCCGGCGTGCTCTCGGGCGGTAAGCTCGTGCACGGCATGATGCATCCCGAGGCCGGCCACATCCTGGTCACTCGCGACCCGCGCGACACCATTGGCGAGCACAGCGGCTGCCCCTTCCACGACAACTGCCTCGAGGGCCTCATCGCCGGTCCCGGCGTCAAAAAGCGCTGGGGTGGCAAGAGCGCCGGAGAGATGGCCGATGACCCGGAGGCCATGGGCCTGCTCGCCGGCTATCTGGCGCAGGCGCTCATGACCTACATCCTGTGCTACGCACCGCAGAAGATCGTCATCGGCGGCGGCGTGGCCGACCACACCCCCATCGTGCCGCTCGCACGCAAGAAGTGCGCCGAGATGCTCAACGGCTACATCGTCGCGCCCGAGATGGCCGACATCGATAGCTACATCGTCAACAACAGCCTCGAGGGCAAGCAGGGCATTATGGGCTGCCTGGCCCTGGGCGCACAGGCGCTTCAGTAGCAGACGCACCCACAGGGCGTGGCGCGCCCGGCAAATCCGACCTACGGAACGACGCCACCACGTCTCATATAAGCCCTCAAATAAAAAAGGCCGCCTAGGACCAAACAATACGTCCTAGGCGGCTTTTTTGGCGCGCATCAGCGGCCGTAAGAGATATCGGAGCACAACGCCCGTTGCCGCTCCGCAGCAGTCGATCATCACATCGGTGATCATGCCGGCGCGTCCCGGCACAAAGAGCTGAATCGTCTCGTCGATCGAAGGAATCAGCAGCAGGAACACCGCCGTGGGCAGCAGCACGTCAAAGGTGCGCCGGCCCTCAAAATCAAAGGCGTGCGTTGCCAAGATGCCGAGCACCATATACTCGGTAAAATGCGCGCATTTGCGAACAACAAAGTTGGTCACCCATTCATATGGAAGTCCCACGCTGTGCAGGAAACCGCGGATAGCTTCCATGACCGTTAGGCTCAGCGAGCCCGACCCCGAGCCGGGAACCAGCGAATTGCCCCAGATCAAGAGCGCCATCAGGCAGGTCACGACCGCCCATTTTCGATTGATCTTAACCATGCAGAAGTTATGCCTCCGCGCGGAGCGGCGCGAAGCTGGCGGTACCGCCCTCGATAACGCTCAGATAGGCACGGCCCGTACGCTTGGCGGTAGAGGACTGCAGGCGCTCGATCTCTTCCTCGAGGATCTGATTGACGCGCTCGTGACGACGGTTTTCCATAATGCCGGCGGCAATAGCCTCGGCCCGCTCGATGCTCTCGCGCGAGATACGGGCAGTATCCTCGGGGAACACAGCGCTGTGACGGCCGACATAGGCGGGGGCAGCAGGCTGAGGGGCAGCGACGGGAGCGGGGGCTGCAACAGGAGCAGGCTCGTCAATCTCATCCAGAATCGCGGTGGCGGCGGCCCACATGTCCTCGTGGCCCGAGTAATCGGCCATGGGGACATCAACCTCGAGCGAGGCGTCCGGAAGGTCGCCGGTGTCGATGCGATCTTGGGCATCAATCGATGCGGTGATGGCTGCAGGCTCATCGAGGTCATCGAGATCGATGTCCGCGACACCGGAGATGATAGGCATGTTGGCGAGGTTTGCGTTGTACGGCGCAGCCTCAGCCGCCTGCTGCTGGGCAGGAGCGCCCCAAAGCGAGCTTTCGGCGGCACGGCGGGCGGCAACGGCCTCCTCGTCCGCGGTCATGGCTTCATCAACGTACGAATTATCGGCAGAAGCGTTCGCGTCCGCCGAGGTAGCGCTGTAGGCGTTATTGGCTGCCGCGTTGGCAACGAGTGCCACGAAAGCCGCCGTGCTGCCCGCAGGGGCGGCCTGGGAGCCCGACACGGCACGCGCCGCGGCGGCGATGTCGTCGCGATTGAAGGAGCCGGTCTGCCCGCCGTTGGTGAGCTCGTCGATGGCGACTTGATAGACGTCGCGCGAGCGCGCAGGGTCGCAGCTCACCGGCGAATCGTCGTCGAGCATACTGTCGATCATGGACCAAGCCTCGGCCTCGTCCATGGCATCTGCGGCTCGAGCGATGGTAGGGACACCATCATCGGCATGACGGCGCTGGAACGCACCAGTCAGGCCGGAAAGGAATGCCGAGGTAGACTGCTCCGCCTGAGCCTGAGAATCAGAAGCCGCAGCGTAAGGAGTCGCATCCTGCTGCTGAGCTGAAATCGAGGCGGTCTTGAACTCGCTTTGATGCTGATTGAGATTGGCGGCACCGCCCATGGCATCGGGCTGGAACAGACGCTCTTCACGCTGCGCACGATACTCGGAGATACCCAGCGAGGCGGCATAGATGCCCACGCCCGCCACCGCGCCCACGGCGAAGGGAACCGCACCCGCCACGACCGTCTCGTTCACAGACGAAAACGGCAGCGTCGCAGCATACATAACCACGGGAGCGGCAAGGCCGATCCCGCACGAAAGTCCGGCAAGGACTGCTCGTTGTGTTGCATCAGAAGAAGCCATGAGCTCTCCCCATCTTCCAGCACCCAAATCGCATCATTCAGTTGGCTGCGCGAGAGAAGATGAAGCGGGGCTATGCCCCAAAGCAACGGTATATGGTTCGTTTCATCTGCGTTATCCGTCGCGAAGCTTAAAAGCTATTATGCGAAACCGCCCTGTCGATTGCAAGCGACGATGTCGGATTGAAACGGGAAACCTGCTGCTTGCCAGTCTTATGGTCAAAAATAAGCGCGGAGCGGCGATATAGAAAAGGGCCGAGGCTCAAAGCCCCGACCCTTTATTGCATTGATGACTATCGCTGCGTGTGGATGACAACCTAGAACGTCTGCTCGTAGTCGCTGTGCTTTTTGGCCGAACGCACCAGGAACTCCTGGTTGGTGTTGGTGCCCTTAAGACCCTTGATAAACGACGCAGCTGCGCGCTCGGTGTTGTTCATGCCGGCAAGAATGCGACGCAGGCCAAAGACAAACGGACGCATCTGCTCGTCAACCAACAGGTCCTCGTTACGCGTACCGGAGGCAACGGGGTCGATAGCCGGGAAGATGCGGCGGTCGGCCAGGTCGCGGTCGAGCTTGAGCTCCATGTTGCCGGTGCCCTTGAACTCCTCAAAGATGACCTCGTCCATCTTGGAGCCGGTGTCGATGAGGGCAGAGGCCAGGATGGTGAGCGAGCCACCGTTCTCGATATTGCGGGCTGCGCCCAGAAAGCGCTTGGGCGGATACAGTGCCGCCGAATCGACGCCGCCCGAAAGGATGCGGCCTGAGGCGGGCGCCGCCAAGTTGTAGGCGCGGGCAAGACGCGTGATGGAGTCGAGCACCACCACGACATCGCCGCCCAGCTCCACGATGCGCTTGGCGCGCTCGATGACGAGCTCTGCCACACGAGTGTGGTTGTCGGCGGGCATATCGAAGGTCGACGCCACAACCTCGCCCTTGATGGAACGCTGCATATCGGTAACCTCTTCGGGGCGCTCGTCGACGAGCAGGCAGATGAGGTGCACCTCGGGGTTGTTAATCGAGATAGACTGGCAGATCTTCTTGAGGATTGTGGTCTTGCCGGCCTTGGGCGGGGACACGATCAAGCCACGCTGACCCTTGCCGATCGGCGACACGATGTCGATGGCGCGACCGGTAATGGAGTCCTTGCCATGCTCCATGCGCAGCGGCTCGTTGGGATAGACCGGGGTGAGGTCACCGAACTTGGGGCGGTTGCGAATCTGCTCGGGGTCTAGACCGTTGACGGTCGTGATTTTGGCGAGGCCGGCGCGCTTGTCGCCGCCGCGCGAAGGACGAAGCGAGCCCTCGATGACGTCGCCCGTGCGCAGACGCGCGGAGCGGATGAGGTAGGCGGGCACGAAGGCGTCGTCGTTGGACTTCATGTAGCCATGGGCATGGATGATACCGGAGCTGTCCGGACGAATCTGCAGGATGCCCTTGATGTCGCGGAAGCCCTCGGCCTTCGCGGCGGTGACGTAGATCTCCTCGACGAGCTCAGCTTTCTTCTTGCCGGTCGTCTCAATCTCGAACTCCTTGGCCTTCTCGCGCAGCTCGGCGACCTTCATGGCCGCGAGCTCCTCGCGCGAAAGCGTGGGCTCGGTGGGAGCGGCATTACGCTCCTTGTTGCGCTGCTTGCGATCGCGCTGGCGGTTGCGGCGGTCGTTGTTGCGCTCGTCCTTGCGCTCGTTGCGCTCGTCGTTGCGCTTGTGCTGGCGACGGTTGGGGCGAGCGCCGTCTTCGGCCTCGGCGGGCGCGGCGCCATCGGTTGCGGCGGCATCGGCGTTAGCCGCAGTATCATCGCTGGCCTCGGCCTTGGAATCGCCCTGCAGCTCGGCCTCGGCCTGCTGCTCGGACGCCTTGGCCTTAGCGGACTTCTTACGGCCGCGCTTGGGCTTCTCGGACGCAGACTGTTCGACGTCTTGGGGCTCGGCGGCATCAGTCGATGCATCGGCGGTCGTCTCGGCGGAATCCTCGGACGCACCCTTCTTGGCAGTCTTGGCCTTGGACGTGCGCTTAGCAGCAGTACGATGGCTGCGACCAGGACGGACGTCGGCGGGCTCGACATCGGCGGGAGCGGCCTCGGAAGTCGTAGCATCCTGGACGGGTGCATCGGCAGCGGTTGCAGACTCGGCGGTCGCCGCAGCATCCCGAGCGGCTGCAGCTGCGGCTGCGGCCTTCTCTGCCTCGACGAAGGCCTTGGGCTTGCGCCCGCGACGGTGCGGGCGCAAAGCCGGATCGACAACGGGAACTTCGCTGGCCTCGACAGGCGCAGCGGACTCAGCAGGCGATGCGCCCTCCCCTGCCGCGGAACGAACCGAAGCCTCGGTGAGCTCGAGGGTTACCTGATCGGCAACCTGCTCGGCCTTAGCAGCCGTGCGACGGCGTGTGCGCGGTGCCGGCTTCTCGGTCGGCTGGTCGGCGGCAGGTGTCTCGGGCGCAGACGGAGCTGCAAGCTCGGTCAGAGCCGCGGCCTCGCGCTCGGCAGCACGACGGCGGGCGCGCACCACCTGAGCCTCGCTAATCTGCGCCAACGCACGCGCCTGCGCGACCTCATCGGAAATCGGCTCCGAGGAGTCAGCTGCAACGGTGCGCTTGACGCGCGTCGTGCGCGTGGTACGGCGCTTGGGCTTGGTGACCTCCTCGCCGTCAGCAGCAGACTTGGCCGTGCGGCGCGTACGCTTGGGCTTTGCCGGAGCAGCCTCCTCACCAGTTGCAGGCACGGCCTTCTCAGCCGCTGAAGGCGTAGGCGTCGAAGCAGCCTTAGGCGTCTCAGGAGCCGAGGCTTGCGCGGGCGCCGCGACCTGGTCCAACGCAACCGGTGCAGCGGGAGCGGCTTGCGTCGTCGTTATTTCGTTTTCTTGCTGTTGATCAGACACAGTGTTTGCTCAACTTTCTTTTCAAGCCCTGTGATCACATGCTCCCTGCATAAACCTTCAGGGCGGCTAAACAGTCTAGCTCCGTCAAATACCGACGGACATCATTGATCTGTATCGAGATATTTGCGTCATATACGCAGCGTTAGTGTAACACAACCGCAACCACCTGCAACTTAGTCATTGAGGACGTTCTTAAACGACTAGTCAACCTTGATTATCAACCTTATCCGAACACCTCCCACATTCATCCGTACATGTACGGA
>CABVAC010000019.1 GCA_902496275.1 uncultured Collinsella sp. | reverse complement strand
TTGATGCAGCGAAGCATCGTCGACTTGCCCGAGCCCGAAGGACCCAGGACCACAACGACCTCACCCTTGTGCACATCCAGATCGATATCGCGCAGGACCACGTTATCGCCAAAGGCCTTCTGGAGGTTCTTGATGCTGACGACGACCTCATTAGAGTTATTGGTTTCGCTCATGATAGGACCTCCTTACAGACCAGCGATGTGATCGGCGGGCGTCGCGACGACCTGTCCGGCGCTCTTGGCGGGACGCTTCTTCTTGGTTTCGGCCGTACCCAGCAGCCTCGCCTCAAGACCGCTCACCAAGCGAGCGAGCGGCAGGGTGATGACCAGGTAGAACAGGGCAGCAACCACATACGGCGTGATGGAGCCCGTCGTGGCCACGATGGTTCGGGCATTCATGACGATCTCGACCACGCCCACGGCCGCGAGCAGCGACGTATCCTTGTAAAGCAGGATAAACTCGCTGGTCAGCGTAGGCAAAACATTGCGGAACGTCTGCGGAATCATCACGTAGAGCAGTGTCTGGAAGGCATTCATACCCAGCGAGCGCGCGGCCTCGTTTTGGCCCTTGGGGATCGACTGAATACCGGCACGGAAGATCTCGCACAGATACGCGGACGAGTTCATGGCCATGACGATGACGCCCAGGACATAATCGTCCACCTTGACGCCAGCCAGCGGCAGGCCGAAGAACGCGATATAGATCTGCAGGAACGCCGGCGTGCCGCGGATGATATTCACGTAGATGCCGGCAAGGCAGCGCAGGATGCGCGACTTGGAGATGCGCATGAGCGACAACGCAAAGCCAAAGGGAATTGCCAGCGGAAACGCCACAAGCACGATCGAGAGCGACATGAGGAAGCCCTTGAAGACGATCGGCAAGCTCTGGACCAAAATGACCGGGTTCAAGAACAGGCGCAGGAACATATTGGAGTTCCAGGCCTCGACCCACGGCTGCTCCTTAAGATCGGCCAGGAAGTTATCGAAGGCCGTCACGCCCTTGATCTCGACGGAAGGAATCTTGGAAATCTTCTTGGTCGAACCGTCGGCGAGCGTATAGGTGCCGCTAAAGGCCTCTTCGCCGCCCTCGACGGGAAACGTCACGCCGTAGACCTCAACGCGGAAATAGCCGCCGGCGGGCGCCGTCTCGCCAAAGTCGATCTTGAGTGTCTGGCCGTTAGCCTTGCACGTGGGCTTCATGGGCGTACGATCCATGAGATCCTCGCCCGAGAGCATCGTCAATCGCGTGTCATCGGTACCAAACGTCGCGCCGTCGACAAACGTCAGCGAAAGACCGCTCAGCTCCTCGTCGGTATCGGCCTGAACCTCCCAGGTAATGCGCGTCTCGGTGCCGCCGACCACAGCGCTGCCCGAACCGGTGTTGGGTCGGGCGGTAATCTTTGCGGTCTCAAGCGCCTGAGCGGTCGAGGGCACGCAGGCCCCCGCGCATACCAGGGCGAGCGCCACAGCCAGGGCACAGGCCAGCTTTTGGAGCATCAAGGGCAGTGGATGGCTCTTGCCCATGGCTCCTTGGTTCAATCGAGACAAGGTGGCTCCTAACGTTTAAGTTGCCGACATAACGGGGCGGGATGACGCCCATTCAAGAAACGCAAAGGCCCTCTCCGCCAAAACGGAAAGGGCCCGCTTGCAATCAAGTGACTATTCTACTTGATGTTGTACTTAGCCATGAGGGCGTCGACGGTACCGTCGTCGGTCAGGTCCTTGATGGCCTGGTTGATGTCATCCTTGAGCTTGGTGTTGCCCTGGTTGATGGCAATGGCGTACTCCTCGCCGGTGCTGATCTGCTTGATGGTCTGGCAGGTGTTGAACTGCTCGGCGGTCAGCTGGCTGGCAACGGAGCGGTTGGTGACTACGGCGTCGCCCTTATCGGACTGCAGGGCGCTGAAGCACTCGGTAGCGTCCTTGTAGGGGACGATCTTGGCCTTCGGGAAGTTCTCCTGGGCAAAGGCCTCGGCGGTCGAGCCAGACTGGACGATGATGGTAGCGTCGGCGTTGTTGAGCTTCTCGCTGAAGTTATCGGCCGTAATGTCGGTGTTATCGACCTTGGTCACGATAGCCTGATCGTCCATGTAGTAAGAGTCGGAGAACGCGACTTCCTTCTCACGCTCGGGCGTGTCAGTGATAGCCGCGATGGCGGCATCGTACTTGGCGCCCGAAGCAACGCCCGGAACCAGCGTGTCAAAGTCATTGTTGACGTACTCGACATCCAGGCCCAGCTTGTCGCCGATAGCCTTGATAAGCTCAAGGTCAAAGCCCTGATAATCGCCGTTGTCGTCCTTGTACTCAAACGGGGCGTACTCGGCAGAGGTGCCGACAGTCAGCGTGCCGTCCTTGACGAGTGCGTACTCCTTGGAGCCGTCGACCTTCTCGACCTTAGCGTCGTCAGAGCTGCTGGAACCGGCATCAGAACCAGAGGTGGCGTTGGACGAGCCGCAGCCCGTCAGAGCAAGGGCGAGCGCCATGGCACCCGTGGCGGCAAATGCGCCAAGCTTCTTGAGCTTCATAATCAGTCTCCTTCCGGTGACCTCGTTTGATTCAGAGGTCTGCAAAAACTGTTGGCTATTATGCACCCGGAATTACGAATCTGCAATGAGAAAACTGATTGAAACAAACCCATAACGTGAATGGAATACTCTACTTTGTGACAGTCATTACTGCTGCAACGACCTTAATAGTCTAATTTCAGCTGCATAACCTGCAAGTTCGTTCGGAGTCTCCAAAATAAACGGCAGCGAACGCAAACGGCCATTCGATACAATATTCTGCATAACCTGCATACCGCCACCAAATTCTTCGCTGCCAAGGTATCCCTTGCCGATGCACTCGTGACGATCTTTATGGGCGCCACAGGGGTTCTTCGAATCGTTGATGTGCACGGCACGCAAACGGTCGATACCCACCACGCGGTCGAACTCGTCGAGTACGCCGTCCAGATCATGGATGATGTCGTAGCCGGCATCGCTCACATGGCAGGTGTCCAAACAAACGCCCAGCTTATCGGACAGCTCTGGACACTTGGCGGCAACGCCCTCGATAATGCACGCCAGCTCTTCAAAGCTACGGCCCACCTCGGTGCCCTTACCCGCCATGGTCTCGAGCAATACCGTCGTCTGCTGTCCCTCAAACATCACCTGGCACAGCGTGTCGACAATCATCTGAATGCCGGCGTCTGCCCCCTGTCCCACATGCGCACCGGGATGGAAGTTGTAGTAGTTGCCGGGCAGTGCTTCCAGACGCTGCAAATCTTCCGCCATAGCCTCCAAGGCAAACTCGCGCGCTCGCTCCTTAGCGGAGCAGGGGTTATAGGTATACGGGGCATGCGCCACCAGCGGTCCAAAGTCGTTTTGCGCCATAAGCTCGCGCAGAGCCGCCACGTCATCCATGTCAAGGTCTTTTGCCTTGCCACCGCGCGGGTTGCGCGTAAAGAACGCAAAGGTATTGGCACCAATGGACAACGCCGTCTCCCCCATTGCCCGATAGCCCTTCGTCGTCGAAAGATGACACCCGATCGTTAGCATCTCCAGCTCCCCCTCATCAGTTGCGGTGAAATACGGTCTATTGGTGCCTTATTTTGGCGCAAACAGACCGTATTCCACCGCAAGATATAAAAGGGGCATCAGGGGCACGGTCCGCCGAGCCCCCTTGAGCAGCAGCACCGCAGCCTAGAGCGTCAAGCGAATCGCATCGATGATCTGCGCGCAGCGCTGTGTGGCGGCAAGGGGCATGACGGGACTCTCGAGTTTCCCCGCCCGGATGAGCTGAGTCGCATGCGAAGCTTCGCCGTAAAAATCATCGACCTCAAATGGGGCGTCGATTTCGAGCACTCGACCGTCGGAGTACTTCACATGGGCGAGCTCGGGGCGATGGAGGCGCTCGATTTCCAACGAACCCCGTTCGCAGGCAATCGTTAAGCGGCTTTCATATGCTGCTTTGCCGTCGCACACCATATGAATGGGTATACCGCCGACACTCATATGAATCTCATCGGCCCAATCCACGCGGCCGCCCGATACGTCACGCCAGCGAACTTCACGAGACGAAACATCGCACGCACCCGCAAGCAAATCCTCAAACCACCCGACCGCATAGCAGCCCATGTCATATAGACAGCCGCCCTGCAACGGATCGAGCAGATAACTCGAAGGGGACTCACCATAATCGAGTTTTTGCACGCTTTCGATCGAGACGATACAGCCGAGCTCGCCCGACGCAAGCAAGTCCTCCACGCGAGTGCGCATCGGGCAAAACCGATTCTTCATCGCCTCCATAAACAGCACGCCGCACTCGCGAGAGGCGGAGGCAATCGAGAGAGCCTCTTCCTCACTCAAAACGGCCGGCTTTTCGCACAGCACGGCCTTTCCGGCGCACAGCGCGCGACAGGCCCAACGCGTATGCATACCATGCGGAAGAGCCAAGTAGATTGCGTCGACATCGGGGTCGGCAATCAGCGCATCATAAGCCGCATCGCCGCCATCGTCAGCCGTGACATAACTGTGCGCAGCATCGATCGAAAACGCCCTGCAAAACTCCTCAACATGCGAAGGAGTGCGACCGGCGGCAGCCACAAGCCGTGCCCTGTCGACCTTCTTGAGCGACGATGCAAATCGATGCGAAATGTGCCCAGCGCCCAAAACGCCCCAACGAACCTCACGCAAATCATCACATGAATCCCGATGGCCCACGACAGCTCCCTTCAGTTGCGACGAAATAGTTCCTGCTATCGCCCTATTCTGCCGCAAACAGGAACTATTCCATCACAAGATATAAAAGGGTCATGAGGAGCGAGTTTTGCTGAAGACTTTAAGTGCGGCCGTTACGGGGCCAGGCTGGAAACGTCGGCGCGCGTCGTCGAGACGCTCGGGGATATCGATGTGTTGCGGGCAGTGACGCGCACATTTGCCGCACTTGACGCAATTGCTCACGAGCTTGGGCTCGCTCGTGCGCACCGCGCTCGCCGTAAAGTATTGCGACAGCCCCGTAAACCAGCTGTGCGCATAGCTCGCGTTGTAAGCGGCAAAGCAGCCGGGAATGTTAATACCCTTGGGACATGGCATGCAGTAGCCGCATCCCGTGCAGGGCACGCGATTCGATTTTTCAAACTCCGCCAGCACACGTGCGATGGTATCGAGCTGCTCTGTCGTCATCGAATTCGGCAGTGCGCGATCCGCCAATGCCGCGTTCTCGTCCACCTGTGCGGTATCGGTCATGCCCGAAAGCAGCATCGTGACCTGAGGATGGTTCCACACCCACGAAAGTCCCCAGGCGGCAGGAGTGCGCAAATGCGGGTCACGGGCGCCATCGAGCACGGCGCGGGCCCGCGGAGGCAGCTTGCCCGCCAGGCGTCCACCCAAAAGCGGCTCCATCACAAACACCGCGAGCCCGCGCTCCGCAGCCGCCATGAGTCCCGCCGTTCCCGCTTGGTAGCGCTCTCCAGCGTAGTTGTACTGGATCTGGCAAAAATCCCAGTCATACGCGTCAAGCATCGTGAGGAAGTCCGCGGCGCTGCCGTGGTACGAAAAACCTATCTGGCGAATACGCCCCGCAGCCTTTTGGTGCGCAATCCAGTCCTCGATGCCCAACGCCACCACGCGCTCCCACTGGGCGGGCGAAGTGATGTTGTGCATAAGGTAATAGTCGATATGGTCGGTCCGCAGGCGGCGCAGTTGTTCGTCGAAAAACCGGTCGAAATCCTCCGCGCACTTGCACGAAGCGTGCGGCAACTTAGTCGCGAGCAACACGCGGTCGCGCAGACCCAGGCACTCAAGTGAGGCGCCCACGCACACCTCGTTACCGGGATAGAGATACGCGGTATCCAGATAATTAATCCCCTGCTCCACCGCACGGGAAATGATGGCATCGGCTGTCTTCGCATCCGGACGTCCCGGCGCACCGGGAAATCTCATGCAGCCCAGACCCAGAGCAGATATTCGGTTACCACTTTTGGGGTCAACGCGGTATTGCACGGCCCCTCCCTTCGCCATCAGCGCCGCGGCAAGGCGAAACACAATGGTCACGCGGCCGAAACATCGTGGAATCGCAATCGAGAACGTATCGTAACGCAGCAGAAATCGAGCTGTCACGGCACCGCTTTAACATCAGCAAAAAGCCCGATGAAAGGAGCCGCCCATGCCCGCGCTCGACCTTTGGAACCTCGCCTCCCAGCTCAAAAGCAACGATTATCGCTGGGTCGACCTCACCCACACGCTCTCATGCGACACCCCGCACTGGTTTGGCTTTAAGCCATTTGAGTCCACCAAGCTCTTCGACTACCTGCCCGGCACGCCCGAGGACATGCTCGCGCCCATGCGTTGCTTCCAGTATTCGGTCGCCTCGCAGTACGGCACCCACGTCGACGCGCCGCGCCACTTCCATGTCGAGGGTCGTTCCCTTGGAGAGATTGAACCCATCGAGTTTATGCATCCGCTCTGCGTGATCGACAAGCATGAGGAGTGCGCCGCGAATCCCGACTTTATCCTGACCATCGAGGACCTCAAAGCCTGGGAGGATGAGCACGGTCGCATTCCCGAGGACGCTTTCGTCGCCTTCCGCTCCGACTGGTCCAAGCTCGCCGACCTCGAGAACAAGGACGAGGACGGCCAGCCCCACTACCCCGGCTGGGACCTCGACGCCATCAAGTGGCTCGTTGAAGAGCGCGACATCGGCGCCATCGGCCACGAGCCGGCTGACACCGACCCGGCGAGCGTGACCACGCGTGAGGACGCCTACCCCTACCCCGGCGAACAGTACATCCTCTCGGTCGACCGCTATCAGATCGAGGTCATGGACCATCTAGACGAGCTTCCCGCCACGGGCGCCGTCATCTTCTGCACCTTCCCCAAGGTGCGTGATGGCGTCGGATATCCCGCACGTGTCTTTGCGGTCTGCCCCGCGTCATAAGTTCCCATGCGTTTGTTCTTCTAAATACGGCCATCCGGTGCACGCGACATGGCCCGGCGGCATACAATCCATCAGGCGCCCCATACGCGGGCGCCTTTTTATGGGGAGATGATTCACATGCAGATCAACAAGGTCGCCTTCATCGGCAAGGGCGGCGTGGGCCTGCTCTACGGCAGCATGATCGCCCAAGCGCTCGGCAACGACGCCGTCGAATACGTTATGGACGACGCGCGCTTTGAGCGCCACGCGGGTGATGCGCTCACCGTCAACGGCAAGCCCTGCGCGCTCAAGTCCGTCCGCGCGAGCGAGGCGACGCCCGTCGACCTGGTCATCCTCACGGTCAAGACAACCGGGCTCGATGTGGCGCTCAAAACCCTGGAAAGCGTCGTGGGACCCGACACGCTGATCGCGTCGCTGTGCAACGGCATCACGAGCGAGCAGAAGATTGCCGAGCGCTTTGGCTGGGAGCACACCGTCCTTGGTATCTGCCAGGGCATGGACGCCGTATTCCTCAACGGGGAGCTCACCTATACCAATGCCGGCGAGATCCGCTTTGGTGCGGCAGCGGGCACCGACCCCGCAACCGTTATCGCCATCGACGAGCTCTACACGCGTTGCGGCATCGCCCATACCGTCGAGCACGACATCGCACATCGCATGTGGGCCAAACTCATGCTCAACGACGGCATCAACCAGACCTGTATGGCCTACGGCGGCACCTACGGAAGCGCTACGGAGCAGGGCTCCGAGCAGCTCCGCAGTTTTGTCTCCGCCATGCGCGAGACGCTTGCAGTCGCCAATGCCGAGGGCATCGAGCTCACCGAGGCAGACCTAACGCAGATGGTGCGTCTCATAAAAGGGCTCGATCCCGCCGGCATGCCCTCGATGGCGCAAGACCGCATCGCTCAACGCAGAACCGAGGTCGAGGAATTTGCGGGTACCATCTGCCGCCTCGCGGCCAAGCACGGTATCCAGGTGCCGCAAAACGAATGGCTCTATTCGCGCATCCGCGAAATCGAGGCCAGCTGGTAACGCCGCCGCACCGCATCCAACAGTCTCAATAGCAAAAACCGCCGCAAAGGGCGCTCCCCTTGCGGCGGCTTCCTTCTTCATCTATGGGCAAAACCAGCTTCACAACGGCTAGCGCCGCACCTGCGGCGTCTCGTCCTCGTCATCGCGGCAAAGGGTCACGCCCGCACTTCCCAGCAGCGCTGCTGCGATGAGCGCGCCGACCACAATAGGAGCAGCCCCGCACGAGCCCTGCATGCCTGCGACAAACGCAGCTGTAGGGCCAAGACAGCCAAGTACCAATGCGACGGCGGCGATAGCGATATCTCGAGCGTTCATGAGACCACTTCCTCCACGAGAAAGACCTTATTTCTCATGAACCAGTGTGCCCCGCATGCATACGCCCAGCGTACCGCCACGGTAAGGGCTCTGTTAACTCAAACGCACATAAAGAAAGGGCGGCTTTACGTTGCCTAAAAGCTCAGCAAAGACGCCCGCCCATCATGTGCCTATTTTGCTCTGATGGCAGATTACCAACCGGTATAGTAGTCGGTGGTTCCGGCAGCACAGCCGGAGTCATAGACCTTGCACTCGCCCTTGGAACCGGTAAACGTGGAGCCTTGGGCCTTATCGCCCGCGGCAACGACGTAGTAGCCATCGGAATCGCGCCAAAAGCCCTCGGAATCCTGCGTCCATTCGCCCGTGCGGTGGTGATACAACACGTTGCTGCTGTAATAAGTCTCGCGGCGGCCGTTATAGTTATTGACGCCGCTCGAGCGCGTCAGACCCGAGCCGTTCGCGTAATACGCAGCAGACGTGTAAGACAAGCCGGAGCCGGCGTTGTAATACGAAGCCTGAACGGCCTCGGCGGCCTCGGCCTCGGCTGCGGCGGCCTCGAGCGCTTCGCGCTTGGCATTCTCAAGCGCAGTGCGCAGCTCATCGAGCTCGGTCGACTTCGTGTCGACCTCCCCCATCGTCAACAGACTACCCGCACCGTCGATACAACCCTGCAGCACAGCGCGCTCGTCATCGGTAGCATAGTCGCCATACATATTCATAATGATCTGAGCGCGCATCTCAAGGGAATCGCGCTTGGCCTCCATCGAGGCGTTCCACTCCTGCATGGAACCATAACCATCGCCGCGATAATCAACGGGCTGTACCAGCGTCGCCTCGGACGGCGTAGATCCAACCGTATCGGACAGTGTTGCCGCGTGGGCATCAGTTGCGCCGGCGCCTGCCAAAAGTGCCACGGTCAGAGCGGCGGAAAGGGCAGCGGCTTTCGGTTTTCGTGAATCGATCCTCATGTAGCTGGAAACCTCCGTAGTGCGTTTTTGCTGCGTTTGAGCTGCGTGTGATTCGATCGCGCTGCATAGTACCTCGAGCAAATCGCGACCTGCGGTTTTACTCAAAAGGCGCACGTCAATTGCGTAAAACTCACATCCTCTCAACAGGAGTTTTCCACAACTCAAATGCATAAAGCATGCCAAAAACCCTGTAATAGCGCCCTTCCTATGCAAAAAAGACGCCTGCGCAACCATTGCTTGCGTAGGCGTCTTGAGCAGGCATTTATGCAGTTATACCTATCGAGTCGCAAGGGGTCCTTGCACAAGTCGCCTTACTCGTCCAGCACGGCGAAGGCCTGCTTCAGATCCCAAATGATGTCCTCGGCGTTCTCGGTACCGATGGAAAGACGGATCGTGGAGGGCGTGATGTTCTGCTCGGCGAGCTCCTCGGCAGAGAGCTGGGAGTGCGTGGTAGTGGCCGGGTGCACGACGAGCGACTTGACGTCGGCCACGTTGGCGAGCAGCGAGAACACCTGCAGATGATCGATGAACTTCCAGGCAGCCTCTTGGCCACCCTTAATCTCAAAGGTGAAGATCGAAGCGCCGCCGTTGGGGAAGTACTTCTGATAGAGCTCGTGATCGGGGTGCTCAGGCAGGCTCGGGTGGTTCACCTTGGCAACGTGGCTGTCGCCGGCAAGGAACTCAACGACCTTCTTGGTGTTCTCGACATGACGGTCAACGCGCAGCGACAGGGTCTCGGTGCCCTGGAGCAGGACCCAGGCGTTGAACGGGCTGATGCAGGCACCCTCGTCACGCAGCAGGATGGCGCGGACATAGGTTGCGAAGGCGGCGGGACCGGCAGCCTCGGCAAACGAGACGCCATGGTAGGAGGGGTTGGGCTCAGTGATCTGGGCGTACTTTCCGCTCGCCTTCCAATCGAAGTTACCGCCGTCGACGATCACACCGCCCAGCGAGGTGCCGTGGCCGCCGATGAACTTGGTTGCGGAGTGGACAACGATGTTGGCGCCATGCTCCAGCGGACGGAACAGATACGGGGTGCCGAAAGTGTTGTCGACGACAACCGGCAGACCGTGCTTCTTGGCGATCTCGGAGATGGCGTCGATGTTGGGGATGTCAGAGTTGGGGTTGCCGAGCGTCTCGAGATAGATGACCGTGGTGTTGTCCTTGATGGCACCCTCAACCTCTTCCAGGTTGTGGGCATCGACAAACGTGGTCTCGACGCCAAACTGGGAGAGCGTATGCTCGAGCAGGTTGTAGGAACCGCCGTAGATGGTCTTCTGAGCCACCACGTGGTCACCAGCCTGGGCAAGAGCCTGCAGGGTATAGGTGATGGCAGCGGCACCGGAGGCGACGGCAAGACCGGCCACGCCACCCTCGAGCGCGGCGATACGGTCCTCAAAGACGCCCTGGGTGGAGTTGGTCAGACGGCCGTAGATGTTACCGGCGTCGGCAAGACCAAAGCGATCGGCGGCGTGCTGGGAGTTGCGGAACACATAGCTCGTGGTCTGGTAGATAGGCACGGCGCGGGAGTCGGATGCGGGGTCGGCGCTCTCCTGGCCAACATGAAGCTGCAGGGTATCGAAACCAAAGGTGTGCTCGGGGTTGTTGATGAACTGGCTCATGATGATCTCCTTGATCGAACGAAAGTAAATAAATAAGAGAGAAGTAAGTCGCTGTCTCCTGATCACGCCGACGGGCGCAAACAGGAGCCCGGCATTCGTCTTGGTAAGCAGTTCATATGCGGTCCTCCTTTTGACATCCCGGTTCCGTGGTCGGCTTAATTACCTACCGCCTTTGTGTGTTTTGAATAGTACGAGCATTGTTTCGCTCGGTCAATCACTTAAAAGCGCTAATCTGTTATCGGTTTTTTAGATAGCTATCGAAAGGACGGGCACCGATGACACTCCAGCAGCTTCGTTTTCTTATCGCCGTGGCAGAGTCCGGCTCAATCAACGCCGCAGCTCAGCGCCTCTATACCGCTCAGTCCAACATCTCAAACGCCGTCAAAAGCCTAGAACAAGAGCTCCATCTGGAGATCTTTACGCGCTCCAGCCGCGGCGTCACGCTCACCAACGACGGCACCGAGCTTTTGGGCTATGCGCGCCAGGTCGTAGAGCAGGCCGACATGCTCGAGGCACGCTACGAGGACGGTGGCACCCCGCAAGCCCGCCTCGCCATTTCCGCCCAGCACTACGCCTTTTCGGTCGAGGCCTTTGTCAACGTAGTCGAGCGCTGCCGCGACAGCAAGTTCGAGTTCATCATGCGCGAGACCACCACATCGCAGATCATCGATGACGTCCGTGCGTTTCGCAGCGATATCGGCATTCTGTATCTGGATGACTTTAACGCCCGCGTTCTGCAGAAGGCCTTCGCCGATGCCCGCGCAAGCTTCCATCCCCTATTCGACGCGACGGTCCACGTCTTCGTTAGCGAGCGCCACCCGCTCGCACGCCGCCCGCAGCTGTCCCTTGCCGACCTCACGCCCTATACGCGCTACAGCTTTGAGCAGGGAACCTCAAACTCCTTCTATTACGCCGAGGAACCTTTTAGCTATATCCCTTGCGACCGCAACATACGAATCTCGGACCGCGGAACACTTACCAACTTACTTATCACGTCGAACGGTTACACCCTGTCGACCGGCGTCCTCTCCAATGAAATGCAATGGGGTATGGCATCGATCCCGTTAGCAGACGCCCCAACGATGCACGTAGGCTATATCATGCACGACGAGCGCAAGCCCTCTCCCCTCTTGCAACAATACCTCGACGAGCTCAACCGCATCATCCATGCCAACCAACTGTCGGAAGACGGGGCAGAAATCATAGATCGCTAGCCCCCGGCGGGCATGGCGCTACAATGGTCACTCACATGAAACGCACTCAACGAAAGGAAGCCCGTGAAGGTCATCATCTATACCGACGGCTCGGCCCGATCAAATCCGGGACGCGGCGGCTACGGCGCCGTGCTCAAATACACCAACCCCGCCGGCAAGACCTTTACCTCCGAGCTTTCGCGCGGCTACGCCAAGACCACCAACAACCGCATGGAACTCATGGCGGTTATCGTGGCGCTCGAGGCACTCAACCGCCCATGCGAGGTCGAAGTCCATTCCGATTCGCAGTATGTCGTCAACGCCTTTAACAAGCACTGGATCGACGGCTGGAAAAAGCGCGGATGGAAAACCGCCAACAAGCAACCCGTCAAGAACCGCGACCTGTGGGAGCGCCTACTCACCGCCAAAAGCAAGCACAAGGTTGAGTTCATCTGGGTTAAGGGTCACGCCGGTCACGAGCTCAACGAGCGCTGTGATGAGCTCGCCACCACGGCGGCCGACGGCAGCAACCTCGATATCGACACCGGCTTTAACGAGAGCGACCTGTAATAGCGTTTTCGCGCAGCTTTATATCCCCACGCGCTACACTCATCCTGTAGACCAAACAACGCAAGGGAGACGTATGCTGCGCATCGCGACCATCGGTACATCCATGATCACCGACGACTTTATCCAAGTCGTCAACGCCAACGACCAAGCCGCGTTTGTGGGCACGCTTTCACGCGACGCCAATCGCGGTACTGCCTTTACCGCCGAGCGCGGTGGCGAGCGAAACTTTACGTCGCTCGATGAGCTTGCGGCAGCCGCCGACGTCGACGCCGTCTATATCGGCAGCCCTAACGCACTTCACTACGAGCAGGCTCTTGCCTGCATCGCCGGTGGCAAGCACGTCATCGTCGAGAAACCCTTCTGCGCCACCGAAGCGCAGGCGCTGGAAGTCTTCCGCGCTGCCGAGGCAGCAGGTGTCGTGGCCCTCGAGGCCATGCGTCCCCTCCACGATCCCGCCTTCCACGCCATCGAGGACGCCCTGGGCGAGATCGCCCCCATCCGCCGCGCCTCATTGCGCTTTGGCAAGTATTCTTCGCGCTACAACGAGGTTCTCGCGGGACGCGCCACCAATATCTTCGACTGCAATATGGCATCGGGTTCCCTCATGGACATTGGCGTCTACACCGTCGAGCCCATGGTCGAGATTTTCGGCATGCCCTCCGGCCTTACGAGCATGGCTACTCTGCTCGACCCCGCCACGCGACAGCTCACGCACGGCCCCATCGACGGCTGCGGTTCCATCCTCGCCAGCTACGGCGGTGGCCGTATCTCCGTCGAGCTCGCGCACTCCAAAATAACGAATGACCTGCTGCCCTCGCAGATCGAAGGCGAGCGTGGCACTATCCAGATCGACCATCTGTCCACACCCCGCAACGTCCGCATCGACTATCGCGGCGATGTCGTACGCGGCTCGGCGACCGAGGCACCGCGCGAACAGGGCGACAACGGCCGCGTGCTCGACCTGCCCAAATCGAGCAACACTATGGAATACGAACTCACAGACTTTATCACCGCCATCGGCGGCATCGATAACGTTAAGGAAGAGATTTGGGAGACCCCGGCGGGACGTCACGAACTTGGTCACTACCGCGATGTCACGCTCGTCTCGCTGCGCATTATGGATGCCGTGCGCCAGCAGGCCGGCATAACCTTCCCGGCCGACGCAGGCAAGCAGGCATAGCGATGGGCCTCTTCGATACGTTCTTCTCCAGCGTCACCGGCGGCAGTCGAGAACCTCAAAAACCATCAAACGTCGAGCTCGAGCTGCGCCGCAGGCTTACTGTGCTCGCAAGCGACGAGGCCACTCAAGACACTCCCCTGCGCTATTTCCTGCGCTGGGCGGGGCAAGTCCAGGGCGTTGGCTTTCGCTTTACCAACACCAACCTCGCGCAGGCACGCGCGCTCACCGGCTGGGTGCGTAACATGGAAGACGGCTCAGTCGAGATGGAGATACAGGGAGCTCCGGCAAATATCCTATCTCATCTCGAAGCGCTTCATGCCTCCTACGAGCGCATGGGAACGCGTTTTCGCCTCGCAGACGCCCAGGCTCGAGCCCCACTTGCCAATGAAGACGGTTTCACGCCTCGTTATTAGTATTGTGTGCTAAATACGGTATCATTTACCTACGACCGTTAATAGAAAAGAGGCGAGGCGCATGGCGGTGCAAAGAAGGAATACCAGGCAGCGAAAGCTGGTTCTTGACGCCGTGCGCCAAAGCTATAACCATCCCACCGCCGACGAAATCTACAACGTCGTGCGCGCGCAGGATGACAAAATCAGCCGCGGTACAGTCTACCGCAATCTCAATCTCTTGGCCGACGCCGGCGAAATCCTCTCCATCAAGACGCCGGGCGGCAGCCGCTTCGATCGCACCATCGAGCCGCATGCGCATATCATCTGCACCTCGTGCAGCCGCGTCATCGACGTACCGCTCCCCTTCGATGCCCAGCTCGACGCCAAGGCGTCCGAGCAAATCGGCTGGCACGTCACGTCGCACTACACCATCTTCGAGGGTCTCTGCCCCGACTGCCGGTAGATGTTTGGGACATGCCTACTCAGCAAGTAGACGACGCAGCTCCTCTTCGACCGTGCGCACGTAGCGGACACGGTCATTGACACCGCGCATGCTGGGATTGCAGCTCTCCATCAGATAGGGATGGCCCACCACGTTGAGCATGTCGCGATCGTTTTCGTTATCGCCAAACGCCATCATTTCGTTAGGTGAGATCCCCAGCGCACAACCATAATCGGCAAGCGCGGACCCCTTGCCCGAATCAAAGCCGATAAAGTCGGTCCATTCGGTTCCCGACGTCATCACATCGACCCGGTCGCTAAAGCGACGCACAAAATACTCCAGCGCCGCCGGCTGCTCCGCCTCGGGCGTCTGGAAGGCAATCTTAATGACATCCTCGTCAATGTCTTCGGGACGGTCGACTACCGCCACATCACAATGGACCTCATAACGCAGGTGGTCAACAAACGCATCGTTGCTGCTCATGGTGTAGAGGTGTCCCTCGCACGAAAGGGTCACGTCGGCATGGGGGTACGCAACCACGGCATTCGCGATATCCATGGCCAGGCCACGCTCCATAGAACGCTTGACCACGGCACGCCCCTCGCTCATGACCAGGGCTCCGTTTTCGCATACATAGGCGAGTTCATCGGCCACCGGGGCAAACAGGTAGCGCAGGCTCGCGTATTGGCGACCGCTCGCCGGCATAAACACGATACCGCGACGATGCAGCTCATCGATAAGCTCAAAGGCCTCGGAACGCGGCTCGCGCTCCCCCGGATGCAGCAACGTGCCGTCCAAATCGCATGCAATCAGCTTGATTCCCTCAAGACCCATATGCTTTCCCCAAAGCCTCCTATCAACAGCAAGACGGACCTTGATCGGTCACCCCTCAAAGCCCGTCTTGCGCATACGCGCGCTTAGTCGCGCGTCTTTTTAACGATGGTAAAGTCCGGAGCCATGCTCACGACAACATCGGCCGCGCTCGACGCAAAGCGTCGGCCCGCATCGAGCTCGCGCGAAACGATCGAGATTCGAGCTCCCTCGACACCCCGAAGCATGCGGCCCAAAACAGGCTGCACCGGCGTATACATGCGCACGGTATGCTCGTCCGAGTCGCCCCGGAAGAGCGGCGCATGCATGTTGCCGATCTCCCAGCACGCATGCGCGAGTGCAATCGGATCCATGCGGTCGACTTCGACCAAATAGACCTCGGCGCTGCGCAGGCGCACGACAACCGCCACGGGCACCATGCCCGAACGGTCAATGGCGAGCACGTCGCCATCGGCAAGACGACCGCCGTCGGCAGTATCCAGCCGAACATCGATCGTGCGTCCCAGCTCCGTCACGCCCACAAACGCGCAGGCATCAGCCTGGTCCCAATCGAGCAGTAGCTCGTCAACTTCAAAGACACCGCCCAGCTCCCGGCGAAGTAGGAGTTCATAGGACGGATCGTTGAGATTTCCCAAGCATGTCGTCGAAACCAAGCGTTCAGGCATACTCTAGCCCTCGACCTCGACGAGCTCGATATCAAAGTTGAGGTCCTTGCCGGCCAGCTCGTGGTTGGCGTCGAGCGTCACGGCCTCGGGCGTCACGTCGATGACGACGGCGGGGACGGGCATACCGCTCGGCGTGGACAGGAAGAGCTTCATGCCCTTCTCGATCTGCTCGATGTTGGGAACCTGTTCGGCCGGGAAGGTAATAACCATCTCGGGGTTGTGCTCGCCGTAGGCATCGGCGGCCGGGATGTGCACGGTCTTCTTCTCGCCCACCTGCATGTCGACAACAGCGGCATCGAAGCCCTTGATCATCTGACCGGCGCCGCAGGTGAACTCCAGCGGCTCGCCGCGATCGTAGGAGCTATCGAATTGCGTGCCGTCGTCGAGCGTGCCGCGATAATGAGTCTTGACCTTCTTGCCCTGGTTGGACATGGAAACCTCCGTGATAAGGGCGGCGCACAACGCGGGCCGCCATGAACATATGGCGCTAACTATACCCTAGTCATACAATTCAAAGACAGTTTGCAAAGAAACGCTGCAACCGGAGGAACCATGGCATATCCCGTATTTGACCTACACTGCGACACCGCCGACCGCATCGGCTGGGCCACGCTCGATCTCGACCTGCGCTTTACCGCCGGCACCGACGGTTATTTCCCCGGCGACGAAACGCATCCGCAAGATTTCGACCTCATCGAGGGCAACGCCTGCGCCATCTCGCTCGCAAAGATCGGCAACACGCCGTGGGCACAGTGCTTCGCCACGTTTGTCCCCGACGAGATTCCCACCGCCCACGCCGCGCGCTTCCAGGCGCAGATCATGGCGCACATGAGCGGCCAGGCAATGCTTAACCACGACCGCATGGTCAACGTACGCAGCGCGGCAGACATTCGCCCTGCGCTCAAAGACGGCAAGGTCGCCTGCATCCACACCATCGAAAACGCCACGTTCTTTGCCGAGGACCCCGCGCTGATCGAGGTACTCAAGAGCCTGGGCGTACTCATGTCATCACTCAGCTGGAACGCGCAGGGGCCGCTCGCGAGCGGCCACGACACCCACGCCGGCCTCACCGCTGCCGGCATCGAGGCCCTTACGCAGATGGAGCACGCCGGCATGGTGCTCGACGTCTCCCACCTCAACGATGAGTGCTTTGACGAGGTTGTCGCCCACGCCACGCGCCCCTTCGTCGCCAGCCACTCCAACTCCCGTACCGTCTGCAGAGTCAAGCGCAACCTCACCGACGACCAGTTCCGCACCATTCGCGACATGGGCGGTATCGTCGGCCTCAACTACTGCAGCGAGTTCCTTTCCAACGACGCAACCAAAAAGACCGCCGCAGACGTCACCTTCGACCAGCTAGCGGCACATATCGAGCACTGGCTCGACCTGGGCGGCGAGGACGTCATCGCACTCGGTGGCGACTGGGACGGCGCCACTGTGCCCGCCTTCCTCTCCGATGCCAGCATGATGCCCGAGTTCCAGAACATGCTCTCCAAGCACTTTGGCAAGACCGTGATGCAAAAGCTCTGCAGCGACAACGCGCTTGCCTTCTTTGAGCGTTATTAATTTCACATCCCTTGAGCGGGCCGGCATGCCGAACGGTCGACATGCCGGCCCGTCCCCAATCCAAAGGACCGCTTTTGACGCAGCAGTTTACGATTTCCGCATCCCGACCGGATGGGACGCCCATCCCCGTCGTCGTTACCAAAAAGTGCGTCAAGAACTTCAACCTACGCGTCACTTCGAGCGGTGAGGTCCACGCCAGCGCACCGCTCGGCGCCACCCGCGAGCGTATCGAAGCGTTTGTGAAGCGCAACAGCGCCTGGATTACCAGCCGACTTGCCCAGCGCGAGCAGCGTCAGGCGACGGCACGAGAGCCGCTCAGCCCCTCGTCCATCATTGCACTTTGGGGCAAGCCCATCACGGTACAGGATGCACTCGATCACAACTTTGCATCACCCGCACCGCGGCCCAAGCAGGCCACCTTCGCAAGTTTTATGGGTGCCGACGAGCCAAGTGGGTGCACGCAGGCAAAGCAGCGCACAGCCCTCGACGGCCTAACGCCCAAAGAACTCCAGACCCACATCGATCAGCTCTATACGTCCGAAGTCACATCGGCGCTACGTGATATGGTGCACGCATACGAAATCGCAATGGGCGTCGCCGTATCCCGCGTTTCCGTGCGCGGCATGAAAACGCGCTGGGGATCATGCACGCCCAAGACCGGAGCCATTCGCATCGCACGCGAACTTGCCGCCTATCCCATCGAATGCCTCGACATGGTTGTCGCCCACGAGCTCGTCCACTTGCTCGAGCCAAGCCACAACCAGCGTTTTCACGCCCTGCTCGACACGTACTGTCCCAACAATAGAGCTCTGTCGCAGCGGCTCAAGCAGCCACCCATAGAGACGTATTAGAACCGGTTACCGCACGCGCTCGATCTCGACACCGCAGCTTGCCAGGGGCAGGCCAACAGGAGCCCACGGCTTATCGAGCTTTATGCGCACACCAAGCAGCAGGGGGTAACGACGCAGCAGCATCTGGGCCACACCCTCGGCTGCCGCCTCGATGAGTTTAAACGTATGCTCGCGCAGATAGCCATCAACATCGTGGCACACCGAGCCGTAGTCAATCGAGGCATCCAGGTTATCGTGCTCCCCCGCCGCGCGCAGGTCGGCATAGAGCACCAGAGAAACGATGAACTTCTGACCCAGCGCGTTCTCCTCGGGATACACGCCATGGTTGGCAAAAACCTCAAGGCCGTCAATGACAATACGATCGGCATGGCGCAAATCGTCATAGCTCACATGGGGCACCGCCGTTGCGGTGGATATTTCGCCCCTTCCACGGCGGGCGAGCTCGGCGCCTTCAGTCTTGGTTGCATTCTCGGGCAGTTTCTTGTTACTCATCGCGATCGTCTCCTTCGTTTAGAACCCCGACCGCGCAAACTAACTACACGCGAATCGACAGGTTCTTTTTATCATCGCTCCAGTTGCAAGCATTGCGCGCGGGGCATGCAAAGCAGGCGCGCGACGCTTTGTCGGCCGCATAGAGCAGACGCTCAAGCGGTTGGCTGTTCACGCGCAGCTTTCGATGGCCCAGAATGGCCGTCTTAATGGCTGCGGCATCGGCCGGCTCAAACGCCACGTCATCGGGCATGCCGCCGAGAATCGCATCAGCGACGCGTTCGCTTGCAACATCATGGGATATACCCGATTCATACTGTTCATCTTTGCCGATATCGTGAAGAAGTGCCGTGGCGTAGATGACCTCGCGGTCAAATTCGAGCTGCTCCTCGAGATTCTTGATCCACATAATGCGAGCGACATCGAGCAGATGGTCAATACCGTGGCGGCAGAAGATGCGCCCCGATTCCAACTGCGCAATGTTGCCCAGGTGCCGCCGGAACAGCCCGTTGGCGCAAATGTAATCAATGCGAGGCATGGCACCAAAGGGGGCCAGGCCCGAAGCCATAAAGCCGCGACGCGACGTCCCCTCATCGGTCTTTGATGTAAAGTCGTTGACGACTCTCATGGTTAGCGGCCCAGCATCCTAAAGAAACGCTCCTCGAGCGCGGGATCGGTCTCAAAGACGCCGCGGCGAGCAAGCGTCACGGTCTTGGTGCCGGGCTTTTGCACGCCACGCATCGTCATGCACATATGCTCGGCCTCCATCAACACAATCGCTCCCTGGGGAGCGAGATAATCCATGAGGGCATCGGCAACCTGTGCACACAGTTGCTCCTGCAGCTGAAGACGGCGGGCATAAACCTCAACCGTGCGGGCGAGCTTGGAAAGCCCAGCCACCCGACCGTTAGGGATATAACCAATGGCGGCCTTGCCATAAAACGGCAGCAGATGATGTTCGCACAGCGAGTAGAACGTAATGTCGCGCTCGATAACCAAATCGTTCGAAGCGACGGCAAAGGTTTTGGACAGGTGCTCCTCGGCACTCTGGTCCATGCCGCCGGCGATCTCACCATACATACGGGCAACGCGCGCCGGGGTCTCCAGCAGGCCCTCACGAGTTGGGTCCTCGCCTATGCCCTCAAGCAACAGCTTAATGGCGGCCTCGACTTTTTCCTGATCGACCATCTGGGCCTCACTTTTCCGATTTCACGTTCGCGCTATGGTACCACGCCCTCCGGCATCGACCACAAGCTACATAGTATGGGTCGAATAGACCGGATCATCACGCCAAAGTTCAACCGCATCACAAAGCGCAACGCCCTCGCGCTCAGCACGGGCGCGCGTGGCGTTCATATCGATCACGCGCTGGTTACTCGAGCCCCTAAAGCGCAGCGTGATATCGTACAGGTCCTGAACAAACGGGCCGTCCACCAACATATCAAGACAGGTAAGGATACGGTCCGTGACCTCGGTATGGTGGCGTCCTCCCGGCATAAGCTCCTCGAGCACATCGCCGGTAAAACACCAAATGGTCTTTCCTGACCCCGCAGGATAAGCCGCACGAACACGCTCGACAAACTCAACGAGTCCCGCCTGATTCTCAGGTTCCATAGGCTCGCCGCCCAAAATCGTCAGACCATCGATAAAGGGATGGTCGAGGCTCTCGATAATCTTGTCCTCGACGGCGCGATCAAAGGGCTCGCCCGCGGCAAAGTCCCACGCGACAGAGTTAAAGCAATTCTTGCACCCACGACGGCACCCACTCACAAACAGAGAAGTACGAACGCCTTCTCCATCAGCAATGTCGAAATACTTAATGTTCGCGTAGTTCATAAGTAACCTTCCTGGGGGTCTGGAGCATATCATCCCGTCCTCAAACATTCTCGGCCTGCGGCCTGCGAAACTGCGGGCGGGACGATATGTCCCGGCCTCATGCAAAAGGCAACTCAATGAACGAAGCGAACATCGAGTATAGGGTTCGAGGTCCAATAAAAACTGGGTTGCGGCTCAACCGCCATCGCAAGTAAATCGCAGCTGCAGCTCGAATTATTTCCGCTAAGAACTTCGAGGAGTGAGCAGACCGCATGCTGCATCTCAGCTACATCAACTTGGCCGCCCCGTAGCGAGGCCCCGGACCTTTGCTCGATATGAGTTCCGCACGAACAGGAGGCGCCAGTGGCGCCTCCGTCGTGAGCCAGGACTGTCCGAAATAGCGAGTAAAGGTCCGGGGCCTCGCTACGGGGCGGTCTGGAATGACTATTAGAGATGCAGCACGCGGTCGCGGATCTCCTCGGTTCGACCCTGGTTCCAGAACTGGGTACCGATGTAGCCGCACGTGCGACGGGCGACATTCATCTTCTCCTGGTCGCGGTTGCCGCAGCTGGGGCACTCCCACACCAGCTTGCCGTCATCCTCGACAATCTTGATCTCGCCATCGTAGCCGCACACCTGGCAGTAGTCGCTCTTGGTGTTGAGCTCGGCGTACATGATGTTGTCGTAGATGTACTGCATCACGCGGATGACAGCCTTGAGGTTGTCCTGCATGTTGGGAACCTCGACGTAGGAGATGGCACCGCCCGGCGAAAGCTGCTGGAACATGCCCTCGAACTTGAGCTTGTCGAATGCGTCGATCTCCTCGGACACGTGGACGTGGTAGCTGTTGGTGATGTAGCCCTTGTCCGTCACGCCCGGGATGATGCCAAAACGACGCTGCAGGCACTTGGCGAACTTGTAGGTCGTCGACTCAAGCGGGGTACCGTACAGCGAGAAGTCAATATCGCTTTCGGCCTTCCACTCGGCGCACTTGTCGTTCATGCGCTGCATGACGGCCATGGCAAAGGGCGTGCCCTCCTTCTCGGTGTGGCTGTGGCCCGTCATGTACTTGACGCACTCATACAGGCCGGCATACCCCAGGCTGATGGTGGAATAGCCGCCCACGAGCAGCTTATCGATCGTCTCGCCCTTCTTCAGACGCGCCAGGGCGCCGTACTGCCAAAGAATCGGCGCGGCATCCGAAAGCGTGCCCATCAGGCGCTCATGACGGCACAGCAGGGCACGATGGCACAGCTCAAGGCGCTCATCGAAGATCTTCCAGAACTTGTCCATGTCCTGATGCGAGCTCAGCGCGACATCGGGCAGGTTGATGGTCACAACACCCTGGTTAAAGCGACCATAGTACTTAGGCTTGGTCGGGTCATAGTTCAGCGCGTTGGCGACATTGTTAAAGCCGTTGCCCGAACGGTCGGGCGTCAGGAAACTACGACAACCCATGCAGGTGTAGCAATCGCCGTTGCCGGCGGTCTCGCCCTTAGACAGCTTGAGCTCGCGCATCTTCTTCTCGGAGATGTAGTCGGGCACCATGCGCTTGGCGGTGCACTTGGCAGCCAGCTGGGTCAGGTAGAAGTACGGGGAATTCTCGTGAACGTTATCGTCCTCGAGTACATAGATAAGCTTGGGGAATGCCGGGGTAATCCACACACCGGCTTCGTTCTTAACACCCTCATAGCGCTGACGAAGCGTCTCCTCCACGATCATGGCAAGGTCGTGCTTCTCCTGCGCTGAGCGAGCCTCGTTGAGATACATAAAGACCGTCACAAACGGCGCCTGGCCGTTTGTGGTCATAAGGGTCACGACCTGATACTGAATCGTCTGGACGCCGCGACGGATCTCGTCACGCAGACGGTCCTCAACGACCTCACGGACCTTTTCGGCAGATGCCGAAACACCGAGCTCCTCGAGCTCGCGGGCAACCTCGCCGCGAATCTTTTGACGGCTCACCTCAACAAAGGGGGCGAGATGGGTCAGCGAAATAGACTGGCCGCCGTACTGGGAGGAAGCAACCTGGGCGATAATCTGCGTCGCGATGTTGCAGGCAGTCGAGAAGCTGTGCGGCTTCTCGATCAGCGTGCCCGAGATAACGGTGCCGTTCTGGAGCATGTCCTCCAGGTTCACCAGGTCGCAGTTATGCATGTGCTGGGCAAAGTAGTCGGAATCGTGGAAGTGGATCAGGCCCTCATTGTGGGCATCCACGATCTCCTGGGGCAGCAGCACACGCTGAGTCAGGTCCTTGGAAATCTCGCCGGCCATATAGTCACGCTGGACGGAATTAACGGTCGGGTTCTTGTTAGAGTTCTCCTGCTTGACCTCTTCGTTATTGCACTCGATCAGCGACAAAATCTTGTCGTCGGTCGTGTTCTTCTGGCGCTTCAGGCTCTGAACATAGCGATAGATGATGTAGTGGCGAGCAACCTCGTAGCAGTCGAGACGCATGATCTCGTCCTCGACCAGGTCCTGGATCTCCTCGACCGAAACGGTGTGGCCCGCGTTCTCGCATGCCTCGGCGACGTTTTGTGCCGCGTAAACCACCTGGCGGTCGGTTAGACGAGAGCTCTCCTCGACCTCCAAGTTGGCGGCGCGGATGGCATTGACGATCTTATCGATGTCAAAGACAACCTCGGTGCCGCTGCGCTTGATGATCTTCATCCTCTTGCCTCTTTCGCATCGTAGCCTCATTGCGCTTCAGAGCCAAACGATGCCCGGCAGGGCCTGTCCCTGTCTTGCGGCGCCGTCGCGCAATCTGTGTTCTCGATAAACCATAAGCCTCCATGCGGACATTCCCAGAAGCCGATCAAGCGGCTCAAGGACACGTTCAAAAGAGGCAGTTAAGGTCTTCGTTCTCTGTCCGTCATCTATCATACGACAAAGAGGCATCTATATCCTGTATTCTTTTTTTAGGTCAAACACAACATATAGTGTTTCAGCAGGTCAAAGCAATTGGTCATTTTGCAGACGCATTAAAAATGAGGGGTATTTGACAAGTCGGTAAAACGTTACCAACACGGCTACCTGCATGGCAGTTATAAAACCCCCTTAGTCAAGCCGCTGACAAATCCTACCAAAACCAAGCCGCTCACGCCAAAAGAATCCAAAAGATTATGCTTGACCAACATGTTGCGGTCGAATGTCGGCGGACGGAGCGACAGGACTGTAAACGCTCGGAAGACTACAGCCCTGGCGCCCCGTCCGCCGGCATTCGATAGGCGAGGATCTATTACTTCTCTTCGCGAACCATCATGCGGCCGAGAGCCGCTGTAAAGGGATCGAGCAGCACGCCGGCGATAACCACAAAGGCCCATCCCTTTGTGACGAGGCCGGCCCAACGCGCGAAGAATGTACGGCCTTCAATCGTTCCGAATCCTCCTTGGAAGGCAATCTCGCCAAAACCGATCACCATAAAAAGGAGCGTGGCACCGATGACCGTACCGGCGATCTTGTGTGATGCACTCCCCTGCTCAAAACCAAAAAAGTCCAGGCACATACCAACCGTTTTGCCAAACAGCGGGAGTGCGCTCAGAACCTCGGCGATCACCGTGGCCACGATGAGTTGTCCCCAAAAGCCCGTGGGGCCCGTCAGATCCAAGCCAGGCGCCCCTTCAATGATGGGGAGAAACGCGCAGAGCAATAGCGGGTTAAAGAAGCCGTTGAGAATACCGATAACGCGCCTGACAGGTAACTTCATAGCCGTAAGCCTTTCAAAGTCATTGATAGAAAGAGGGCCGCCGGCATATGTCGGCGGCCCCGATAAAACATGATGTACGGCAAAGCAACTACTCGAGCGGCTACTCCGCCTCGCCGCCGGCTGCCATCTTCTCGGCCTCGGCAAGCTGGGCCGGGGTGAGCTTGCGATACTTAATGGCGCCAAAGACGACACAAGCCGCACAGACGATCATGCCGGCGATGAACTTCTGGTCAATCGTTGCACCAAACGGCGACGTCACGGCCTCAAACACAATGGGAGACAATGCCATGCCAAAGTTGATACCTGCCATGCCAATGGCGAGGTTAAACGCACGTCCCTCGGGGGCAGAGTTGCCGGCGGCAAAATTGCCCTCCAGCGGCACGTAGGTCTCCTTGCCCAGCGCAACGACAAAACCCGCAACGCACAGCACCATAAAGGCGGGCGCAACCAGCGTCAGGCTCAGGCCGACGAGCGTCACGCCCCACGCGATCGGCATAGCCAGGTTCTTAAACTTGGCAAACAGCGGACCGACCAAAAGACCAGCCGCAATACCGGCAACGGTCATAACGGTAGAGGCAAGACCGGCCTCCACGGTACCGCCAAAGCCGCGACCTACAACAAGCAGCGAAACGTTGGAGCTGAAGAGCTGGAACGTAAGTACGAACACAAAGCTCATGAGCGTGATAATCGCGACCTCTTTAGGCATATTGGCAAACACGTTGACCTTGCGCTTGGGCTCAAGACGACCCTCAGGAAGGCAAACAGCCTCGATTACGATGAAAATGATCATGATGAAGTACGCCGCATAGCTGTGGAACCACTCGGCAGAACCCAAGATGCCGGAAACCATCGTCCAGATAATGCCGCCCAGTGCAACAAAAGTGGAGTAGATGCCCATGACAAACGAGCGCTGCTTTCCGCCAAAGTAATCCGCGATAAGAGCGTCCGTTGAATTCTGCACGGCGCCGAGACCAAGGCCCATGACAGCAGAAGCCGCTAAGACTTGGCCGAGCGAGTCGTGGAACACCAGCACCGAGGCGCCTGCCAGCATCACGATAATGTGACCGACGAGCGTCGTCTTCTTCTTGGACACGCGAGAGGCAAGCTGTGAAGAGACGAGCATGGCGGACAACGCCATCATCAACGGGATGATGCCGATGATCATCTGGACGGCAGCGATGTTTTCGTTGGGAAATGCCGCCGCAACAGAGGCCACGATAGGGACGGGCACGAGCATGCCCATGATGCACATGGCGGCTGCGTAAATGCCCACCAGGTACTTGATCTTGGTTTTATCCATGATCCATCCTTACACTTAAAGAAAAGGGTCGGAGCGGCCAGACATCACCAGCGGCCGCCCCAAACACAGCACTATTAGTCGTTGAATCCGGTGAACACGGGTTCTCCGCTGTACACGAGCGCTTCCTCGACACCATCGAGCACGCGGCAGGCGCCAGACGCCATCGCCTCGAGCTCAAACTCGCCGGGATAAGCCGATACGGGAGCGATCCAAGAGCAGCATTCCTCAATCGAAGCAACGAGCTCCTTGCTGTGGACCATGCCGCCTCCGAGCAAGATGCCGTCGACGTCGCCCTTCAGCACGCAGGCCATCTCGCCAATCCACTTGCAGATTTGGTAAACCATCGCATCCCAGGCGCGAGCCGCGGCCTCATCGCCCGCAGCGGCACGTTCACACACCTCGATGGCATCGGACGTACCCAAAAGGTCAACGAAGCCACCGGTCTTCATGCAATGGGCGCGGGCAACGTCGAGGCCATGTTCCGCCGTATACTTCGCGACCTCGATTGCGGGGACCGAGCCACAGCGCGTCGGCGCCATGGGGCCCTCGCCGCCGACGATGTCGTTGCCGTCGACCATCTTGCCCTTAAGGTGAGCGGAAATCGAAATGCCACCGCCGATATGACAAACAATAAAGTTACACTCGTCATATGCGCGACCGAGCTTTGCCGCATGGCGGATGGCGGTCTCTTTAAGATTAAGGGCGTGCAGGTGCACGTTTCGATACACGCCCTTAATGCCCGTCATACGTGCGAGGTCGCACAGCTCATCGGTATCGGGAGGATTCACCACAAAAGAGGGCTTGCCCGTCTTTGAAGCGAACTCATGGGCAATCTGGGGACCCAGCTGCGCCGGGTGCTGAATGCCGTTCGCACCGACGCGGGCATGCTCGAGCATGACCTCATTGATGGCATACGTGCCGCCGGGCAGCGAAAGCAAGCCGCCGCCGCGACCGACAAATGCATCAAAGTCCTCGAGCTTCAGGCCCGCCTCATCCAGTGCTCCAAGAATCAGATCGCAGCGATACGGCATCTGAGCCGAAACCCCATCGAACTGGGAGAGGTCCTTCGCGTCGTGTGCAACGTTCTTGCTGAGCTTGCACTCGTCACCCTCAAAAACGCCCACCTTTGTGGAAGTGGAACCCGGGTTGATTACCAGGACGCGCCAGGGAGTCTTTTTATCGGACATACCCTAAGCCTCCTTAAGCGCCTGGGCGCGCACGCAGCTCATCACCACGTTGCCGACGATCTCGTCGACGGGCGCAGAGCGCGAGCAATCGCACACGATCTTCTTGAATCCCTGAAGCATGGGGCCGTAAGCATTGGCGCCGGTCAGGTTCTGGATGATCTTGACGCCGATATTGCCCACGTTGATATCGGGCCAGATGACCACATTGGCCTGTCCCGCAACAGCGGACTCACGATGAACCTTCTTGGCCGCAACCTTGGGGTTAATCGCCGAATCAAACTGGAACTCGCCGTCGATGGCAAGGTCGGGACGGCGATCGTTGGCAATCTCGCGAGCGCGGCGCACTTTGTCGACAAGCTCGTTATCCATCGAGCCGTCAGTCGAATGCGAAAGCAGCGCGCAACGGATATCCCATCCGGTCAGCGAGCGTACCGTTTCGCTCGACGAAATCGCGATCGAGGCAAGCTCCTCGCTCGTGGGGTCAACGCAAACGGCGGAATCGCCAAAAGCCAAAAGGCCGCCTTCGCCGCCGTTCCAGTTGGGAATGTCGGCGATACCGCACGAGCTCACGGTGTCCACCCCGTCGGCAAGGCCGACGATGGTCTGACCCGCCAGGATGATGTCGCCCGTGGCGTTATCGATGCCGGCGAACATTACGTCGACATCGCCGAGCACCTGCAAAATCAGGGCGCGCTCAAGCGGACGCGTCATACGGCGCGCGGCGCCCTTGGGCTTAAACTTGCAATCCGGATGCGAAAGGTAGCGCTCGCAGCAGGCGGCGTTCGCCTCCTCGTCGGTCACATCGACAATCTCGATGCCGTCAAGGGAGATACCACGCTCGTCGGCAAGCTCCTTGAGCTTACTGCCGTCGCCGACCAGCACGCATTCGGCAAGATGCTCGGCGGCGATCTTTGCGACCGCCTGCATCATGGTCTCGTTTTCGCCCTCGGGAAAAGCAACGCGCATAGGCTTGGCGGCAGCCCGCTCGCGCAGGGTCTGCATCAGGTCCATGGCAGCTACTCCATCTCTTCGGCAGTGCGCTCGATAAGCTCGCCGACGGTCTTCATGACCATGACCTCGCGAACGGGGACCTCGGCATCGAGCTCGTTCTCGATCATGGAGGTCAGGGCGATCATCTTCATCGAGCCCTTGCCCAGGGTCTCAAACGTCGTCTCGGGGGTCACATCACCTTCATAGTTGTAAGCGGACTTGGCAAAATCGCAGATCTGCTGAGTGAGTTCTTCGTTCATGATGGTGCCTTTCTAATTAAAAAGAGGGGTAGCCACGGCGGGCTGGAGACATGGGTCCCGCCGTGGCCTAAGAGAGGAAGCGAATTGTTATAGGGGTGAAAGCCTAGTGTGAAAGCCTAGTCGTCAAGCTCAAACGTGAGCTCTTTGTAACCCGGTCGATCGATGACCTTGGCATGGACGCCAACGGTCTCGCCCGCCATGAGCTTGGCGCGGATCTCGGGGGCCTTCTTCTTGGTAATGCCGTAGATGACGTAGGTGTACTGAGAACCCTCGTCAATATCGACAGCGCCGTAGGCGTACTTGCCATACTCCTTGAGGTAGGGCTTGTCGTTCTGCGGACCAGGCAGGGTAAAATCGATCAGATGGCCGTGACCGGAAACCTGGACCCAATCGGTCTTGTGGTAGCCGCAGGCATTGCAGGCAAGGTGAGGCGGAAACTCGACGGCTCCGCACTCGGGGCACTGACGTGCCCAATAGATGCCCTCTTCAAGACCCGTGTAGAACTTCTTGACCACGGGCTCCATATCTTTGGGTTGCATGAGAATACTCCTTATGGGAAATCGAAAACCGCGGTCGCTTAGGCGACGGTACGAAGAATCTGGCAGCGCACATTCTGAGAACCGCCAAAACCGCGCAGGAAGGCCGTCTCGGGAACCTTCTTCATCTGGGTTGCACCGGCGACGCCACGCATTTGCTTAACGGCCTCGACGATATCGGCGATGCCGGATGCGCCATGAGCGTGGCCGAAGTTGCAACGGCCACCGTGCGGGTTGATGGGCTTATCACCGTCAAAAGCGGTGCGGCCATCGATCGCATACTTCCAAGCCTCGCCGCGCGGAATATAGCCGCACTCCTCAGCCGAGACGATCTCGGAAGCCAGGAAGAAGTCATTGCACATGAACAGGTCGATCTCGTCGGGGCTCACGCCGGTAAGGTCGTAGACCTGCTTGGCGGCAAGCTCGGTAGCCCAGTGCTCATTGTGAAGCAGGCCGGCCTCGACGGCAGAGGCGCCCGTGCCCAGAACCTCGATAGGTGCATACGGGACACCCATGGCCTTGGCCTTCTCCGTGGGCATCACGACAACAGCTGCGGCACCATCGCACTTCTTCTCAAAGCCGGTAACGCGCAGGTACTGCGTAACGCGCGGGTTATACATGCTCTTGAGATACTCGTCGGCGGTATCGAACCCAGCCGCCTTCGCATCCTCCTCGACCGTGGTCTCGTACCAGGCAAGGGGATTCAGGACGGCACCGCGGCGCAGGCTTTTGGTAAGGCCGTTCAGGGCGTCATCGATCTGATCGGCGGTAAGGTCGTACTGCATCGAATACTCGTTGATCCAGTTGTCGAACGACACGCCAAAGGCACCATCGAGCGGGCGACCATACGCGCGGTCATAGATCTTATCGAGCGAGGGAATCATGACGTCGAGCGTAAAGTCCTGGCGAATATGCGAGGGCATGTGCTCAACGGGAAGGGTCGAAGCCAAATCGCAGGCACCCGTAAGGACGACATCGTAGGCACCGGAGGCGACTGCCATCACGGCCTGCTCAAGGGCGACGTAGCCCGTGCAGCAAGCCTCGGAATGATGGACGGAACCCTTGGCGCGAACGCCAAACCAATCGGCAACCTGCATGTTGGGGGTAATGCAATCGCCAACGAGATAGGGATTGGCGCTGCCGTGATAGAAAAAGTCGATATCGCGGGGCTCAAGACCGGCATCGGCAATTGCCTCGAGGGCCGCATAGCCAAACGCCTCGCCCTCGCCAATACCCTGGGTCTCGGGATGCTCCTCAAAATCCTTGAACGGGGTGCAGCCCACGCCTACAATCGAGACGCTGCGCATGTTCTTTCCGAGCGTAACCACTGAATATCACATCCTAATCATGTGAAGGTGTACGGAGTGATGGCGCAGTCCGGCCGCGAGCGAAGGTGAGAGAGCGCTCGCGGCTTTTCTGTGCCGTCACACGTTGAACTACTGCAGTGGTTCTCTTGAACGTGACTTTAGTTTACGAGGGGCAAGACAGGACGTATGGGACAAAAAGGCCCTATGTGTCCCATCATTTGAGACCCATAGGGCAAAAGCGTTCCAAATAGCAGGTAAATGGTCTTATCAATAATGCAAGGATTCGGCAAATCATTATGATACCGCCATGAATCTAACCATTTACCCGTAAATAGCGACCGTTCATCCGAGCGTATTATCGAAATCAGGGATCCGCGGATGCCAATGGCGCGATGCATCGTCGACAAAGAGCGGTGCGTAGAACATGCGATTGAGCGCGGCGGCAACGGTTCGTGCCTCAAGGTCAGGCCGGACTTCGAGCCAATACTGGATGAGGTTATGGTGGCCCGCAAGCGCAAAAGCAAGATACAGATCGAGGTCCGTCTCATCCGAAAACGTCGACCGCAAACGATCGCGAAAATAGTCATGCATGAAGATCGTTGCCTTGTGTGCAAACACGGGATCACCGTTATCGCTGTTAAGCGCCAGGACTTTCGAGCGATTGGTCTTGAGGATTTCCATGCGCTTGATCATCGTGGGCGTGGGATCAAGCTGCGCATCACCAAAACGAGCCTCAAGGGCAACGTCGTTAATGTCTTGCATGTTCTGGAGCAGCTCATCTTCAAAGCGCTTGACCACATCATCGATAGAGCGGTAACAACGATAGAAGGTTGATTTTGATGTATGGGCAAGACGGAGTACGTCGGTGACCTTAATCGATTGCACAGGCGTTGTCGCCATAAGTTCAAAGACGGCGCCTTCGATCCGCGAGGCAATATCGTTTTTAGCGTTCAGTGACATAGAAGGCCTCCCCTGTTGGCGATTGGCTACCATGCTACCCGAAAGGCATGCTCCTCAATGGCGATATGGGGCATAGAACGCGCTGCACAAGAGATGACACACTGGTCAAACACCACCGAGGAAGTAAACCATCCGCTCGGCAACCCGTCTTTGCGGGGATCGATTGAAAAGCCGGATCCCTCCGCCTTCAGGACGGCTTCGATACGCGTCCAAACCCGACACAGCCGAAAGGCGCGTTCCTGCGAATCTGCCGCAGCGTCAATCCACGCCCGTTCCCTTGAGCTCGCCATACGCTCAACCGCAATAGGTACGATCTCATCGACCGCCTCGATATCCACGCCAATAGGTCCTCCGACCGACCGAGCAACATCGGAAACAGCGAGGATGGCCACGCTTCCGCCATGTGAAATGGAAATAGAGGGGGCCTCCCCATCCGCAAGCTCGATCTTGCCGAAAGCAGAACGCGCAAGCTGGGAGTCGTCGAAGATACCCAGGGCGTCGCGAAGCAGCAGACCCACGCCCGCAGCTTCCCTCCGAGACGCAATGGGGAGATCTCCATTGGAGGCACGCGAGGCATAACGTCCCGCGATTGATGCCATATCAACGGTCTCGCCGGGATCGATCGCAGAAACGTCAACGAGATGCACGGTTATGTTCAAAATGGTCAACCCCCACTCGATTGAGATGACAAGGCTAAACTGACGTTCAGAACCGCTCTTTCATGAATCGAGGTACCTTTTGCCGACGATTTGGCGACCCATTTGGCGACCAAAACAAAACAGCCCAGAGGACATAGCCTCTGAGCTGCGAACATTTGGTGGGCGTTAGAAGATTTGAACTTCTGACCTCTTCCGTGTCAGGGAAGCGCTCTCCCCCTGAGCTAAACGCCCAAATGGAGCGGACAACGGGGCTCGAACCCGCGACCCCAACCTTGGCAAGGTTGTGCTCTACCAACTGAGCCATGTCCGCTTACGAGGATTAATCTTACGTGATACCCGCATCCTATGCAAGAACTTTTTTTGAAAAGTTTTGCGACGCCCTCGCGAACCTCGCAAAGACATCAGCCACCACGGAAAGCACAGGCAAACGCAAATTCGCCGCAAGAGGCCCCTACAACTCAGCGAGCATGATCCAGGCAGAACTGTCCTGCGCGAGCCTGCCGTCTACAAGCGGTGATGAGGTGAGCAGGACCCTGCCCGCCGGCAGCTCCACGGGTGCTGCACCGAAGTTCGTCACACACGCCCAGCCGTTGTCGCGGCGATAGGCGATGACGCCGCCCTCAGCGCCCTCGGCACCATCCGCAAGGCCGGTGCGCCCGTCAAGATCAAGCCACTTAAGATCGTTGGCGCACCCGCGCAGCTTGCGCCGCAGCCAGAGGGCGTCACGATAGAGCGCAAGCATCGATGTCGGGTCCGCTTCTTCCCTATCGGCAGCGTAATCGGAAAACCATGCAGGCTGCAGCAGATGGGGCGCCGCATCGGCGTCCGCCGGTGAAAACCCAAACGATCCGCCCTGCGCGGGATCGTCCGCCGCCACCCACGGCAGGGGCACACGGCAGCCGTCGCGCCCCTTCTCGCGCTTCGGTCCGTGCGTATTGGTCGCAGTAGGATCTTCGAGTGCGGCCCACGGGATATCGGCCACCTCAAAAAGGCCGAGCTCCTCACCCTGATACACGTATGCCGAGCCCGGAAGCGCCAGCTCGAGCAAAAGGGCCGCCCGCGCGCGGCGCTCGCCGAGTTCACGGTCCTCGTCATAAGACGACCCGTCGCGTAAGAGCCAGTCGAGCGCAATCTGGTGGTAGCGCGTCGCCTTGATCTGCGGCAGGGCATAGCGCGTCGCCACGCGCGGCACGTCGTGGTTGGAGAGCACCCAGGTCGAGGCGGAATCGGATTCTATAGCTGCCTTCAAGCCCTCCTCGATTGCAGCGTGCATGTCATCATAGGTCCAAGTGGCCTTGGCAAACTCAAAGTTGAATGTCTGGCCAAGCTCGCTGGGACGCGCGTAGAGATACTGGCGCTCGGGCAGCACCCACGCCTCGGCAACGGCGCTGCGTGGCGGATCATAGCGGTCGAACACGCGGCGCCACTCGCGATAGATCTCGTGGACCTCGTTGCGGTCCCACAGCGGATGGGTGCCGTCGTCAACCATGTCATCGCCCTCGGCGAGATGCCACCGGTCGAGGTCATCGCGGTCGAGATCCTTGGCGAGACCGTGCGCCACATCAATGCGAAAGCCATCGACGCCTCGATCGCTCCAAAACGCCAGGACGTCGCAAAAGAACGCATGAACCTCGGGGCACGACCAGTCAAAGTCCGGCTGCTCGGGCGTAAACATGTGCAGATACCACTGACCGTCCGCGACGCGCGTCCAGGCGGGGCCGCCAAAGTTGGCATTCCAATTGGTGGGAGGCAGCTCGCCATGCTCGCCGCGACCATCGCGGAAGATATAACGGGCGCGCTCGGGCGATCCGGGGCCGGCGGCAAGAGCGGCTTTGAACCAGGGGTGCTGGTTGGACGAATGGTTGGGCACGATGTCGACGATGACCTTGATGCCGTGCGCGTGAGCCGCAGTGATCATGTCATCGAAGTCGTCAAGCGACCCGAGACGTGGGTCGACATCGCAGTAGTCCGCCACATCATAGCCGCCATCGACGAGAGGCGATGGGTAAAACGGGCTCAGCCAGATGGCCTCGATACCCAGCCGCTCAAGATAGTCCATCTGCTGGGTAATGCCCGCGATATCGCCCAGACCCGAACCAGTCGAATCCTTAAACGAGCGCGGGTAGATTTGATAAATCGCGGCATCGGACATCCATGGGCGCGAAGAGGACTTTTCTGTAGCCATGGGGTGCGACTCCCTTGCAACGAGGTTTTGCGAGATGTCCACGATGATACGCCCAAAGCGGACATTCGCGGCAAACAACGCCACAGCCACGCCTCAAAACGCTCGCTCCCCCTCGGGTTCGAGCCCAAGCGATGGGTACGAAAAAGCCCGGCTACCGTAGTAGTCGGGCTGCTGCGTTTGGAGCGGACAACGGGGCTCGAACCCGCGACCCCAACCTTGGCAAGGTTGTGCTCTACCAACTGAGCCATGTCCGC
>CABVAC010000018.1 GCA_902496275.1 uncultured Collinsella sp. | reverse complement strand
CGTAGCCGACTTCGCGCACACGGATGATCTCGGTGCAAAGCTCATCAAAATAATTTGCAAGCTCGGTCATTTTTGCCTGATACTCATCGTCGTCGAGACGGACGAGGTTGAGGTCGTCACTTCTGTAACGCAAACCGTTGATGTATGAATCCACGGCTTTGAGCAGGTCATCTTGAGGCTGGCCCGCATCCTCGAGCTTAACGATTCGCTGCGTGGTACCGCGCACCAGACCGGCGTAGTTGACCACACGCGCCGTGCCCTGGATATCGGAGACGAGCAGCATAACATTGATGAAGAAGAAGATGAGAACTGCCGTGAGCACCATCATGAGCAGGCGCACCGCCTGGCCGGCCTTCTTGGCGACAGAAGTATTCACAAGTTCACTCCCCTAAATGACAAAAGAACAGGTAGCACGCAGTGTGCTGAAATTCATGGGTGGTTAACTCTACCATATGGGCCAGCAGCCTCAAACTGCAGCAGACGCTCGTCCAAATTGGCGTGACGCTTGCCTTGTTGTTCTTGACCTGGCCGCGCTATCGGACATGCTTCTGGTCTTGGATCACCATGGGAAAGCTCATCCCGTTTTGTGCGTCTAGAGTGGGATGCGGCTTCCCAAAGGTGCCGTTAGGGGAAATCACATCCCGGTTTACTCCCTTGAAATGGGATGCCGTTTCCCGGAGGGGGTCCAGCGGGAAACGGCATCCCATTTTGGGCCCGAAAAGTGGGATACGGTTTCCGGCCGGCATGAAAAAAGCCTCCGCAGCTCGTGTGGCTGCGGAGGCTTTATTCGTTGCGGCGCATTGTGTTTGGGTCGTTGAGATGAGTCGATTTGCCCCGAAAGAGGAGGGCATTGACCTTAGGGTCATGCCCGACGAATGAGCGGCAAATCGGCCATCTCGGCGGGCCGAACTACTCCAGCTCAAACGCCCCGGTATAGAGCTGATAGTAGTATCCGCGCTTGGCGATCAGCTCGTCGTGGTTGCCACGCTCGATAATGCGGCCGTGGTCCAGGCAGATGATCGCGTCGGAGTTGCGCACGGTGGACAGGCGGTGCGCGATGACAAACGTCGTGCGGCCCTCCATGAGCTTATCCATGCCGGCCTGCACGATGGCCTCGGTGCGGGTGTCGATGGAGCTCGTGGCCTCGTCCAGAATCATTGCCGGCGGATCGGCGACGGCGGCGCGTGCGATCGAAATCAGCTGGCGCTGGCCCTGCGACAGCTGCGCGCCGTTGCCGGTGAGCATGGTGTCGTAGCCGTCGGGCAGGCGGGTGATAAAGTCGTCCGCGCCCGCGAGCTTGGCCGCCGCGATGCACTCCTCGTCGGTGGCGTCCAAGTTGCCGTAGCGGATGTTGTCCATCACGGTGCCGGTGAACAGGTTCACGTCCTGCAGCACCACGCCCAGCGAGCGGCGCAGATCGGCCTTGCGGATCTTGTTGACGTTGATGCCGTCGTAGCGGATCTTGCCGTCGGCGATGTCGTAGAAGCGGTTGATGAGGTTGGTGATGGTCGTCTTACCGGCACCGGTGGCGCCGACAAACGCGACCTTCTGGCCCGGCTTGGCAAACACGGACACGCCGTGCAGCACCTCGTGGTCGGGCGTGTAGCCAAAGTCCACGTTGTCCATGACCAGGTCGCCGCGCAGCGGCACGTACTCGATCTCGCCGGTCGCGCGGTGCGGATGCTTCCATGCCCACATGCCGGTGTGGTGGTCGGCCTCCTCGAGCTGCCAGGTATCGGGGTTCACCTGCGCGTTGACGAGCGTCACATAGCCTTCGTCGGCTTCGGGCTTCTCGTCGATGAGTTCAAAGATGCGGTCGGCGCCGGCGAGGCCCATGACCACGGCGTTGATCTGCTGCGAGATTTGGCCGATCTGCCCGCAGAACTGCTTGGTCATGTTGAGGAACGGCACTACGACGGCGATGGACAGCGTCATGCCCGAGATGCTCAGGTTAGGCACGCCCAGCGCCAGGAAAATGCCGCCCGCCAGTGCGACCAGCACGTAGAGCAGGTTGCCCAGGTTCATAAGGATAGGCATGAGGATGTTGGCGTACATGTTGGCCTTCTGCGAGACCTCGAAGAGCTTTTCGTTGCGCTCGTCAAAATCGGCTTCGGCGGCAGACTCGTGGCAGAATGCCTTGACGACCTTCTGGCCGTTCATGACTTCCTCGATATGGCCCTCGACCACGCCGAGTTCGGTCTGCTGCGCAATGAAGAAGCGCGCGGAGTTGGAGCCGAGCAGCTTGGTCATAAAGGTCATAAAGGCGACGCCGGCAATGATGACCAGGCACATCCACACGCTGTAATACAGCATGATGAAGAACACGGTGACGATGACGATGATCGTCATGAGCAGGTTGGGCAGCGACTGGCTGATCATCTGACGCAGCGTGTCGATGTCGTTGGTGTAGTGGCTCATGATGTCGCCGCGCTGGTGCGTGTCGAAGTAGCGAATCGGCAGGTCCTGCATGCGGTTGAACATCTTCTCGCGCAGCTTCTCGAGCGAGCCCTGCGTAACGATGGCCATGGCGCGGTTCCAGAAGAGTGAGGACAGGATGCCGACGCCGTAGATGCAGGCGAGGGTGGTCACAAGCTTCAGAATTTTGGGCTGCGCGGTCGTCCAATCGCCCGACTGCCACGACTTGCTAATAATCTGCAGGGCGCTCTGAAGGAAGGTCGCGCCGATGGAGTTGATGATGGCGCAGAGCACCACGCCGACGACGACGAGGGGCAAAAGCACGGGGTAGAAGCCAAAGAGCGTCTTGATGAGGCGCGACATGGTGCCGCCCTTGCGGTTGAGCGCGCGCTCGGCGGTCGTTGCCTTACTCATGTGCCTCGCCTCCTTCCTGGGTCTGAGCTTGCGTTGCAGATGCCTCGGTGTCGGCCTCGACGGCCCCTTCGCCCTCGGCAGACATCTTGCTTTGCGAGGTAAAGGTCTCGCGGTAGATCTCGCTCGTCTTAAGCAGCTCATCGTGGTTGCCGATCTGCGCGATGCGGCCACCCTCCATGACGATGATGCGGTCTGCGTCCTGCACGGAGCTAATGCGCTGGGCGATGATGAGCTTGGTCGTGTTGGGCAGATAGCTTGCCAGCCCTGCGCGAATCTTGGCGTCGGTCTTGGTGTCGACGGCGCTCGTGGAGTCGTCCAGGATCAAGATCTTGGGGCGACGCAGCAGGGCACGCGCAATGCACAGGCGCTGCTTCTGACCGCCGGAAACATTGGAGCCGCCCTGTTCGATCCAGGTGTCATAGCCCTTGGGGAAGCCGTCGACAAACTCGTCGGCGCAGGCCAGATGCGCGGCCTCGCGGACCTCTTCGTCGGTGGCGTTCGGGTCGCCCCAACGCAGGTTCTCGGCAATGGTGCCGCTAAACAGCACGTTTTTCTGTAGCACCATGGCCACTTGGTGGCGCAGCGCGTCCAAGTCGTAGTCGCGTACATCCACGCCGCCCACGCGCACGGTACCCTCGGTGGCGTCGTACAGACGGGCGATAAGGTTTACAAGCGTGGACTTGGCCGAGCCGGTGCCGCCGATGATGCCGATGGTCTCGCCGCTCTTAATGTGCAGGTCGATATCGTCGAGCGCCTGGCGCTTCGCATGCGCGGAATACTTAAAGCTCACGTGGTCAAAGTCGATGGAGCCATCGGCGACCTCGAGCACGGGCTCGGCGGGATCGGCGATCGTGGGCTCGGCGGCCAGCACCTCGGTGATGCGGTGCGCCGATTCGTCGGCCATGGTCACCATGACAAAGATCATCGATAGCTGCATCAGGCTCATGAGGATTTGGAAGCCATAGGTAAAGATCGAGGAGAGCTGGCCCACGTCGAACAGCGTGCCCTGGCTCGTGATGATGAGCTTGGAGCCCAGGTAGATGATGACGACAAACGCGCCGTTGACGCAGATGTTCATCATGGGGTTGTTAAAGGCAAGCAGCTTCTCGGCGCGGGTGAAGTCCATCTGGACGTCGCGCGCGGCGGTCGCGAACTTCCCCTTCTCAAAGTCTTCGCGCACGTAGCTCTTAACCACGCGCATGCCGGTGACGTTTTCCTCGACGGACTCGTTAAGGGCATCGTACTTGTGGAACACGCGCGAGAAGATGGGGCGCACCTTAAAGATGATAAAGAACAGTCCAAAGCCCAGCAGCGGAATGATGACCAGGTAGACCATGGCAACGCTGCCGCCCATGATAAATGCCATGGTAAAGGCGAAGATCAATACCAGCGGCGCGCGCACGGCGATGCGGATGATCATCATAAAGGCCTGCTGCACGTTGTTGATGTCGGTGGTCAGGCGCGTGACGAGCGAGGAGCTCGAGAACTCATCGATGTTGGCAAAGCTGAACGTCTGGATCTTGTAGAACAGGTCGTGACGCAGGTTCTTGGCGAAGCCGCAACTCGCATTGCTGCAGGTGACGCCGGCAGCGGCACCGAAAGCAAGCGACGTCAGCGCGATGAGCACCAAAAAGCCTGCGGTGGGAAGCATCTCGGCTACGGTGGCGCCGTCTTTGATGGCGTCGATCAGGTTGGCGGTGATAAATGGAATCAGCATCTCGCAGAGCACCTCGCCAAGTACGAGCAACGGCGTGGCAACGGTGACTTTCATATAGTCGCGGATGCTGCCCATGAGGGTTTTAATCATCCAGTTCCTCCCAGGTTACACGGATTTTATCGAGCATTTCGGCGAGGTCCTCGCGCTCGTCGTGGGTGAGCGCACTAAAGGCCTGCTCTCTAAAGCGAATGCGGGCTGCCTGGTCGATGCGGGCGTTTTCCCGGCCGGTCTCGGTCAGGCGAATGGTGAGCTGCCGTCGATCCTTGGGGTTACGGCTGCGCTCGATGAGGCCGTTGAGCTCGAGCTTGGACAGGATCTCGGAAAGCGACCCCGGCTTGAGGTCAAAGTGCATGCCGAGTTCCTGTTGCGACATCTCGCCGCCGGGTTGCTTGGCCAGCAGGCAGATGATGGGCGCCTTGCCGGACACGCCTCCGCCATGAAAATGCATGTAATGGCCGCAAAAGCCCAGGCCATTGAGGATGCGCTTGGCAAGCTTGTCTTCTGAGCTAACCGCTTCGGGTGCATCCGCCGGCTGTGACGGATCGCCGTCGGGCTCGTGCGAACAAAGGTTAAGAGGTTCATCGCACATGAATTAGTGTTGCTCCTTTCTTTAGTTAGGTAGTGGAATTGTTTTGTGCCTAACCAATCTAGGAGCATGAGAAATGAATGTCAAGGTACCAAAGTAGTTGTTGCGCGGTTTTACCAAACCGCGCAACGGCTCGACGCTGCAAACCCGCCAGAGCGGCAATCTGCCTTTCAACTTCGACGGCATGACCTTATAGTTACGGCGTTTTACCAAACGCCGTAACCGGCCGACGCTGCAAACGCTCCTAAGCGGCAATCTGGCGTTCAATCGTCGGGCATGGCCACAAGGCCTATGCCCTCCTCTTTCACGCCACCTTGCTCGCCTAGGAGCGTTTTCGCTGTCCGTCCTCAACCTGTGATTCCGGCACGGTCCGCTTCGGTAGTCGTTGGGGACGTTCTTGTTTGACTAGTCATTTAAGAACGTCCCCAACGACTAACTTCCTTCCCGTAACCTTTCCGCAACAATTCGACCTCCACGGCACCAGCGCCCGCCTGCCGTGCTCCCTGCGCTACACTTAGTCGCACTGTGGCGCTGCTGCGCCGTGCCCGAACCAAGGGAGACCCTCATGAAGAACACTCAGCTGCTGCTAATCAACGATATGTGTGGCTACGGCAAGGTCGCGCTTTCCGCCATGCTGCCGGTGCTGTCGCACATGGGCTACCGTATCCATAACCTGCCGACGGCGCTCGTTTCCGATACGCTCAACTACCCCAAGTTCTACATCCACGACACCACCGAGTACGTGCGTCAAAGCCTCGCTATCTGGGAGGAGCTCGGCTTTGAGTTCGACGCCATCTCGACCGGCTTTATCGTGACCGAGGAAGAGACGCGTATCATCTCGGACTTTTGCCACCGCCGCGCGCAAAAGGGCACCAAGGTGTTCGTCGATCCCATCATGGGCGACAACGGCAAGCTCTATGCCGGTGTGCCCGAGTCCACGATTGGCCTTATGCGGCACCTGCTGGAGTGCGCAGACTACGCGGTGCCCAACTACACCGAGGCCTGTCTGCTCGCCGATACGCCTATTGCAGAGCAGATCACGCCCGATGAGGCCCGCGCCCTTGTGGACGCCGTGCGCGAGCTGGGTGCCAAGTCGGTGGTCATTACGAGCGCCGTGGTCAATGGCACGAACGCGGTTATCGGTTACGACCATGTGGCGGGGGAGTACTTCACGATTCCCTTTGAGCTCATTCCGGTCTATTTCCCGGGCACGGGCGACACGTTCTCGGCGGTGCTCGTCGGCCGCGTTATGGCCGGTTGGAGCCTGCAGCGTGCGACGAGCGATGCCATGCGCGTGGTAGCGGAGCTTATCGAGCGCAATGCCGACCAGGAGGATAAGTCCGCCGGCCTTCCCATCGAGGCCTGCCTGGATGTGATTGACCATGAGTAATGCTGATGAGGGCGGCGTCAAGCCTGCGGGCGAGAACAAGCCGCTCGGCGCGCCGCGTGGCAAGCGTCCGCGTATCCGCGTGAGCTGCGTAGACCAGCTGGGCACATGCCGCTGCCATCACGGGCACAAGCCGGGTGACGTCTTCGACTTCGACCAAGATCGCGGCAAGATGTGCGCCATGGCCTGCCATGTGGGATTTCCCTATATCGATATCCTGCGCTATGGCGGGACCGTGCCCGGCAACGAGCCAGGCACGGCAAAGTTCTGCTGTCCCGAGGTCGATACGCTGAACGTCTGGCTTGCCGAGATCGTCGACGAGTAGTTGAGCGCAATGTGACAAAGGGACAGTCCCTTTGTCACATTCGCCGGTGGCGTTCCTTCTATTGTGCTTGTAATCTCAAATCTCTGCATTTCATCCGATTTTAGGTTCTAAAAATTCTGCGTTTCATCGATAATCAAGCGTATAAAACTTTGCATTTAATTTGATGACACTGAGGGGAGAGCCTATGCTGCGCAGGAAAATAGCGGTAGAGCTGGAGCGTTGGCTGAAGTCTGCCGAGCAAAAGGCCTTATTCATTACGGGTTCTCGCCAGATTGGCAAAAGCTATTCGATTCGCGCATTTGGCAAAGCCAACCATGCAACCTACATCGAGCTTAACCTCATGGAAAACCGCCAGGCAAAAGATGCTCTTCTCGAGGCGCGAGATGCCGATGATTTCATCAGCAGGGTGACGCTTCTTTCGGGAAAGCCGATAGCGCCAGGCAAAACGCTCGTGTTTATCGATGAGGTCCAAGAGGCCCCCGACATCATGACGATGGCAAAGTTCCTTGTTGAGGACGGGAGGTGCCGCTGGGCGTTTTCGGGGTCAATGCTTGGGACCCAGTTCAAGGGTGTCAGGTCCTATCCCGTGGGGTATGTCCACGAGCTTAGGATGTTCCCGCTCGATTTTGAGGAGTTTTGCTGGGCAACCGGGGTGAGCGAGGGGGCTCGCCAAACGATACGCGACGCGTGCATCAACGAGAAGCCCATTCCTGGTTACATTCATGACACGATGATGGCAAACTTCAGGACCTATACCGTTGTCGGCGGAATGCCAGAGGTCGTGCAGCGTTTCCTTGACACGCGGGGCGACCTTGCCTCTGTTCGTCAGCTACAGTCCGAGCTCAACGAACAGTACCGACGGGATATTTCCAAGTATGCAAGCGGGCGTGCCCTTCAGGTGCAGAGCATCTACGATCAGCTCCCCATTATGCTTGAGGGCGAACACAAGCGTTTCGTGCTCAATTCCATTGACCCCAAGGCGCATTATGAGAAGTACCAGCGAGATTTTGTCTGGCTTGTCGATGCCGGCGTTGCTCTCAAAGCCGATATCGTAACCGAGCCAAAGTCGCCCCTGCTCAAGACGGCACGGCCATCGCAGTTCAAGCTATACCAATCGGATACGGGCATGTTGATGGCGCGCTACCCCGTTGGAGTCGCCCAAGCGGCGTATCTTGATAGCAAGGAGCCCAATCTGGGCGGCATTTACGAAAACGTGGTGGCCCAGCAGCTGGCTGCCCAAAATCGCCAGCTTTACTACTATCAGACAAAAAAGCGCGGTGAAGTGGACTTTGTGGTCGACGGACCGGATGGGACGGCTGTTCCGATCGAGGTTAAATCGGGCTCCTATTACCACGCGCACGCTGCGCTCGGTCATGTGCTTGATACGGCTGAATATGGCGTAAGGCTCGGGATTGTTTTCTCGAGAGGCAACGTTGAGCGCAACGGAGCGGTTCTCTATTTGCCGCTATATGCGACCTGGGCCCTTTCGGATGTTTTGGGCGACTCCTGCGCCGAGGGGATAAAGCTGGAGGTCAAGCCGGTCTAGGGCCGGTCCCGGATGTGGCAAAGGGACAGTCCCTTTGTCACATTCATGAGTGTGGATTTTCTCCCACCGAGATAACGAGCGTGGATTTTCTCCCGTTTAGAGCGCACTCGAACGCTCAAAGTGGGAGAAAATCTACGCTCGTTTTATGCCGATGGCGTGGCCCGTGTGCCCGCGCCGCCCGAGCGCCTACAGCTGCTCGAGCATGGCGGTGCAACCGGCGAGTACATCGCGGTAGGTGGCGTCGAAATTGCCGGTGTACCAGGGGTCGGCCACGTCGCCGGGGCGATCGGTCCAATCGAGCAGGCGCGAGATCTTGCCATCGGGGTCCTTCCCAAAAATTCGGTACAGGGCGCGGGCGTTCTCGTCGTCCATATAGACAATGTGGTCCCAGTCGCCATACTCCGCGCGACGCACCTGACGTGCGCGATGTGCGACGACGGGAATCCCGACCTCGCGTAGCTTGGCAACGGTACCGTGGTGTGGCGGGTTGCCGATCTCCTCGGTCGAGGTCGCCGCGGAATCGATGGCAAACTCCGCCTCGCGCCCAGCGCGGCGCACGAGCTCGGTAAACACCGACTCGGCCATCGTCGAGCGGCAGATGTTTCCATAGCAGATAAACAGTACACGTTGCATATGCGGTTTCCTTTCGATCGCCATCATCGAGCTCGAGTATCGCATCTACGCCTGCGCCATCGCCCTCTTGCGTTCCCAGCGAGCCAACTTAATCGTCACCAGCGTAAGCACCCAGGCCACAAGCGAGAACGCGGCACCCACTGCGCCTACATATGCAATGCCAACGCTGCTTACCACGGTGCCGCCCACTGCGGTGCCAAACGAGATGCCGACGTTAAACGCCATGGGCTCAACCGAACTTGCGAGTACCATCGACTTGGGATGGCGGCTGCGTGCCACGTCCATAAAGTGCGTGATGCACGACACCGAGAACAGGTACATGAGCAGCGCCAGGCTAAAGACAAAGACCAGCGCGAGCGGCATGGTGCCGCCCACAGCAAACAGTCCGAGTAACGCTGCAGCCTGCAGCACAAACGTCACGAGTAGCGCCTTCATGCCAAAGCGCGCATCGATCCATCCGCCCAGGATGTTCGAGATCAGGCAGAACACGCCGTAGGCCATGAGCGTGGTACTGGCTTCGACCGTGCCCATGCCCAGCACCTGCTCAAGATAAGGCGTCACGTAGCCGTAGAAAACGTAGACCGACCCCACGCCAAACAAAAAGATGAGCATGCCGGTGATGATGCTCGGCTCGCGTAGCAGACCCGCCTGCTCGCGAAAAGTGGCGGGCTCGTCGGTTTGCCCAGCGCGCGGCATAAACGCCACGAGCGCTCCGCAGATCAGAACGGCAAAGGCCAGCGTGCCGTACATGGCCACGTGCCAATCGAGCGTGTCGGCCACAAACTTGCCGATCGAAGTGACAAAGACCATTGCCACGGAAAACGCACCATATACCACCGAGATGGCAAGCGAAGTTTGCTGCGGAGACAGAAGCTCGGGGATGTACGTCACGCCCACGGCGAGCAGTGCGCCCGAGACGGAGCCCAGGATGATGCGCGAGATAAAGAGCACCTGGAAGTTGGGCGCCAACGCCATGACCAGGTTGCCGAGCACAAAGACGATGCTATAGCACACGAGCAGCTGGTAGCGGCGAAAACGCCCCGTACTGAGCGCGAGCACCGGCGTCGAGATAGCGTAGATCAGTGCGAACACGCTAATAAGTTGGCCTGCGGTGGCAAGCGATACGCCGAGTTCCGTCGCTAGGTCGCTTTCGATGCCGATGACCACGAACTCGGAGCAGCCGAGCGAGAATCCCAACAGCACGAGCAGCGCCAGGCAAAGATTGGTGCGCGCGGGGGAGAGCGCGGCGGCGGTTGACTTACTTTTTGGCGTGGTTGCGGCGGTCAAGGTTGTCACTCCAATGTCGCGTGAATAAGCGGGATTCAATCCCTGCAACTCTAACAGAATGTGACAAAGGGACAGTCTCTTTGTCACATTCGCGGCGTGGCTGCCGCCTAAACCGTCACAACATTCGATGAAAATCTCGAAAACGAGGAAAAACGTCGAATGTTGTGACGGTTTTCGTGTCCGGCGCGGGTGAGCTTCGGTGCCGTCTGGGGGTATAAGACTAGCGAGTGTTTATTTGCGAGGCCTAAGGGGCGCCCCGTATGGATATCGATAACTTTGAATGGTGGTATAGCGAGGGCGAGGCTCCGGACGAGGAGTGGGACGAGCCCGCGTCGCGTGACGTGTCGAGCGACGAGGACGAGACCGGCAACGATGCCGCTGTCGAGCCTGATGCCGCCTCCGATGCCGCCGAGCCCCTGACCTTTGAGCAGGCTTGGGCCCAGGCCGAGGCAGACGAGGCCAAGGCCGACGCTACGGCCACGCTCGGCGAGCCAGCCGACATGTCGATCTCGCCGGCAAAGACCCCGCAGCCGCGTCACACCATCGATCCCGACAGCACGGCATCCTTCAGTATTCTCGACGTGCCCTCGCAGGGTGCCCAGGCGCCCGCGCCCACACGTCGCCCCAATCTGTCTCGCGAGGAAGATGCAGGACGTCGCTCTCCGCTTGGCCCCATCCTTATCGCCTTCATGGCCGGCGTTATCGCATGCTCGGTAATTGGAAACGTCTGGAGCCATGTCGAACAACAGCGAAAAGACGCCGCCAAGGTCGAGATGTCTGTCGAGCAATCGCTCGGTCGTACGCGCTCGGTACATGTGTCGGTCGAGGTCAAGGACGGCGCGACGTGGGACACCGCGCGCGGCGACAGCCAAATGCTCATCCACATCGTGGGGCGCACGCTCAAAGGGCAGACGATTGACGAGTATCAATACGTCAATTCCGCTGGTGACGGCATCGAGCTCAAGCCCGGCGGCTACGAGCTCACCGTCGATGAACCGCCCGTCGCCACCGACGGCACGCGCTTCCGTGCCTCAAAGCGCATGGTCCCCGTGAACTTTAACTCACAGGCGCCCGACACGGTTGACACCACACCGCAGGGTGGGTTCGACCTTTACGTAGATACCCAGTAGGCGCTCGCCGCTCATTCCGCTATGGCTACTCAATAATCGCCTGCCGTCCCGTCCCGCCGCCAAGAGTGGGACAATAGCCCTCGACACTATTGTTTACTTTTGGAGGAAGTAGCATGTCTACCGTCACTACCATCAAGCGCGGCGGCCTCACCGCGGCCATCGATTCCATGGGCGCCCAGCTCACGAGCCTTGCTCTCAACGGCAACGAGTATCTGTGGCAGGGCGACCCCGCCTTTTGGGGCAAGCATGCGCCCATCCTGTTCCCCATTGTGGGTTCGCTGCGCAACAACACGGCAACGTCTGCGGCCGGCACCTGCGAGATGCCGCGCCACGGACTCGCGCGCATCGTCGAGCACAAGCTGGTCGAGGTTTCGGAGGACGGCTCCTCGGTAACGTACGAGATCACCGACACGTCCGAGTCGCTCAAGGCCTTTCCGTTCCACTTTAAGCTCAACATGACCTATGCCCTGACCGGCGACGCCATCCTCACGCAGACCTTTGCCGTCACCAATACCGGCGACGTGGACCTGCCGTTCTCGGTGGGCGGCCACCCTGCGTTTAACGTACCGGCTCCCGGTGCCGAGGACGAGGCATTCGAGGATTACGAGCTGGCGTTTACCGAGGCTTGGACTAACGAGGCTCCCATCATCACGCCCGACGGTCTTATGACGTTCGAGGGCAGCTACAAGGCTCCCAATAACTCGGACGTGCTGCCCATCACGCACCGCAGCTTCGATAACGATGCCATCATGTTCACCGATACTCCGGGCTCCACGCTCACGCTGCGCGGCCGCAAGTCGGGCCACGGCGTCAAGATCGACTTTGAGGGTTTTAAGTACATTGGCGTGTGGTCTGCCGCCAACGACGCCCCGTTTGTGGCGCTCGAGCCCTGGACCGGTCATACCACCACGGACACCGAGGACGACGTCTTTGAGCACAAGGTCAACACCATCACCTTGGCTCCCGGCGAGACGGACAAGCGCAGCTTTAGCGTTACCTTGCTCTAGAGGTTCCGCCGCTCGGTCGATGCTGCGCGCCGTCCAGAGCGATAATTTGTCATTCAAAAGGCAAGGCATGACCAGAAGGTTTATGCCTTGCCTTTTTCATGCCTAGTCGTTGGGGACGTTCTTGTTTGACTAGTCGTTTAATAACGTCCCCAACGACTATCAATCGTTTTCAGTTCGTAAACTTGTATATATGCATTTATATATGCATTTGCTGGAGGTAGCGCTGAGCGGTATCCTGTTAAGTCGTCAGCATACGATTCAACAGGGAAGGCAGATTATGCATTCTCCCCATCAACGCGACGCGCATCCACAGCCGGTGTGCAGCCGTCGTATCTTCTTAGGCAGTGCGTTTGCTGCGAGCGCTTCCGTCGTCGCCGGCGCACTTGCCGGTTGCCAGCGCCCATCCACGCTGGAAGTGGTCCAGCCCACGACGGGCGGCGGTCGCGACGACCTGTCCGATTCCGTGATCGGCAAGGACAAGATCCGCATTGGTATGGAGGCGGCCTACGCCCCGTACAACTGGCAGGTTTCCGAAGCCAGTGAGTACACCATCCCCATCGACAACGTGCAGGGCGCCTATGCCGATGGCTACGACGTGCAGATCGCCAAGATCGTCTGCAAGGCCCTCGGCGGCGAGCCCGTTGCCGTCAAGCAGAGCTTTTCGGGCCTTATCGATTCGCTCAACAACGGCCAGATCGACCTCATCATCGCCGGTATGAGCGCCACGCCCGAGCGCGAGGAGTCGGTCGGCTTTTCCGACCCGTACTTCATTGGCTACTTTGGCCTGTTCGTAAAAGAGGGTTCCCCCTACCAAAACGCCACCAAGCTTAGCGACTTTAGCGGTGCCACGGTACTCGGCCAAAAGGACACCATGCTCGACACCGTCATCGACGAGATCCCGGGCGTTGTGCACAAGAACCCGGTCGATTCGGTTCCCACGGTGTTCTCGAACCTGCTGCAGGGTACCTGTGACGCCGTGACGTACAACACCGAGAACGAGAAGGGCTATATGGCCCAAAATCCGGGCATTGTCCCTATTCATTTTGCCGAGGGCGAGGGCTTCAAGCAGGAGGTCGCGGCAAATGTCGGTTGCCGCAAGGGCTCGGACAAGCTGCTTAAGCTCATCGACAAGACACTCAAGGGCATTAGCCAAGAGGAGCGCGACCAAATGTGGGACGCGTGCCTCGACCGTCAGCCGGCATAGGGAGGCAGCATGAAAACCATCAATCGCCTGGCCTCCTTTATCAAGGCCGACCATCGCTATGTATATCTGGGCACGAGCGTTATCGCGGCGCTCGGCCTGGCGTTTAGCCAACGCAACCCCACGCCGCTGAGCTTCTTGGCGCCTACGGGCGTGTTCCAAGACTGCCTCTGGGCAATCCTGTGGGCCTGGCTCGTCGTGTCGGCGGCGGCGCTGGTCACCAAGCTCATGCACTGGAACGACTATCGCGAAACGTCGCCGTTTGCTTCCGAGCGCTTCCGTCGCGCCGCGCGCCTGGGCAGCTATGTCGTCGTTGCTATTGCGGCGATCTTCTTTGTCGACCGCTGCGTCATGTCGTTTATCGACCTGGTGCAGGTGAGCATTGTCTCGGACTCCAACCCCAGCGACTTTTTGTCGAGCCTGGTCTACATGACCTACAAGAGCGGGGACTTCTTCATTCGCGGTATCGAGATCACCATCGCACTTGCGACCTTCGGCACCGTCATCGCATTCTTCCTGGCGCTGCTCTTCGTGTTTTTGCGCATTCAGACCTTCGATCGCGTGGACAACGACCTCACGCGCTTCTTTAAGAGTATCGGCCGCGGCTTCGCGACCGTCTACTCCACCATTGTGCGCGGCACGCCCATGATGGTCCAGGGCCTGCTTATCTATTACGCGGGCTTTACCGTTCTGCGCGGCATGGGCTTCGAGACCGCCCAGGCCAACCAGATCTGGAGTACCTTCACCGCCGGCCTCGTCACCATCTCGCTCAACTCCACCGCCTACATGATGGAGGTCCTGCGCGGCGGCATCGAGTCCATCGATCCCGGCCAGGCCGAGGCAGCGCGCTCGCTGGGTCTTTCGCAGTGGCAGGCTATGCGCAAGGTCGTGTTCCCCCAGGGCATTAAAAACGCGATCCCCGCACTCACCAACGAGCTCATCATCAACATCAAGGACTCGTCGGTGCTTTCGGTCATCGGCGTGTTCGACCTCATGTACGCCACCACCACCGTCGCCGGCGTGTACTACCGCCAGATGGAGGTCTACTGCGTGGCGCTCGTGGTCTACCTGATCCTGACGCTCGTGGCGAGCCGCCTGCTCGAGGCCTTTGGCAAAAAGCTCGGCGCCGAGGCCCCGGCAACGCTGCCCAGCTCCAACTAGGCTCAAGACGAGGAGAATCATCATGGCAGATATCGCCACTACCGGCACCGCGGCCGCCGCACAAACTAAAGAGCCGCTCATCCGCGTCGAGGGCCTGCGCAAGAGCTTCGGCTCGCTCGAGGTACTCAAGGGCATCGACCTGTCCGTCAAATCAGGCGAGGTCGTCACCATTATCGGCGCCTCGGGTTCGGGCAAGTCGACCTTCCTGCGCTGCCTCAACCTGCTCGAGACCCCGGACGCGGGCCACATCTGGTTCCACGGCCAGGACCTCACGGCCGAGCGCTGCAACATCAACAAGCTGCGCGAGGACATCGGTATGGTGTTCCAGGGCTTTAACCTGTTCAACAACATGGATGTGCTCGACAACTGCACGCTCGCGCCCGTCACGCTCAAAAAGATGAGCAAGGCCGAGGCCGAGAAGGTCGCGATGGAGCATCTGACCAGCGTGGGACTCGAAAAGTTCGCGCACGCCGCCGTGGGCCGTCTGTCCGGTGGTCAAAAACAGCGCGTGGCCATCGCGCGCGCCCTATGCATGAATCCGCAGATCATGCTGTTCGACGAGCCGACCTCCGCACTCGACCCCGAGATCGTGGGCGAGGTGCTCGAGGTCATGCGCAAGCTCGCAGCCGACGGCATGACCATGGTCGTCGTCACGCATGAGATGGCCTTTGCCCGTACGGTGTCCGACCGCGTGGTCTTTATGGATAAGGGCGTGGTCCTCGAGGACGCCGCGCCGGCCGAGCTCTTCGGCAACCCCAAGCACCAGCGCACCCGCGAGTTCCTCTCGCGTTATCTCGAGGACAAATAACCGACCGCAAACGCTTATGTGGCAGGGCCGCTCCGGTGGGGCGGCCCTCGTCATCACAATCGAAAGGATGTCATGGCCGAGGTTTGGCGCTTCTTTGCGCATGAGGACGATTTTGCCGATATAGACGAGGCAGGCGCGTGCGAGCGCTTGGGCCGTGTGCTGTCGTTTCCGACTATCTCGAGCATGGATGCCGAGGCGGTGGACTGGCGGCCCTTCGACGACCTGCGCGCCTATATGCAGCAGGCGTGGCCGCGCGTGTTCGCGGCGGGCGAGGTCGAGCTGATCGACCACTCGCTATTGGTGACGCTTAGCGGTTCCGACCCTGACCTCAAGCCCATTATGCTCATGGGCCACATGGATGTGGTTCCCGTGGTGCCGGGTACCGAGGCCGACTGGACGCACGACCCCTTTAGCGGGCACGTGGACGACACCTACATCTGGGGCCGTGGAGCGATCGACATGAAGGACCAGGTCGCAGGCATTCTCGAGGCTGTCGAGTATGCGCTCGCGCACGGTTGGGAGCATGAGCGCACGCTGCTCCTGGCCTTTGGCCAGGACGAGGAGACGACGCAGTACGGCGCAGGCGCCATCGGCCGCGCGCTCGAGGAGCGCGGTGTTGAGCTCGAGTTCCTGATCGACGAGGGCGACTACCGCATCGTTTCGGATGCCGAGTACAGCGCGGGCGAGGGTTGGCTCATGCACGCCGACCTCGCGGAGAAGGGCTATGCCGATATCGTGCTCAAGACGAAGAGTGAGGGTGGACATTCTTCTAACCCCTACGGCGGCACGTCGCTCGAGGTGCTCAGCCGTGCCATCACCGCAATCTGCGATATCGAGTGGCCGACGCGCGTGACCGATTTGCTTGCCGCCCAGCTCGTCGAGCTGGGGCTCTACGCGGCGGATGAAATTGCCGCCAACGGGGGCGCCATTGTCCGCGATTGCCTCGCCAGCAAGAAGCTCTATCCGCTGGTGACGACCACCTGCGCACCCACGCAGATCGAGGGTGGCAGCACCGGCGCCAACGTAATGCCGCAGGATATGTGGGCCAACATCAACTTCCGTATGCTCGAGGGCACGAGCGTGGCCGACGTTGTGGCGCGCTGCCGTGAGGCGGTTGCCGGGGCGGACCTTGCCGGTCGTGTCGAAGTGGAGCTAGGCCCCGGCAGCTCCGAACCCTCGCCGTCCCCGCGCATCGGTGGCCCCGGCCTCGAGGCGGTTCGCTCCATCGCCGCCCGCTATTTCCGTGATCCAAAGGGGACGGAGGAAAATGGATCATTCGAGCCAGTGGCAATTGTGCCCTCGACCGTGATCGGTGCGACCGACGCTGCCAACTACCAGCACATTTGCCCTGAGTGCATTCGCTTCTCGGCCTTTGTGGTTGATGACGACGAGTGTGATCGCGGCGTCCACGGCACCAACGAGCGCATCACCCGCCGCGCCTACCTCCAAGGCATCCGCTTCCTCGTCGCTCTACTCCAAACGCTCTAGTCAAAAAGCAAGCTCTTGGTGCAACGGGGTCAGGTTTGTTTGCACCAATCCGTGCGGGTTATATGCAGGTATGCCTGCGCACGCTATCATGTATGGGTTAGACCGCAACTATGTACCTCATACGCGAAGGGATGCGCATGTATCTGAAGATCGACATGTTCTAGCTGGGCTTACCCCCGCAGTGGCGCCGCGCGCCCCATCAACTCTGCCGATTTTCGCCTTCACGCACATAAAGGAGTCCCGCCATGCGCGACAAGCTCGAAAAGATCATTAAGGCCTACGAGGAGCTCGAGAAGAAGCTTTCCGACCCGGCCGTCGCCTCCGACATCAAGGAGTTCACGCGTCTCAACAAGGAGTACGCACACCAGTCCGACCTCATCGCTGCCTCGCGCGAGTACATCGGCGCGCTCGATGACATCGAGGCTGCCAAGGAAATGCTGCACGATACCACCGATGCCGATGAGAAGGAGATGCTCCAGATGGACATCTCTGAAAACGAGGCCAAGCTTCCCCAGCTCGAGGAAGACATTAAGTACATGCTCATCCCGAGCGACCCCAACGACGACAAGAACACCATCGTCGAGATTCGCTCTGCCGCCGGTGGCGACGAGGCGGCCATCTTCGCCGGCGACTTGTACAAGATGTACCAGCGCTTCTGCGAGTCGCGCGGCTGGAAGACCACCGTACTCGACTCCAGCCCCAGCGAGGCCGGCGGCTTTAAGTCCATCGAGTTCAAGGTCGAGGGCGACCGCGTCTACTCCGTCATGAAGTACGAGTCCGGCGTGCATCGTGTCCAGCGCGTCCCCAAGACCGAGTCCCAGGGTCGCATCCAGACCTCCACGGCAACTGTCGCCGTGCTTCCCGAGGCCGAGGAGATCGATGTTCAGATCAACCAATCCGACCTGCGCATCGATACCTACTGTGCCTCCGGCCCTGGCGGTCAGTGCGTTAACACCACCTACTCCGCCGTGCGCATCACCCACCTGCCCACCAACACCGTGGTGCAGTCGCAGGAGCAGCGCTCCCAGATTCAGAACCGCGAGGTCTGCATGCAGATGCTGCGTGCTCGTCTGTACGAGATGGAGCTCGAGAAGCAGCAGGCAGAGCTTGGTGCCGAGCGCCAGAGCCAGATCGGCCACGGCAACCGTTCCGAGAAGATCCGTACCTACAACCAGCCCCAGGACCGCGTGACCGATCACCGCATCGGTTTCAACTCCACCTACAACGGCGTCCTTCTGGGCGATCAGCTCGGCACCGTCATCGAGGCGCTCGCCGCCGCCGAGCGAGCCGAGAAGCTGGCACAGGCTGTGTAGGTTCCGCCGTTCTACCGAACGGCGGACCAGCCGACGCTGCGCGGGCCGCATTTGGACAATCTGACGTTCAACTTCAAGGGCGCGACCAGAAGGTCAGCGCCCTTTCGTTTCACGTCACCTTGTCTCAAATGCGACCCGCTCGCTGTCCGTCCTCTACCTGCGGCGCTGCCTTGCTCCGGATGCGGTATGCTCAACCTGCGGCGCCTTAGAGGTAGTCATTGGGGACGTTCTTAAATGACTAGGTTGGGCACATTGCTTTGAGATGTTATTCAATCGGCTTTGATGGCCATGAAGCCGGCTACCTGCTCAAAGAAATTAGCGGCATTTATCTGCTATTGAAAATAATGCTCAAAAAATCGTTCAAGAAGTCGCAGTGCATTTTTTGATGCGTCGCACGTCAAGTGATTTGGCAAGTTCTTGGTTAGATATTGGTCAGTTTTGGGTCAACCTTGCCAAAAGCTTGACGAATGCAGATTTTGACGTCGATGAATGAACATTTCAGGCAGGTTCCAAGCAAAAATCTGGGCTGATTCTCGATAATCGTCTTCAATCGTCCCTTGCCAAGCGCTGGCCTCGCGTACAATCTGCTCCGACATTCGCGCGCCGTCCGGCGCTTAAGAGGGGAGGGCCCCATGGCAAACGAGATTTGGACCATCAAGCGTTGTCTCGAGTGGACCAAGGAGTACCTGGCCGAGCGCGGCGAGGAGCACCCCCGTCTTTCTGCCGAGTGGCTGCTGTGCGCCGCCACGGGTTTGGCACGCATCGACTTATATATGCGCATGGACGAGACGCTTAACGCGGCTCAGCTCGAGACCATGCACGCGGCCGTTGTTCGTCGCGCTAAAGGTGAACCGCTGCAGTACATCACCGGCAGCACGCAGTTTCGCATGATCGACGTCGCGTGCGCCCCCGGTGTGCTCATTCCGCGCCCCGAGACCGAGATGCTCGTCGAGGAAGTCCTCAATTATCTGGATGCCGAGGTGCTGAGCCCCGAGGCTGCTGCCCGTCAGCGCGTGGAGCTGCCTTGGAACGATGAGGTCGAGGAGGCACGCAAGGCCGAGGCCGCGCTGGCAGACGAACGCGCGGCCGCCGAGCGCCGTGCCGCTAACCTGACGGCTGCCGATGAGGCGGCGCTAGGCGGCGACGTATTGGGCAGCCGCGCCTATGCCGAGGAGCTGGCCGACCGCGAGGCCGAGGAAGCCGCCGCGCAGGCAGCAGAAGCCGAAGCCGCGGAAGCCTCCGAGCCCGAGCTCGACGAATACGGCATCGCCATCGAGGGTGCCGGCCAGGAGACGGCTTCGGCTCAGGATGCCGCTGCGCCTGCCCCAGCCGAGCCCCGTATCGCCCGCGTTCTCGAGGTCGGCTGCGGCGCGGGTTGCATCTCGCTCTCCCTTGCCTGGGAGCGCCGCGGCCACGTTACCTGCACCGCCACCGATATCGAGCCGCGCGCCATCGATCTGGCCACCAAAAACCGCGACGCGCTCGGCCTCACGGCAGATGAGGTTGCCTTTAGTCTCACCAACCTGGTGAGCTCCATTCCCCGCGAAGAGTGGGGCACCTTCGACGTGCTCGTTTCCAACCCGCCCTACATCCCGACCGGCGTCATGCGCTCGCTGCCGCACGAGGTCAAGGACTTTGAGCCCGACTTGGCGCTCGAGGGCGGTGCCGACGGCCTGGACATCTTCCGCCGCCTGCTCAATGCGGCGCCTTACATGCTGCGCGCCGGCGGCCTGTTTGCCTGCGAGCTCTACGAGGGCGCCCTCGATGCCGCGGCCGAGCTCTGTCGCCAGGCGGGTCTTTCGGACGTGCGCATTGTCCGCGACCTCACCGATCGCCCCCGCATCGTCCGAGCCATCGTCACCGAGCCCAAACAGCGTATTTAAGCTGAATAAATAGACATTTGCGCAAGTTTGTCCTTGCAATATACCGTAAAACTTCTACTATAGAAGGAGAAAGGTATGTCAAATCAGCTGCATCGGTACCGTATCGTGCTTGATTACATTGAACCTTGGCTTGATGAGCAGGATGAAGCTACGCTGAAGCAGATTTATGCAGACCTTTTGGTGCTCGAGAAGGAAGGTCCCAGCCTTGGTCGTCCGCTGGTTGACCGCGTAAAGGGCTCGAAGCTTCATCATTTAAAGGAGCTGAGAGTGACGTCGTGTGGTGGGCAGGTGATTCGCATCCTCTTCGCCTTTGACCCCAAGCGCCAGGCGGTATTGCTATTGGCGGGTGATAAGTCGCGAGCGGGATCGTCAAGGGCAAAATGGAACGGTTGGTATGCGATCAACATTCCAAGGGCCGAGCAAGTATACCGTCGCCACGTAAGGAGGCTCGATCGAGATGGAACTGCATGAGTATATGGAATCTCGCGGGATAACACGCGACTCCATTACCGCCGAGCAGGAGAGGACTCGCGATCGTATCGAAGCCTATAAGCTTGCTCAGATTCGCAGGTTAAAAGATCTAACACAGGCGTCGGTCGCCCAGTCGATGGGCGTTTCTCAAAAACGTGTATCCGAGCTCGAGCGTGGGGAGTTGGGTTCGATGAGGCTCGACACGCTGAGCAGGTACGCAGAGAGCCTCGGCGGAAAACTGGTTGCAAGCATCGAGTTTCCCGATCGTACCGTTACGCTTGCGCGCTAAAAATCTTCAATTAACCCCCTCACTTTCACCGACTACTAGAGCCGCTCACCAAACCAACATGCGCTCTGGGCAAATAGGTTGAATGTTTCGTGCGAGAATGCCCCACAGTAAACAAACTTGCACCGGAGCGTAAGGGGCTGGCATACACATGCAGACGGTCTATCGGGTATACGAGGGAACGCGCGAGCCGCATCGGCTTGCCGTCGAGCGCACGGCCGAGGTGCTCGGCCGCGGCGGCCTGGCCTTGATCCCGACCGAGACCGTCTACGGTGTCGCCGTGGCAGTCAACGCCTTCTCGGACGCCGTACCCCAAGATACAAGCGAATTCCCATCGTGGCCGCGCGATCCGCAGGCTGTCGTCAATGGCGCCGCGGTCCCTGCGCTCGGTACCGGCTACCGCCGCATCTTTACCCTCAAGCAGCGCAAGCTCACCCAAACGGTCGCCTGGCTGGTTGATAATGCCGAAGCACTCGACCGCTATGGCGTGGATATCCCCGAAGAGGCTCGCGTACTCGCGCGACGATGCTGGCCGGGAGCCCTGACTATCGTGGTCAAGGCGGCCCCCTGCGTGCCGACCTTTATGCGCGCCGCCGACGACACGGTGGCACTTCGCGCTTCGGCCTCGCCCGTGGTGCAAGCGCTCATCCGCGCCTGCGGCAGCCCTCTTGCCTGCACCAGCGCCAACACGCATGGCGCGCCCGCGCCGGCAAGTTTTGTCACGGTGGAGGAGCGCATCCTGGAGGGGGTCGATGTTGCCGTCGACGCCGGCGAGACCCCGTGTCGCGACGCCTCGACCATCGTGTCGTTCCAGCACGGCGGGCTCCAGATCCTGCGCCAAGGCGCACTTCCCGCATCAGAGATCGAACGGGTCCTGTCCGACCCGATGCAATAGAAAGGTGTAAGCGATGTCGTTGAATCTGGGCAGCCTGGGCATGGAAGATGCCTCGTTTAACTTTGGCGGTTCCTACATCATGGCGCTCGACTGCGGCACCACCTCGGTACTTGCGACCATCGTCGACGAGTACGGATGCATCGTCGCGCAGGCACGTCGCAGCGTCAAAACCAGCTTCCCGCGCCCCGGCTGGGTGGAGCAAGACCCCATGACGGTCCTTGCCAGCCAGATCGCGGTCATGATGGAGGTCCAGTTTAAGAGCGGGATTCATTCCGACCGCATCGCCGCCATCGGTATCTCCAATCAGCGTGAGACCACGGTGGTCTGGGACCGCGTGAGCGGTCAGCCCATCTATAACGCCATCGTGTGGCAATGCCGTCGCACCGCACCTCTGATCGACGAGCTGGTCGAGCGGGGCGCAGAAGAGCTGGTGCGCTCCCGCACGGGACTCACGCTCGACCCGTATTTCTCGGCCTCCAAGGTGCAGTGGATTCTCGACAACGTCGACGGCGCACGCGAGAGCGCGGCGGCGGGCGACCTCATGTTCGGCACCATCGACACCTGGCTCATCTACAACCTCACCGGCGGCCAGGTCTTTGCCACCGACTACACCAATGCCAGCCGCACGGCACTCTTTAATATCCATACGCTCGATTGGGACGACGACCTGCTGGCGCTCTTTGACGTTCCACGTTCCATGATGCCCGAGGTTCGTTGGAGCTCGGGCGACTACGGCCGCGTCGCGAGCGATATCATGACCAACATGCCACCCATCATGGGCGTGGCGGGCGACCAGCAGGCGTCGCTGTTCGGCCACTGCTGCTTCCATCCCGGCCAGACCAAAAACACCTATGGCACGGGTTGCTTTATGCTCATGAACACCGGCGACGAGGTCGTCGAATCCAAGAACGGTCTGGTCTCCACGATCGGTATCGCCGCGGACGGCAAGATCAGCTATGCACTCGAGGGCTCCATCTTTGCTGCCGGTTCCACCATGAACTGGCTTCGCAATAACATGGGCATCATCTCGAGCGTGAGCGAGTCGGCACAACTCGCCGCTTCGATTAACGACAACGAGGGCTGCTACTTCGTCCCCGCCTTTGCGGGTCTGGGCGCTCCCTGGTGGGACCCGCATGCCCGCGGTATCGTGTGCGGTCTGACCGGCGCCTCGAGCCGTGCGACCATCGTACGTGCCGCCTGCGAATCCATGGCATATCAGAGCTACGACGTGCTGCGCGCCATGGAGCAGGACGTGGGGCTTTCGATCGAGCGCCTGTCTGTCGATGGCGGTGCCTCGCGCAACGAGTTCATCATGCAATTCCAGGCCGACCTGCTGGATATCCCCGTGCTGCAATGCGAGACGGTGGAGACCACGGCAATCGGTGCCGCGTACTTGGCGGGTCTTGCCGTCGGCTATTGGGAAGACCTGGAAGAACTGGAGCAAAATGCCCAGATCGTTAGGACCTTCCTTCCCCACATGTCCGCCGAGCGCCGCGAGCAAAACCTTGCGGGCTGGCGTGATGCAGTCAGGCGCTCGCTCAGCATCGCACAGTAGGGCTGTGATGGGCTGCTCGATATAACAAACCGCTAAACTAATGCATGGCGTGCGGCGGCAACATTGCTTCGCGCCTTGTCAGCAAGGTCGTTTTGCGGCCGCAACGAAAGGGGCAATCAACCCATGACCGTCACCTACGACGCGTCCCGTGTGACGCTTGTCGACCACCCGCTCGTCCAGCACAAGCTGTCGATCCTGCGCGACAAAAACACCGGCACCAACCAGTTCCGCCAGCTTGTGCGCGAGCTCGCACTTTTTGACGGCTACGAGGCCATGCGCGACCTGCCCATGGAAGACGTCGAGGTCGAGACCCCCATCACTACCGCCACGTTCAAACAGCTTGCCGGCAAGAAACTCGCCATCGTGCCCATCCTGCGTGCGGGCCTTGGCATGGTCGACGGCATCCTCGACCTGGTGCCCTCCGCTCGCGTGGGCCACATCGGCATGGAGCGCGACGAGGTCACCCACGAGCCGCACGAGTATTACTGCAAGATGCCCAAGGATATCGACCAGCGCATCTGCCTGGTCGTCGACCCCATGCTCGCCACGGGCGGTTCGGCCGAGATGGCCATCAGCTACCTGCGCGAGCGCGGTGTCAAGGACATCCGCATGCTGTGCATCGTCGCGGCCCCCGAGGGCCTCAAGTCGCTGACTGAGAAGGACCCCGATGTGCATATCTATACCTGCGCCATCGACGACCATCTCAACGAAACTGCCTACATCGTTCCCGGCCTGGGCGACGCCGGCGACCGCATCTACGGCACGCTGTAATCTCTGGGCCATACCGGCTAACGTCGAAAATACGAAGAAATGGTGCGCGCGGGCGAGCAAAAGACGACCGCGCGCACTCCTGTTAACGGACGTTTTGCCCTGCAGGGTTCGAGAAAAACGTATTACCGTACCTGCGGCATAAAGAAGGTCTTAAGAAAACGAACAGGTGCGTATTAACCGATGCTTTTTCGGTTGTACTTTAGCGATTGGCTCGTACAATAGTCACCAATGTTTGGCGGGAACTGTCCTGTGAGGCGATAAAAAAGGAAAGTGAGGACGCCAGTGTTTCAGATAGCCGATCTGCTCGCTATCGTTGCAGGTGCCATCGCGGGCGCGATTGCCTTCCTTCCCTTTGTCTTTACGCTCAAGCCGGTTCTTGACGATAAGCAGAATGCGGACATGCTCAAGGGTATGGTGAGTCTCGCGGTCTCGGCAATCGCGTTGCTTGTCTTTACCTTGGTTGTGTTTGTGTTGTTCGGAGAGGCATTTCGCATGTTCCTCCTGGGCGAGGCGATCGGCTTCGTGGCCTTTATGGCCGCCTGCGCGGTTCGCGTCGCCAAGGCGCTGCGAGATCCTCATGAGGTCGAAAGGTAAGTCGTGGAAATTTTTGAAAAGCTGCCTGATGAGATTAATCATCTGGTCAGCGAGTTCAGCTCCACCCCTGTCGTGGGCGATCTGAGCTGCGGCATCACGCAGTACTCGTTTTGGCTGATCGTCTCCACGATCGTGCTCCTGATCGTCCTGGCCGTGTTCAAGAAGAAGCAGACTTTGGTTCCCAAGGGCTTCTTCGTCAACGGTTTCGAGTACATCATCGAGTACGTCGAGAACGATATCGGCAAGGGTGTCGTGGGTGAGAACTGGAAGAAGCACTTCCCGTTCCTGTGCTCGCTTTTCCTGTTCATCCTGATCAACAACATGATCGGCCTGATCCCGGGAATGAAGCCCGGCACCGGCGCAATCGGCTCCACCGCCGCGCTCGCCATCTTCGCCTTCGTGTACTTCATCTACTACGGATGCAAGGCTCACGGCGTGATCGGCTACATCAAGAGCCTCGCCCCGCAGGGCGTGAGCTTCCCGATGAACGTGCTCGTGTGGGTCGTCGAGCTTTTCTCGACCTTCCTGCGCCTCATCACGCTCGCCGTCCGTCTGTTCTGCAACATGTTCGCAGGACACGTGGTCATGGGCTCGTTTGCCATCATGGCGAGCATGTTCATGCAGCCGCTGCTTCAGCAGGTTTCCGCGGCCCACGCCGTCGGCGCCCTGCCTTCGCTGGCCTGGCTTGCCATCCTCATCCTGATCTATGCGATCGAGCTTGTGGTCGGCGCCATCCAGGCTTACGTCTTCACGGTCCTTACCGCCGTGTATGTCTCCGAGGCAGAGGAGGTTGCGGAGGAGGAGTAGTCTTCCGTTCGTGCCTTAAAGGTAAGGCAATTCGTTAAACCGCCGGTGCCCGTACCCATGGAGCCCGGCAGTTATAAAAAGGTTATCCTGCGTGAAATAAGACACGCACGACAAAGGAGGAATCGTGGGAGTTATCGGTTACGGTCTCGGTGTTATCGGCGCTGGTCTTGCTATCGGCCTGTCTGCTCTGGGTGCTACGGGTGCTATGGCCCGTCAGCCTGAGGTCCAGGGCCGCGTGTTCACCGTCTTCATCATGGGCTCCGCCTTCGGCGAGGCTCTGGCTCTGATCGGCTTCGTTGTCGCGCTGATCGTTAAATAGCACGGAGCGTCAAGTATGAATCTTTCATCCCAGAAGAGCGCGATCGCACTCTCCGCGTCCGCGGCCGCGCTGCTCATGCCGGTTTCCGCGTTCGCCGAGGACGGCGCTGCCGGTGCGGACATCCTCATCCCTAAGATGGCGGAGTTCATCCCGGCGCTTATCGCCTTCCTGATTATCTGGATCGTGCTGGCCAAGGTCGCCCTGCCGGGCATCATGAAGACCATGGAGGAGCGTGGCAAGAAGATCGAGGAGAGCCTCGACGAGGCCGAGAAGACCAAGCAGGAGGCCATCGCCAAGCGCGCTGAGTCCGACTCGATCGTCACCGACGCCCGTCGTCAGGCTGCCGACATCGTTCTCGAGGCCCGTAAGGACGCCGAGTCCGAGCGCGCCCGTATCATCGAGGCTGCTCACAAGGAGGCCGAGGAGATCATCGCCAAGGCCCATACGACCGTCGAGGACGAGCGCAAGTCCATTTACGCCGGTGCCGCGAGCTCCATCGCCGACCTGTCCGTTGCCGTCGCCACCAAGATCGTGGGCGAGGCGCTCGAGGACGATGCCGAGCAGAAGAAGCTCATCGAGCGCTACATCCAGGAAGCAGGTAGCCTGAATGCCGACTAGCCGCTATCAGGACAAGGTGCTCGAGACCTACGCGCGCTCCCTTCTGGAAGCCGCCAAGGCCGAGAACCATGTGTTCGAGGACCTCGAGATGATCGAGCGCCTGGCTTCTGCCAGCCCCGAGATCATCGCCGTGCTCGACACCATGTCCAAGCGCGACCAGCTCGACCTTCTTCCCAAGGTGGCAGCTGCCTTTAAGTATGTTGCCGAGGAAGACGAGGATGTAGTGGGCGTGACCGTCACCACGGCGATCCCGCTCGACGACGAGCTGCGTCAAACCATCACTAAGAAATGCGAGCAGGACTTCGGCCGCAAAGTATTCCTTATCGAGCAGGTCGACCCGTCTATTGTGGGCGGCCTGGTGCTCGAGGCCCGCGGCGAGCGTCGTGACATTACCGTCAAGACGCAGCTGCGCATCGCGCAGGAGACCCTCGCAAACTCTGCTAATTCGTACGGAGGTGAAGCCTAATGTCCGAAACCCTCAATGCCCAGGATATCGCCAAGAAACTGCAGGAGCAGCTCACGAGCCTCTCCGCGACGGTCGATACGCATGAGGTTTCAACGGTCGACGAGGTAGGCGACGGCATCGCGCGCGTCTCCGGCCTCAAGAGCGCCATGGCAGGCGAGCTTCTGGAGTTCAAGAGCTCCGATACCGGTGAGACCGTCTTCGGCCTTGCCCAGAACCTTGACCGTGACGAGGTCGGCGCCGTTCTGTTTGGTGCCGTCGACTCCATCAAGGAAGGCGACGAGTGCCGCACCACTGGCCGCATTATGGATATCCCTGTGAGCCGCGCCATGCTCGGCCGCGTCGTCAATCCGCTCGGCCAGCCCATCGACGGCCTGGGCGACATCGTCGCCACGCACCGTCGCCCCATCGAGTTCAAGGCCCCCGGCGTCATCGACCGTACCCCGGTGTGTGAGCCGGTTCAGACCGGTCTGCTCGCTATCGACTCCATGGTGCCTATTGGCCGCGGTCAGCGTGAGCTCATCATCGGCGACCGTAAGACCGGTAAGACCGCCATCGCCATCGACGCTATCCTCAACCAGCGCGGTAAGGGCATGGTCTGCATCTATGTCGCCATCGGCCAGAAGGCCTCCACGGTTGCCAACATCCGCGAGACCCTCGCTCAGCACGGTGCGCTCGACTACACCATTATCGTTTCGGCCACCGCTGCCGATTCCGCCCCTATGCAGTACATCGCGCCTATGGCCGGTGCCGCTATCGGCGAGTTCTTCATGTACAACGGTGAGGACGGCAAGCCCGCCAGCGAGACCAACCCCGGTGGCCACGTGCTCGTCATCTACGACGACCTGTCCAAGCAGGCCGTGGCCTACCGTCAGATGTCGCTGACGCTGCATCGTCCGCCCGGACGCGAGGCCTATCCTGGCGACATCTTCTACCTGCACTCTCGTCTGCTCGAGCGTGCAGTCAAGATGTCCAAGAAGAACGGTTACGGCTCCATGACGGCTCTTCCGATCATCGAGACCCAGGACGGCGACGTCTCGGCCTACATTCCGACCAACGTCATTTCCATTACCGATGGTCAGATCTACCTGCAGTCCGAGCTCTTCTTCCAGGGCCAGCGCCCGGCAGTCGACGTGGGCATTTCCGTGTCCCGCGTCGGTGGCGACGCACAGACCAAGGCCATGAAGCAGGTCGCCGGCAACCTCCGTCTGGACCTTGCTTCGTACCAGGAGCTCGCCGGCTTCACACAGTTCGGCTCCGACCTCGACGAGGCCACGCAAAAGCAGCTTACCCACGGCGCTCGCATGACTGAGCTCCTTAAGCAGCCGCGCTACAAGCCGTTTGAGGTTGGCGAGCAGATCGTTACGCTGTTCGCTGGCAACGAGGGCTTCCTGGATGACCTGGAGATTGCCGACGTGCTGCCTTTCCGTGCCGAGCTCATCGAGTACATGGACAATGGCTTTGGCTCGCTGCTCGACAAGGTTCGCGCCAAGAAGATCGATGATGACACCAAGGCTGAGCTCTTGCGCGTCATCGGCGACTTCAAGCAGCAGTTCATGGCCAAGCACCATTCGGATGTTTCTGGATCAGAGGAGAACTAAGCCCCATGGCCAACCTTCGCGACATTAAGAAGCGAATCTCCTCGGTTACCACGACCAAGCAGATCACGCGCACGATGGAGATGGTCTCTACGGCCAAGATCCGTCGTGCTCTCGATCGCTCCAAGCAGGCCGAGCCCTATAAGGAGGCGCTGACCGACGTCATGTTGACGGTCGCCGGCGACGCCTCCTGTTCGGGCACCGATCCCATGCTGCAGAAGCATGAGAGCGTCAAGCATGGCCTGATTGTCGTTATTGCCTCGGACCGCGGCCTTGCCGGCGGTTTCAATACGACGGTGGAGCGCACGGCCGAAAAGCTCGCCGCTTCTTGGGCGAACGACGGCATCGAGTGCGAGATCATCGCGTGTGGGCGCAAACCGGCCACGTATTTCCGTGACCGCGAAAACGTCGTCATGCACTTTGAGGGCAACTCCTCTGAGCCCGATTTCAATCAGGCCCGCATGATCTCCTCTCATATCTGCGATGCGTATCGTGCCGGTGAGCTTGACCGTGTCGAGCTTGTCTACCACCACGCCAAGAACCGCGTGGATCAGGAGCTTCGCGTCGAGCATCTGTTGCCGCTCGACCCCGAGATGATCGCTATGGCCCACGGTCCGCGTAAGAACGAGACCGACGCCCCTAAGCGCATCTCGTCCACGTTCGAGTTCGTGCCCTCTCCCGAGCATGTTCTCGGCAAGCTTGTGCCGTCTTATATCCTGACGGTCATCTACCAGGCCCTGATCGATTCGGCGGCTGCCGAGCAGGGTGCACGCCGCAAGGCCATGCACTCCGCGACGGAAAACGCCACCGCGATCATCTCGACCCTTACCCGCACGTATAGTCGCGTGCGCCAGGCTTCGATCACGACCGAGATTAACGAGATCGTCGGCGGAGCCTCAGCATTGGAGGAACAGTAATGGCTAATAACACCGTAAAGCTTGCGGTCGAGGAAGCCACCAAGAAGACGACTGCCGGTGATGGTCGCATCGTGCGAATTATCGGCCCTGTCGTCGACGTCAAGTTTGACGGCGCGGTGCCCCCGATCTACAACGCGCTCACGGTCGAGGCCGAGACCCCGATCGGTCACCTGAGCACGATCCTCGAGGTCGAGAGCCAGCTTCCGGGCGGCGTCGTCCGCACGGTCGCCATGTCCTCGACCGACGGCCTGCAGCGCGGCCTCATCGCCACCGATACCGGTGAGCCCATGAAGATGCCCGTTGGTCCCAAGACGCTCGGCCGCATTTGGAACGTCATGGGCAAGCCCGTCGACGGCAAGCCCATGCCCGAGGTGGAGGAGTTCTACCCCATCCACCATGCAGCGCCCCGTTTCGACGAGCTCACCACCAAGACCGAGATCTTCGAGACCGGCATCAAGGCTGTCGACCTGCTCGAGCCCTACATCCGTGGCGGCAAGACGGGCCTGTTCGGCGGCGCCGGCGTCGGCAAGACCGTTCTGATTCAGGAGCTCATCAACAACCTCGCCCAGGAGCACGGCGGCACCTCGGTGTTCACCGGCGTCGGCGAGCGTACCCGCGAGGGCACCGACCTGTTCCTCGAGATGAGCGAGTCTGGCGTTATCGACAAGACCTGCTTGGTCTATGGTCAGATGAACGAGCCGCCCGGAGCGCGTCTGCGCATCGGTCTGGCCGGCCTTACCACCGCTGAGTACTTCCGCGATCGCGGCCAGGACGTTCTGCTGTTCATCGACAACATCTTCCGCTTCTCTCAGGCAGGTTCCGAGGTTTCCGCACTGCTGGGCCGTATGCCGTCCGCCGTTGGTTACCAGCCCACGCTGGCAACCGAGATGGGCGACCTCCAGGAGCGCATTACCTCGACCAAGACGGGCTCCATTACCTCCGTCCAGGCTGTCTACGTCCCCGCAGACGACCTGACCGACCCGGCGCCTGCCACGACGTTTACGCACCTCGATGCCACCACGGTTCTTTCGCGTAGCATTTCGTCGCTCGGCCTGTTCCCGGCTATCGACCCGCTTGCGTCTTCCTCCGACGCTCTCGATCCCTCGATCGTTGGCGAGGAGCACTACCGTGTCGCCGTCAAGGTCCAGGAGCTCCTGCAGGAGTACTCCGACCTTCAGGACATCATCGCCATTCTGGGTATGGACGAGCTGTCCGAGGAGCAGCGCCTTACGGTCAACCGTGCCCGTAAGATTCAGCAGTTCCTCTCGCAGTCCTTCCACGTCGCCGAGAAGTTCACCGGCAACCCCGGTGTCTACGTCCGCGTCGAGGATACCGTCCGCTCTTTCGCCGAGATTGTCGACGGCAAGGCCGATGACCTGCCTGAGCAGGCTTTCCGCTATGCTTCCACGATTGAGGACGTGCGCGAGCGCGCCCGCAAGATGGGGGAGAAGTAGGTTATGCGTATCCGCATCGTGTGCCCCGTGAGCTGCGCCTATGAGGGCGACGCTGCGTTTGTGTCGATTCCGTCCACGGATGGCGAGTTTGGCGTTCTGCCTGCTCACTCCAGCGAGATCTGCACGATCGACCGCGGTTACGTTCGCGTTTCCGATAAGGCCATGGGCACTGTCGACCACACGTTTGCCGTGGCCGGCGGCTATGCCCAGGTTGCGGACGATGTCGTGACCGTTCTCGCCGAGCGCGCTTGCGATTTGGCGACCGTCGATGCCGACAAGCTTAAAGCTGATATTCAAGGTTTTGAAGAGAAGCTGGGTAATTTGTCGGAGGATGATGCACGCCGCGCCTACCTCTATAATGAAATCGCATGGTGTAAGCTCAAGCTTGCCCAATAGTCAAACGATTTAGCGTTCGACCATTTGCGAACACATCATGCCCGGGATGGCCCAGCCACCCCGGGCATGCTTTTTGAAAGGGTAGACCTTGGATATTATCCGCGTTGAGGGTGGCCACGCCATCGGAGGCTCCGTGCCCGTTTCGGGCGCCAAGAACTCCGCGCTCAAACTCATGGCGGCAACGCTTCTGGCGCCGGGCAAGACGACGCTGCAGAACGTGCCCGATATTTCCGATGTCCACGTGATGGGCAAGGTGCTCAAAGGCATGGGCGCTACGATCGATGTTCTCGACGAGCACACGCTCGAGATTGATACCTCTCAGGTCGATTCATGGGAGGCCCCCTACGAGCTCGTTGCCAAGATGCGCGCTTCCACCGCCGTCATGGGACCCCTGCTGGGCCGCTTCCATCGCGCCAAAATTGCCATGCCGGGCGGCTGCAACCTGGGTGCTCGCAAGATCGATATGCACATTCTTGGTCTTGAGGCCCTGGGCGTTGAGTTCGATACCGCCCACGGTTACATCAACGCTAATGCGCCCCAAGGTCTGCGCGGTACCACCGTCACGCTCGAGTTCGCCAGCGTCGGTGCGACCGAGAACCTCATCATGGCCTCTGTGCGCGCACAGGGCACCACGGTTATCGATAATGCCGCCCGCGAGCCCGAGATCGTCGATCTCGCTAACATGCTCAACGAGATGGGCGCCAAGATTGTCGGCGCCGGTACGCCCGTCGTGACTATCGAAGGCGTGGAAGAGCTCCATCCCGTTACCCATCGCGTGGTGGGCGACCGCATCGAGGCCGGTACCTTTATCGTTGCCGGTGCGTTGATGGCCGACGATCGCGGTGTCGACGTCACGGGTTTTTGCCCCATTCACTTGGGCATGGTGCTCAAGAAGATGGAGCTCATGGGTATCGACTGCGAGCGCGTCGAAGATGGCGTCCACGTGAACCGTGCCGAGCGTATCAAGCCGGTCGACATCCAGACGCTTCCGTTCCCCGGTTTCCCGACCGACATGCAGGCGCAGATTATGGTGCTCTCCGCCCTTGCCGACGGCAGTTCCGTTATTACCGAAAACATCTTCGAGAATCGCTTTATGTTTGCCTCTGAGCTGGTGCGCATGGGTGCCGACATTCGTATCGAGAGCCATCATGCCATGATTCATGGCGTCAAGGGCTTCTCGGGTGCACAGGTTACCTCGCCCGATCTGCGTGGCGGAGCGGCCCTCGTCGTAGCGGGCTTGATCGCCGACGGGACGACCGAGGTTTCGGCCATCCATCACATCAAGCGCGGCTACGAGCAGTTTGTCGAAAAGCTGCAGGCGCTCGGCGCGCATGTCGAGCATGCTACCGTCCCCGATCCCGCCATCTACTAATACAGGTTGCCTATGTTTAATAAAAAGCCCCTCGCGGATACCACCGCCCGAAGACCCTCAACTGGTGCGCAGGCCAAGATCTACAGTCGCGATAACGTGGCTCGCTATTCCGAGCGCGCTCGTCAACGTCGTCGTAGCCACACGATTCGTCACGTCGCGCTCATTGTCGTGCTTGGCGTGCTGCTGAGTGCCACTACCGCTGCCGGCCTGTGGTTTGCCACCATTATGGGCAAGCTCGGCGATTCTAATGTCATTACCGACAATCTGCGTCGGGTTCTGGTTGACACCGATGAGGCAAAGGATCCGTTCTACGTGCTGCTTCTTGGCACCGACGGCCGTCCGGGCGAGGATACGTATCGTGCCGACTCGATTATCCTGGCACGCATCGACCCCACGCAAAAGCAGGCGACGCTCATTTCCGTTCCGCGCGACACCAAGGTCGAGTACAAGGGCGAGACCATGAAGATCAACGCCTGCCATACCGTTGGCGGCGCCGAGGCCATGGTCGAGGCGGTCAACGAGCTGTGCGGTGTTCAGATTTCCCACTATGCCGAGGTCAGCTTCGACGGTATGCAGGCGCTGATTGATTCGGTTGGCGGTATCGACATTAACGCAACCGATGATGTTGACGACCCCGAGCACCTGGATATTAAGATTACCGCTGGTCAGCAGCATATGGACGGCGCCACCGCCCTTACCTATGCCCGCTGCCGCTACACCTATGCCGACGGCGACTACACGCGCATGCGCCACCAGCGTCAGGTGCTTGGCGCCCTTGCCAACCAGATTCTCAATAACTTCGATGCCACGAAGATCTTTGGCCTGGTTAATTCGCTGTCCGATATGCTCGTGACCGATATGAGCGTTCAGGATATCGTGGCTACGGTCAATGCCATGCGCGGTATGGATGTCGACGGCATCTACTCGGCCAACCTGCCCTCGTATGCCGACGACAGCACCATGATCGACGGTGTGAGCTACGTCTTTGTCTACGAGGACGAGCTCAAGGAAATGATGGAGCGCGTCGATGCCGGCAAGGATCCCAAGGGTCCCAACACCATGGGTCTTTCCGACGGTTCCAGCTCTACGATCGGCGACCTGAACAACAACACGTCTGACGACTACGCAAACGGTACCGCAACCTCATCGGTCAGCTCTGACGATTCCGATGACTCAAGCGATTCGAGCGATTCGGACTACTACGAAGAGCCCACCGGCGACGGCAACGGCTACGAAGCTAACTACTAGAGTTACGGCGTTTTACCAAACGCCGTAACGACTCGACGCTGCGCGGGCCGCATTTGGACAATCTGACGTTCAACTTCAAGGGCGCGACCAGAAGGTCAGCGCCCTTTCGCTTCACGTCACCTTGTCTCAAATGCGACCCGCTCGCTGTCGTTGCCAAAACATCGGCGTTGCCGGAACACTTGGCACTTGGGGACGTTCCTTTTAATATGAGCAGGACATTGTCAAGAGGCAAAATCGGGCC
>CABVAC010000017.1 GCA_902496275.1 uncultured Collinsella sp. | reverse complement strand
GTGGTAGCCCGTACCAGATTCGAACTGGTGATCTCCGCCTTGAGAGGGCGGCGTCCTAAACCGCTAGACGAACGGGCCACATGGCATCTGCACTGCCGTGCTGCGAGGAAATATATTACGGGACAAAAAACGTCAGCGCAAGAAGAAATTCCAAATTGCCGAAAAATTGTCGGCAGGTTATGGAACACGCAGGTAAACTGGGTAGCTAATTCAAGTTGAGATGGACCAAAAGAGCTTCGCGATCGTTGGGAATGTTGTCTTCGATCACGGCGTCGAGGGCGGCGTTGAGTAGCTGGCCTAGCTCGGGTCCCGGTTTAACGCCGGCACGGATCAAGTCGCCGCCGTTGATGGAGAGCATCTTGAGCGTATAGGGCTCCCCCGCCTTCAGCAGCTCGTGCGCCATCGCGCGCATCTCCTCAATCGTCTCGACGTAATAGAAGCACGACGGGGCCTTGCCAAGTGTGTCGGCACGCTTGAGGTCCATGAGATCGTCAATCAGGCGGGCCGTGTCGACGCCCTCACCCGAAAGCGCGCGCATCATATTGAGCAGACAGGAGCGCTCGGGGCGCAGCGGCTTGTCATGGTATTTGATGAGCAGGCACACGTCGCGCACCAAGTCGTGCGAGAGCGCCAGGCGATCCATAATGACGCGCGCCTTCTTGGCACCGAGCTCGGGATGACCGTAGAAGTGTCCGCTGCCGGCGTGATCGACCGTGAAGCACTCGGGTTTGGACACATCGTGCAAAAACGCCGCCCACATAAGACTCGACGAGGGCGCGACGCCGTCGCACAGCGCCAGCTCCCCTGCCACCGTCAGAACACGAGCGATATGCTCGTAGACGTTAAACGCATGATAGACACTTCGTTGATCAAACCCGCGACCCGCTGCCAACTCGGGCACGGCGGCGCAGATGAGCTCGGGGTAGCGCAGCATGGCATCTCCCCCGTGGCCGGTCGAAAGGATGCCCTCAAGCTCAATGCCCACACGCTCGCGCGCCACGGCATCGAGCAGCGGCGCGCACTCGGCAAGCGCACGCTTGGTCTCGGGCTCAATCATAAAGTCCAGGCGGCAGGCAAAGCGCACCGCACGCAGCATGCGCAGGGCGTCCTCGTTAAAGCGACGCTTGGGATCGCCGACAGCGCGAATCAGCTTGCACTCCAAGTCACCCTGGCCGTCGTAGCGGTCGACAAGACCGCGCTCGGGATGCCAGGCCATGGCGTTGACAGTAAAGTCGCGGCGCGCCAGATCGTCCTCGAGCGAGGCGGCACGCTCGACACTCTGAGGATGGCGACCATCGGTGTAAAAGCCATCCAGACGGTACGTGGTGACCTCGATGCGCTCGCCATCGCTAATGGCCGTGATACCGCCAAATTTAATACCCGACTCCACGACCGCGATATCCGCCGCCTCGAGCGCTGCCTTGGATTCCCGCCACAGACCGCTGCAACACATGTCAACATCGTGGCTGGGGCATCCCATCAGGGCGTCGCGCACCCAACCGCCCACGTACCAGGCCTCAAGACCGGCCGCCTCGAGCGCACGCAGCACTCGCAGGGAGGCATCGGTCGGGTGCGTACCGTTGAGCGAAACATTGCACATACCTGTGGCCTCCTGCGGCTATCAAATTGGTTGTCGATTGCATCTGCAAGAAGTCTAGCAAGAAACAGCCTCCCCTGCACACGCAAGTCCGATAAACAAAAACGCATCCGTCCTGTTCCCAAGACGGATGCGAACCACTCGAAATACTCAAGCTTTAGGCCGGAGTTAGCAGACCTCGCGGATAGCGATGCCCTTCTTATACTCCTCGACCTTGGCAAAATCACCCAGACCGGGGCACTCGACCACGTTGGCGCCGGTGGCCATCGAAAGGCGCAGGGCGTCCTCGACGCGCTCGGGGGCGTCGTGCCACACGGACAGGAAGGCAGCGAGCGAGGAATCGCCGGCGCACACCGTCGACAGCAGCTTGACGTCGAAGGTGCGGTTGGCAAACCAGATATGCTCGCCGTTGGAGAAGTACGCACCGGCGCCACCAAGGGTCAGCAGCACGTTTTTGGCGCCCTTGGCGTGCAGCTCGGCCATAGCGCCCTTGACGGACTCGTCGTCGCCACCGCTCACCTTGATGCCAAAGATGTCAAGCAGCTCGTCGTCATTGGGCTTGATCAGCAGTGGCTCCAGAGCAATGAGGTCTGCCAGCTGATGGCTCGAGATGTCGAGGACGAACTCGGCCCCCTTGGCCTTGACACGGCGCAGGACCTCGGCCAAGAAGCCCTCGGAAGTGTTAGGAGGCAGCGAGCCGCTGATGACCAGGCAGGTCATGTCATCGAGCGAATCGATAAGTTCAAACATCTCCTGCTCGTTGGCCTCATTGATGGCGGCACCGGCATTGACCATGTTGTACTCGGTGTCGGGACCGGCGTTGAGGAACACATTGACGCGCGTAATACCGTCGGTCCACACGGGCTTGACGGGCACGCCCAGGGCCTCGGCGCCCTTAACGATAAACTCACCCGAGAAGCCGGCGAAGAAACCCAGGATCGTGGTTTCGACACCATAGTGGTCAAGCGTAAACGAGACGTTGAGGCCCTTGCCGTTGGGCGTGTAGACGGCATTGCGGGTACGCGTGACGGTATTGGCAGTAAGGCCGTCGCAGGCGATGTTGTAGTCAATGGCGGGGTTTGCAGTGAGCGTGTAAATCATGAATGTTCCTTTCACGAAGCAACGTGTTAATGAAAGTATATTCCACGCATCGGTAAAAGGCTAGGACAACTCGGTGAACGGTGTGGAAGCGATGAAGTACGGCGGGACACCTCTCCCCCATGGCGGAACAAAAAAGGCGCCCCGACCGAAACCGGGGCGCCGCATGCGCACGAATATGTCGCGATTCGATTACTGACGATCGAGCTTGCGGACGGCAACGCGCTTGCTGTACTCATCGACGTGACCGAAGTCGCCGATGCCGACGGACTCGGCAACGTTGGCGCCGGTGGCCATAGCGAGCTTCATGGCCTCCTCGACGTTGTCGCGATCCCTGTACCACTTGTGCAGGAACGCAGCGAGGGTGCAGTCGCCGGCGCAGACGGAAGAAACCAGCTTGATGTTGAACTCACGCTTGGCGTACCAGATGTCCTCGCCGTTGGAGAAGTAAGCGTCGCCGCGGCTACCACGGGTGAGCAGCACGTTCTGAACGCCGGCGTCGTGAGCCATCTTCATGGCAACGCGGACCTCGTCATCGGTGTCGACCGGCACGCCGAAGATGGCCTTCATCTCGTGATGGTTCGGCTTGATGAGCAGAGGCTTCTTGTGAGCGAGCTCCTTGAGCTTGTCGGAGGACAGGTCCAGGACGACGTCAGCGCCACGAGCCTGAGCGTGCTCCATGACCTGAGCCAGGAAGTCAGGCGTAGCTTTGGGAGGCACGGAGCCGGAGACAATCAGGCACTCGAGATCGCCCGCGGTGTCCAGGATGTTGTAGAGCTCCTCCTGGTGCTGCGGCGTGATCGGGGCGCCGGGGTTCAGGATGCCGTACTCGTGCTGGCCATCGTTGACGTAGGTGTTAATGCGCGTGATACCGTCGGTCCAGACCGGGCGGCAGAGGCAACCCAGGTTCATGACCTCCTCGACGATGAACTTGCCCGTGAAGCCAGCGAAGAAGCCGAGCGCGACGGTGTCGACGCCCATCTTCTTGAAGGCGAAGGACACGTCGAGGCCCTTGCCGTTAGCCGTGTAGCTGGCCGAACCGGTGCGGACGTTCTCGTCGGGCTCGAGCGGAGAGCTCGAAACCGTCATGTCGACAGCCGGGTTAGCGGTTAGCGTGTAGAACATTTACAGTACCCCCTGTATATGTGAGGGCCGCGTGGCCGGCCCATTCCAACCACGCGGTTACCTCTGATACCAAATTAGCGAGCTGCGGACTCGAGCAGTGCCTTGACCTCGGCGGCGGTGTTGCAGGCGAGCGCCTTCTCGGCGAGCTCGTCGCACTCGGCCTTGGTCCACTGGCTGATGGTCTTACGGGCGCGCAGGATCGACGGAGCACTCATCGAGAACTCCTCCAGGCCCCAGCTGATCAGCAGCGGCTCGAGCAGCGGATCGGCAGCGGCCTCGCCGCACATACCGACCATGATGCCGGCCTTCACGCCGCTCTCGATGATGTTCTTGAGCGAGCGGAGCACGGCGGGATAGTACACCTGGTACAGGTTGGAGATGGTGTCGTTGCCACGGTCGGCGCACATGGTGTAGCCGATCAGGTCGTTGGTGCCGATGGAGAAGAAGTCGGCGACCTCGGCAAGACGGTCTGCGAGCAGCGAAGCGGCGGGCGTCTCGACCATGATGCCGACCTCGATGTTCTCGTTGAACTTTCGACCCTCTTCGGTCAGCTCGGCCTTGCACTGCTCGACGAGCTCCTTGACAGCCAAGACCTCCTCGACGCAGGTGACGAGCGGGATCATGATCTTGACGTCACCGAAGGCGCTAGCGCGCAGCAGAGCGCGGAGCTGGACCTTGTACTGGTCGGGATTGGCCAGGCAGTAACGCACGGCGCGGAAGCCCATGAAGGGGTTGTCTTCCTTGACCATATGCAGATACGGAATCTCCTTGTCGCCACCCACATCGAGCGTGCGGATGATGACCGGAGCACCCTTGAGCGCGCTGGCGACCTTACGGTAGGCGTTGAACTGCTCCTCCTCGGAAGGAAGCTCAGCAGAGTCCATGAACAGGAACTCGGAGCGGAACAGACCGATGGCCTCGGCGTCGTGATCGAGCGCGTTGGGCACGTCATCGGGGTTACCGATGTTGCAGGCGATGATCTTCTTGATGCCATCGGCAGTCACGGACGGCTTGCCACGGAAGGCCTCGAGGGCTGCCTTCTCGGCAGCGAAGGCCTCGGCCTTGGCGGTGTAGGCGGCGAGCGTCTCCTCGTCGGGATCGGCCTCAACGATACCCTTGCCACCGTCGACGACAACGGTCATACCGTTGCGCAGCGCGGTGCAGCTATTGGAAACCGAAAGGACAGCCGGGATCTCAAGGGCGCGTGCAATAATCGCGGAGTGCGACGTGCGGCCACCGGTCTCGGTGACGATACCGGCAACGTGGGCCTTATCGATCGTGGCGGTCATGGACGGCGTGAGGTCATGCACGACAACGACGGTGTTCTCGGGCAGGACGGAGAGGTCGACGACCTCCTTACCCAGCAGCTCGGCCAGAATACCGGTGCGGATGTCGGCGATGTCGGCCGCGCGCAGACGGAACATCTCGTCGTCCATGGACAGGAACATGTTCTCGAACATGGTCGAGGTGTCCATGAGCGCCTGCTCGGCGCAGGTACCGCCGTCAATGGCGGCGTTGATGGCGTCGGTCATACCCGGATCCTGAGCCAGGACAATATGTCCGCTCATGATCTCGGCCTCGGCCTCGCCCACCGTCTCCTTCATGTGGTCGGCCTGAGCCTGGGTCTTCTCGCAGAAGACCGAAAGAGCGGACTGATAGCGCTCCTTCTCTGCTGCCGAATCAGCAACCTCGTGCGGCTCAAACGTCAAGTCGGGATCGACGGCAACCATGACGGTGCCAATACCGATGCCCTCGGAAGCGTTGACTCCCTGATACATTCCCATTCCTCTCTCCGTGTCATGTGATAAAGCGTTTTGCCATATCCATGACAAAAGAGCGCAGCTACCTTACAACAGGTCACTGCGCCCCCAAATATGAACTTAGTTGTTCAACATGCGACCCGTTTGAGTTCTACTCGCCAAGACCGCTCTTGATGAGCTCGATGGCAGCAGCCAAAGCCTCGGCCTCGTCAGCGCCGTCGCACTTGACCTCGACCTCGGTACCGCAGGGGATACCAGCAGCCATGAGGGCCATCGGGGACTTGCCGTTGACCTCCTTCTCGGGGGTGACGACCGTCACGTCACAGGCGTACTTGCCCATGGTGGAGGCGAACAGACCAGCCGGACGCATGTGCAGACCCTGAGGATTAACGAGGGTAGCCTTCTCAGAAACCATAGTTGACTCCTTTTTTGTGTTTAACCCCTGTCATGCATGTGGCAGGAGTCAGATTCACGACGTTGTTTATATTAACTCACATCAAACGGTTTTTCATTGTGTTTCAGACGAATTATTGGACAGATGTGTTTATCGTCCGCTTGCTCGCCCACAGGGGCCCGTGCGCGGCCTGTGAGATTTCCTGCTCTACAGTCCTGCTCGCACGAAGAGCACATTAAGTGCTCTTCGGCTCGTGCGGAACTCGCGATAAATCTCACAGGCCGCGCCCGGCTCTCTGTGGGCGAGCAAGCTGCGGAAACTCGGTCGGTCCAGAGTAATATCGTGCGAACGGAATTCTGGCTAATGACCTGTTCGCGACAAAGACTCGATAGGCAGCCCTCTCTATGCCCTTTTATAAGTTGCGGTGAAATAGGGACTGAATTTGGGGTTGAATCGTTTAAACAGTCCCTATTTCACCGCAACTTATTTGGGGATGAAAAAGGCGGAGGCCCTGGAGAGGGACTCCGCCTTATATACAGGGGGGCGATGTTATTCGCGTACCGTGGAATTAGACCAGGCGGGCGTTGATCGTCTTGGCGATCTCGGCGGCGTCGGTGGAACCCTTGACGGTGGCACGGAAGTCCTCGTCCATGAGCGCCTCGGCAACTTTGGACAGGATCTTGAGGTGCGTGGTGCCGGCCTGGGCACCGGGGATGAGCAGGGCGATAGCCACGTTGACGGGAGCGCCGTCCATGGTGTCCCAACCGGTCACGCCGGACTCGTCCTTGACGACGATGACGGCAGCCTCGGTAATGGCGTCGGACTTGGCATGCGGGATGGCGAAGCCCTCCATCATGCCCGTGGTGCCCTCGGCCTCGCGGGCCAGGAAGGCGTTCATCACGGCGTCGGCGTCGCTGGCGATACCTGCCTTGACGGCCTGGTTGGAAACGAAGCTCAGAGCCTCGTCACGAGAAGCGAAGTCCTCGACGACAAAGACATTCTCGACCTTCACGAAGTCGGCAGCCTCGGCCTTGGGGGCCTCGACAGCAGCGGCCTTGGGAGCCTCAACCGGCTTGGCTGCAGGAGCGGCCTTCTGATTCTTCTCGAAGTCGTACTTCTTGAAGGCCACGAACAGGATGCCACCGACCACAGCGCCGATGAGGATAGCGAGGACCCAAAGCGGACCGTTCTCGACAACGGGCAGGACCAGGAAGCCACCGTGAGGCGCCGGATCGTGAACGTTGAACATAATGGTCAGGATCGAAGCGATAGAGGAACCGAGCATCATGATGGGCATGACGGGCCAGATGTTCTTGGTCATGAACGGAATGGCGCCCTCGGTGATGTGGGTGCAACCAAGGATGAGGTTGACGACACCGGCGTCGTGATCCTCCTGGCTGAAATACTTCTTGCCGACAACGACGGCAAAGGTGGTGATCAGCGGCGGAACGATGCAGGCGGCGGAGACGGCAGCCATGAAGTTGGTGCCGAAGTTGTAGGTATCGGTGCCAACACCGGCGGCCAAAGCCTCGGTGAGCATAGCAGTACCGGTGACGTAAGCAGCCTTGTTGACCGGGCCGCCCATGTCAAAGGCGCACATGCAGCCAATGGCAAGACCCAGTACAACGGCGCCAGAGGCGGACAGGCCCTTGAGGAAGTCCATCATGGCGGTGTTGATGGCAGCCATGGGGCCGGAAATGCCGAGCATGACCAGGCCGACGATAGCCGTCGAGAACAGCGGGTACAGGAAGATAGCCTTGAGGCCGTCCAGGTTCTTGGGCAGACCGGCAAAGACCTTCTCGAGCAGCAGGATGACATAACCGGCGAGGAAGCCGCCGACGATGCCGCCCAGGAAGCCGAAGCCCACACCGGCGCCACCGGCGTCGATCATGCCGGTCTCGGCGTTAACAGGCAGGCCCTGGATGGCGATCATACCGGCAACAAAACCGGGGACGAGCGCCGGGCGCTTGCCGATGGATTCGGCGATGTAAGCGGAAAGCACCGGAACCATGAGGTTCATGGCAATGCCGCCGATGATCTTGAGCATCGCAGCAAAGCTGTTGTAGTCAGACGCCGTCGAATCGAAGGACGTAATGCCCCACAGGAACGAGACGGCGGTCAGAACACCACCGGCAACGACGAAGACCAGCATGTGGCTGACGCCGTTCATGAGGTGCTTGTAGATGATGTGACCGATGGACTCCTTCTCCTCGACCTCATCCTCGACATCGGCAGCAGCCGCAACGGTGTCGTCGCCCTTGGCGGCGAGGGCGCGGTCGATCAGCTTACCGGCAGCCTCGACGGACAGGGCCTTGGAAACACCAACGGAAACCATGGGCTTGCCGGCGAAACGCTCAGCCTGGACATCCTTGTCGGCTGCGACGACGACGGCCTTGGCACCAGCGATCTCACTCTTGGTGAGCTCGTTCTCGACACCGACCTGGCCATGAGTCTCGACCTTAATGGTCAGACCGCGCTCGGCAGCTGCCTTCTCCAGCGCCTCCTTCGCCATGAAGGTGTGCGCAATGCCGGTCGGGCAACCGGTCGCGGCGATGATGTCAAACTTAGCCATGTGTCCCTCCTTCTTGAGTACAGCGCCCGCGAGCGCTCCCCTACACGCGCTTTGATGCGCGTTTTTCCACAACTGAAAGATACCAACCTACCGTCCGCGTGAGAAGACACAAGGTGAAAATCTCCGGTGAAAGGTTCTTTCATAACCGTAAACGGTAAGTGAAAGTTTACCATCAACACTTGAAACGGCAAGGTGTATCTTGTAATTGAAAATGCCCGTATACTATGGCATTGCAAATCAAGCTAGATTTTCATGCCAACCAGGAGCCATCCATGACCGATAGTAGCAAGAGCGCACTTTCCCTCATTAGCACCCATCAGGGATACAGCGAGTCCGAGCAGCGCATTGTCGACTATATATTGGAGCACCAGTCCGAGGCTCCACGCCTCACGGCGGCTCAGCTCTCACGCGCCGCTGCCACGTCCGAGGCGACCGTTTCGCGCTTCTGCCGCAAGCTGAGCTTTGGCAGCTTCCGCAGCTTTCAGTTTTCGTTGGCGAGGGATTTGGAAAGCCAGCGCAACGAGGGCCTGACCGACGAGGTCTCGCTCGACAATATGGAGCAGAGCCTCAAGAACATCCTGGCTGCCAAGGTGAGCGAGCTTAATGCGACCATCGACGGAATCGACCACGATACGCTGGCGGCTGTTGTGCATGCCTTTAAGCATGCAGGGGTTATTGAGTTTGCAGCTGTGGGCAATACGAACGCGGTCGCGCTCGATGCGACGTTTAAGTTCTCGCAGCTGGGCCTGCGCTGCATGGCGAGCACCATTAGCGAGACATCAATCGGCTTTGCGCTCACGTTGCGCCCGGGTGACGTCATCGTGCTCATCTCAAACTCCGGCAAATCGCGCCGACTGAATCGCATGGCAAAAGCGGCTCGCGACTGCGGCGCAACCGTAGTCGTCATCAGCAGCGACAGCAAATCCCCGCTCGCGCGCCTGGCAGACTACACGTTTAATACCGTCAACCACGAAGCGCTGCTGACGACGGGCGACTTTGCGTTCTCCAAGATCAGCGCCACGATGATCATCGAAGTCATCTACAACTTCCTGCTGCCCGAGATTGAAGACGCGCGTGAGCATATCAGCTACTACGAGGAGCTCATCCAGCCGGACAAGGTCGTTGAGTAAAACGCGTAGTGGGACAAAAAATTCAGTCTATTTTGTCCCACCAACACCGCTGTTACGACCTAACCTCGAGCTTCTTCGAGCATCTGCTTTGCGTGGGCCAAGCTTGCCTCGGACTGATCGCCGCTGAGCATGCGGGCGATCTCGGCGGTACGCGCTTCGCCGGTTACCTCGTCCAAATGCGTCTGGGGAACATCGCCCGGCTCCTTGCTGACAACATAATGCTTGTCGGCCATGACGGCGACTTGCGCCAAGTGGGTTACGACAATCACTTGATGCGTAGCGGCAAGATCGGCCAGCACACCAGCAAGAGCGCGAGCCGTGGAGCCGCCGACACCGGCATCGACCTCGTCAAATACCAGTGTGTCGACGCCGTCAGCATTACCCAAGACCACCTTGCTCGCCAGCATCACGCGGCTCAGCTCGCCGCCCGAGGCAATGCGGCGCAGAGGGCGCGGCGTCAATCCGGCGCCGCTGCGATACAGAAGCTCGTAGCTCGAAGGCCCCGCCGGCGTCCACTCGGCACGCGGAAGATCACGCGACTCCCAGATCAGCTCAGCGCCGCCCATCTCGAGGCGTGCCATCTGACGGCCCACCTCGTGACAAAAACGCGGGGCCGCCGTATTGCGTGCGCGCTTAAGCGCCTTGGCAGCAGCGAACAGTTCGCGCTCCGCCGCGCCAAGTGCCTCGCGTGCCTTCCTAATCTGCTCGTCACCATCGTCCACCAGCGATAACAACTCCCGCGAGCGGTCACGCATGGCAAATACATCGTCCATGGTGGGACCCCACTGCCGCAGAAGTCCCTTAAGGTCGGAATACCGCTCGCGCATGCGAGCAAGCTCGCGAGGATCGAACGCAACGCCATCGCGATAAGCACGCAGCTCGTTGGCGCAATCCTCGAGTGAGATGCAGGCATCCGAAAGTGCGTCGGCGATGTCACCCAGTTTGCGATCGACGGTAGCCATGCGCGACAGTTCTGCCACGGCGCCGTTCACGGCATCGAGCGCTCCCCCTTCGGAAGTAAGCGATGCATGGGCATCGTTGGCCGTCGCCACCAGCACCTCGGCATGCTCGGAGCGCGGCAGCAGCTCCTCGAGCTCCTCATACTCACCCGGCTTGGGGTCGACCTCGGCGATACGCTCCAGGGCGAAGCGCGCCTCCTCGACGCGACTCCCCTGCGCACGCGACGCCTCCTCTACGCGACGGACCTCCTTGGCAGCCGCACGCGACGCCTTAAAGCAGGCACGGTACTTTTCCAGCGCCTCGAACGCAGAGCGACCAGCCCAGGCATCGACCATGGCAACATGATGTGCCGGATCGAGCAGGCGCTGATGTTCATGCTGGCCGCACAGATCCATCATCACGCCGACGCGCTCGGAAAGCTCGCGCACGCTGGCAATGCGACCATCAATCTTGACGCGGCTGCGACCCTCGGCAGAAAGGCTGCGCTGCACGGTAAAGCCCTCCGTGTCGTGCGGGCCGTCGAACAAGCGCGCCTCGACGCTCGCCAGCGCCTCGCCCTCGCGCACCGTCGATGAATCCGCGCGCTCGCCCAAAATAAGCATGAGGGCCGAGAGCAGCGCGGTCTTACCGGCGCCGGTCTCGCCGGTCAGGACAGTCAGGCCCGCACTCGGCACCAGCGTCGCCTCGCGAATGAGCGCGATATTGGAAACCTGCAGCTCATCGATCATGACGGACTCCGTAGAACACGCGGCTCACCGAGTTATAGAAGCTTTCGGGACCGTAATCCAGCAGCAGTACATCGCCGGGACCACGGCGCACAGCCACGCTCTCAACCGTGCCGTCGCAGGTAATAAACTGTCCGTCGATGGCAATGGCCGGCACACTCGGGCGATCATCGGACATAAAGATCTCGACTACATCACTCGGCGAGGTCAAAAAAGCGCGAGCCTGAATGGTATGCGGGGCGATGGGCACACAGACCATGCCCGTGTAATCGGGGCTGACAATGGGACCGCCGGCGGAAAGCGCGTAGCCGGTGGAGCCGGTCGCCGTCGATACGACCACACCATCGCCGCGCAGGCGATCAATATGATGGCCGGACACCGTGATGTCAAACTCAACCATATCGGACAGGGGGCCGCGCGTAAGTGCCATATCGTTGAGGGCAAACGTGCGCACGACATCCTTCGTGCCGTCTTCGCGCACGGACACGATATCCGCGGCGATGGTGGCGCGGCGGCTCACGTGGAGCTCACCGGACAGAGCATCGCTCACGACCTGCAGAATGTCGCGCTCCTCGGGGCTCGCAGCAGTTAAAAAGCCCAGGTGACCATAGGAAAGACCAAGGATAGGAATCTCGCGATGGTTGAGGATGCGGGCAGCGCGCAGCAACGTACCGTCGCCGCCGAGTGTAATGACCAGATCTGAGCCGTCAATATCAGGCGTGCTTTGAATCTTCGATCGCTGATCGGCCGCCCATGCGACCTCGTAGCCCTGGCGCGAAAGCCAAAGCTCGAGCATCAGGCCACTCTCGACCGCCTCTTGCTTGTAGTAATTGGGAACCAGAAAGACCTTCATAGCGTTGCAGCTTTCTCGCTCAAAGCCGATACCTGGGATTGCAGCTCATCGTCGGCGCGCTCCCCGGGGACAAACCTTGTGCCGTACAAGAAAAACTCAACGTTGCCCTTAGCGCCATGGATGGGCGACACGCACACGTCAAGCGGGAACAGGCCCTTGGCGGCAAAAAGCTCAATCGCCGCCACGAGTGTATCGCGGCGGACGGCGGGATCGGTCACAATGCCGCCCTCGCCCACCAGCGCCGCCGGAGCCTCAAACTGAGGCTTTACGAGCGTGCAGAATGCACCCGTAGGCGCCAGGCACGCCAGCACCGCATCGATAATGTTCGCGATGCTGGTAAACGAGACATCACACACTGCCAGGTCGATGGCGCCAGCATAGCCAAGCTCAGGCAGCTGCGTCACGTTCGTGCGCTCATGCAGCGTCACGCGATCGTCCTGACGCAACGACCAATCGAACTGGGCGCGACCCACGTCCACCGAGACAACGGTCGCGGCTCCGCGCTTGAGCAGGCAATCGGTAAAGCCGCCGGTAGAACAGCCCACATCCAGACAGGCAAGGCCCGTCGGATTGATGCCAAACGCATCGAGCGCGCCTTCGAGCTTAAGCCCGCCGCGGCCAACATAGGGAATGCGCCCCTTCACGTGCAGCGGCAGGCCCGGGGTCACCTTAAGGCCCGGCGAAGTCAAGCGCTCGCCGCCACTCGAGACCAAGCCGGCCATAAGAGTGCGAAGGGCATCCGCGCGATCGGCGCAGATGCCCTGTGAAATCAGTTCGTCATCAAGACGCACGCGTTTCATGAATGCCATCAACCATTCGTATCCGGAGATGCGGCCTAGCTATCCTGGGATTCGTTTGCCGCATCCTCATCGTATTCCTGCTCAAGCTTATCGGCCTCACGAGGCGTCAGCTCAAACTTGTCGACCATATCGACCGCGCGGGAGCCCAGCTCAATCGCCTCGTCAAACAGATCGAGTGAACGCTCCAAGGACGTATCCTTGGAGCGAACGGTAGCGATGATCTGGTCCAGACGGTCCGAAATCTCATCAAAGTTGCGGACGGAACCCTCTGGCATGGCTACTCCTCGACGGAGTCGACATCAGTCTCGGCGGCGTCCGCGCCCTCGGCCAGCACACCAGCCTCAGCCTGGGCAACCGCAACTTTAGCGGCAGCCTCGGCAGTCTGGGCCTCCTCGCGAGCGCGATCCTCGGCGAGCAGCTCTTGGTACAAGTCCTCGCCCGGCAGCTCCTCGCTGCGAGCGATCTTGCCCAGCACGCCGTTGACGAACGACGCGGACTGGTCGGTGCCATAGGCCTTGGCGAGCTCGACGGCCTCGTTGATCACGATGGCGTCCGAGACCTCCTCGTCGGTGAGGAAACGCATCTCATAGACGGCGATACGCAGCAGATTGCGGTCGGCGCCGGGCATGCGCATAAGATCCCAGTTCTTGGCGACGGCGCGCAGAGCGCAGTCGATGCGGTCGATATGCTCGTAAGCACCGCGGCACAGCTCCAGCGCATAGGGGTCGAGGGGACCCTTCGAGATCAGGAAATCGCCCTCGAGGACGCGCTCGAGCGGGCTGTCCGTGGCCTCGGCCTGGAACAGCAGCTGCAGCGCCTGACTGCGGGCAAGCGTACGCCCGCGATAAACCTTAAGGCTCAAAGGTTACTCCTTGGGGAAAACGAGGCCGTCGATGCAAACGTCAACGCGCTCGACCTCGACGCCCACCTGGGCATCGATGGCGGTGACCACGGCGGCGCGAACGGCCTCGGCGAGTTTCTTGAACGGATAGCCAAAGAACACCACGACGCGCACGGTGAGTGCAAGCTTGTCGCCGATGACCTCGGCCTCGACCGCCGGCTCGGAAGCCGGGGCCTTAGACGAAAGCATCATGGAGACAAGGTTGGTGGCAAGGTCCTTGACGCCCACGGAGGCGATGCCCTCGACATCCGTGACGGCGCGCGAGACGATGGCGGTCAGAACATCGGGCGAAATGCCGATGCCGTCAATCTTGATTTCCTGGGGCATGAGTCCTCCTAGAAGAGTTGGTTGCTAGACGCGGGAGACGAACTTGCCGTCGCGGGTGTCAACCTTGATGACCTCGCCCTCGTTGAGGTACATGGGGACCTGGATGACAGCGCCAGTGTCGATGGTGGCCGGCTTGGTGGAACCCTGGACGGTGTCGCCCTTAAAGCCCGGGTCGGTCTGGACGATGGTGGTCTCGATGAACATCGGCGGGGTCACGCCCATGAGCTCGTCGTCGGCGAAGAGCAGCTGGCAGATGTCGTTCTCACGCAGCCACTTGGAGTTCTCGCCCACCATGTCCTCGGGAACGGGAACCTGCTCGTAGGACTCGTTGTCCATGAAGATGTAGTCGGTGCCGTCGTTGTAGAGGTACTGGAACTCACGGGTGGTGAGCATGACGCTCTCGAACTTGGTGCCGGCGTTGCAGGTGTTCTCAACGACACGACCGCTCTTGATATCGCGAGTCTTGTAGCGCACGAAAGCGCCACCCTTGCCCGGCTTGACGTGCTGGAACTCGACGATGGTGTAAACCTTGTCCTTAATGCGGAGACCGAGGCCGTTCTTGAAGTCGGCGGTAGAAATGGTAGGCATAGCGACCTTTCTTGTTATGGGCAGAACGCACAGGCGTCCAAATTACATACGACCGAAATTATACACTTGCAGGCGGCGCCTGCGGCGAGCGCATAAAAAGAGAACGCGGGGCCCCAGAATCGTTCCGGACGCCCCGCCTCCAAAGTAGATTTTTGGGGCATGCCTAAAAATCTAACGGAGTGGATTAGCAGTCGATGACGTGGAGGTCATGCGGCGTCTTGGTGAAGGGCTCGTAGCCGTTCTCGGTGACCATGCCGTAGTCCTCCAGACGCACGCCGCCCACGCCGGGCAGGTAGACGCCGGGCTCCATGGTGATAACCGAGCCGACCTCGATGATATTCTTGCTGCGGTTGAAGTTGGGCAGCTCGTGGATGTCAATGCCCACGCCGTGGCCCAAACCATGGTTGTAGTAATCGCCATAGCCGGCATCGCCGATGATCTTCTTGGAGAGCTTGAAGATGTCGTTGCCCTCGACGCCCGGATGGATGGCGGCGACGCACTCCTCGTGCGTACGGCGCACGAGCGCGTACAGGTCGAGCTGTTCGGGCGTGGGCTCGCCCATCACGACGGTACGCGTCATATCGGAGCGATAGTCGCAGTAGCCCGCGCCATAATCCATGAGAACGAAGTCGCCCTTCTCGATCACGCGGTCGCTCGGGACGGCATGCGGGTTGGCGGTATTGGGACCGCTCGCGACGATAGAGCCAAAGGCCAGGCTGTCGGCACCGTTAGCGAACATAAAATTCTCGAGCTCGTTGCGGACCTGCTTCTCGGTCATACCGGGCTTAATATAGCCGAGCATGTGCTGGAAGGCGGCGTCGGTGATCGACTGCGCGTGGCGCATGAGCTCGATCTCCTCGGCGTCCTTGAAGGCGCGCATCCTGCGAATGTCGTCATGCATCAGCGGCAACATGCAGGCGACGGAACGATCCTCCAGACCACGCTGGATACCCTGGTAAAAGTTAATCTGCATGTCGTCCTCGACAGCGCAGACGCGGCACTTGTTGGCCGCGATCTTACCGGCGACCCAACCGGGGATGGTGCCCTCGTCCATGTCGTAGACCCAGGGGCTGCCGGCGGGCGTGTTCTCCTCAAAGCTGTTGAGATAGCGCGAGTCGGTATGGAACAGGCAGCGGTCGGCCGTAATAAACGCAGCATGCGGGAACTCGAAGGTGTAATCGAAGACGCCCTTGACGCCCGTAAGCCAACGAAGATTGGCCTCGTCGCGCACCACGATGGCGTCGTAACCGCGCTCAACCATCAGGGCACGGACACGCTCGATACGACCGGCAGGACCGGCAGCAAACTCAGACATGCAGATTCCTTTCTTGTTGTCTCCATAAAGACGGGACGGGTCTCAACCGAACGATGGAATCGCATGCAATCCGCAACCGATTGGAAACCCGCCCCTCAACATGATACGAAAGACGATGGATGTCAATAAATCCTAGAGAAGATCTTTGCGAGAAGCCAAGTATGCGTGAACATGGCGGTCGAGAACCTCGTCCTCAACGCTCGTTAGACGAATGGCGCCGAGCGCCGCGGGCAGCGGCAACATGCTACGGTTCGAGCGGACAAACTGCTGCCTGCGGAACTCCTCGACATATGCGGCAGGCTCCAGATCGAAGGCGAGCTCCTCGATACCAAAGTCCTCCAGGCAGTCATCGACCTCAAAGACGTAATCGATATCGAAGTCGCAGGCATCATGTGCTAGGCGCGCCTCAAAGCGCATGCCCTCGGACAGCAGCTGGTAGACAGGGACCTGCGACGCGGCATCGACCAAGCAGGCGCGCAGGGTACGCTCCCCCGTCTTGCCAAAATCGAGCGCATGGCGGGCGCTCGGGTTCGTGGCCATCAGTACGTCCTTACGTGCAGTCTGAGACCACTGAACGGCATTGACGAGCGCGACCTCCTCGCCCGCGAGAATCTCGGGGACGGTCTCAGTAAACTGATTCCAGCGGGACTTGCTGCTCGAAAGCATGGTGCCAACAAGTACCGCATAACCGAGCTTAAGGTCCTCGGGGTCCGCCGCGCGAACAAGGTCGAGGTCACACACGACCAAGCCCGGTTCGGGACGGAACGCGATAGCGGGAAGCGCATTCTCCGACGAGGCGACGAGCGGCTTCATGGTCGTCGCGACCGTGAGCATGGCGTCGAACGTCGTCGGCAGCAAGGCGCACTCGGTGCGACCGCACCACTGATTGGCACACCAGCAAACGACTGAGCAGGTCGCCGTGTCGCCGACAGCGACAACGAGATCGTCACAGGTAATGCCATTAGCCGACAGGGCGCCAAAGACGGTATCGGCATCGACCAGCGTAGCACCGGCAGGCGAAACCTCGAGGACGAGCAACGACACAGCAAAACCGGCGTCAACCAGTGCATGCTCGACAGCCTCGCCAAAACGCTCGGATGTGGCGTCGTTCCAAACCACCATCGCGCGCTTAGGCTTGCCCACAACCGAGGCAAACATGCGCGGCAGCTCATCGAACGCGCCCAATCCGACACGGACATCGACACTGCGGTTTTGGAAATTGATAAGTTGGCGGCGAATCATAGCAGTCCACGCTCCAAAAGCATCTCGGCACAAAGGTAGGAAACGTCCTCGAAGGACTTGTTGCGAATATCAAGGGTAATATCGGCGGCTTGGCGATACAGCGGACGGCGATGCTCAAACAGGCGCGCAGCATGCTCGGGCGAGCGGAAATCGGGCCGGGTATCAGAACGGCGAATCTGGCGCAACGAGTCCTCGAAGTCGCCCTCGAGGTACACGCACGTACCCATTTCGTGCATCAGCTCAATATTCACCGGCGTCTCGACGATACCGCCCCCGCACGAAACCAACAGGCTGCGCTCGCTTTGGAGCGAACGGAGCGCCGAGGTCTCGAGCTCGCGAAAACGATCCTCACCCTCGGTCTCAAAAATCTCGGTTACCGACTTGCCGCAACGGCGCACGACCAGGCGGTCGGTATCGATAAAACGCCGCTTGAACATAGTGCCGACGTTACGCGCAAGCGTCGATTTGCCCGCGCCCAAAAAGCCGATAAAGAAGATATGGTCGCAGCCGTGTTTGGTGTGCTGAGACATGGCGAAACCTATTCCTCGCAGGGAAGGTCGCGCAGGGCCCGGCGCTCAAAGATACGGAAGATCTGCGTATACCACAGGTCCTGGGTTGCCTGCGGCTTGACCAGAATAGTGTCAACGCCGGCAAAATTACCGCTCCACACGTCTGTGTATAGCTGATCGCCGATCAGTACCGCCTCGTCGGCCGTGGCGCCGAGGCGCTTAAGACCCGCCTTGAGGGCAAACGGCGCCGGCTTCATGGCGTGGCTAATGGCCTCGAGTCCCAGCTCGCGTGCAGAGCTCATGACCTGGTCGCGATGCCAGTTGTTGGACACCATGCACAGCTTAAAGCCTTTGGCGCGGGCGGCGTCGAGCCAAGCGGAAACCGCAGTGGGAACCTGCTCGGTGTCGCGCGGCACCAGAGTGTTATCGCGATCGAGCAGAATGGCGCGTTTGCCGTCGGCCCACAGGGTATCAAGGTCGATGCGATCGACCGAGGCAACGTATCGTTTGGGGCTAAAAATCCTCATGCTAATTCCAAGACTGTTGATGCTCTTCGTAGGTTTGCGAGAAGTACTCCTCGTCCTGCGTAATGTAGAAATACAGGTCATCGGAGTCGGTCGGCTCAAGCGTGGCCTTGAGTGCCTCGAGCGACGGAGAGCAGATGGGCGTGGGTGGCAGGCCCTCGTGCTTATAGGTGTTATACGGGCTATCGCTCTGCAGGTCGTCGGCGGTAACCTCGCCACCGGTGACATACATCATGGTCGCATCGCTGTTGAGATAGCGCAGACCGTCGAGCTTGCCAGCAAGGCGGTTGTAGAAGACCGAGGCCACGTGCGCACGTTGATCGGCGTTGAGGCCCTCGCGCTCAACGATAGAGGCCAAGTTAACGATGTCGTAGTCGGACATCTCCACACCGTAGCGCTCCTTGATCTTGGCTTCGCAGCTCGCAAAGTCAAGCGACTTGTACTCAGTCTTAAACTGATCGAGCATGGCACGAATCACGTCATCGGCCGTCGGCGAATCACCCAACGAATAGGTCTTGGGGAACAAGAAACCCTCGAGCGAGTCGTTGGCGGCGCCCTTAAGGAAGCTATAGTCGTCCACGTAGTTGGAGGCCTTGGCCTGGTTGAGGAAGTCTTCCTTAGAGATGCTGTCGTAGGCCTGGGCCACGCGGTCGGCGACTTGATCGACTGTCAGACCCTCAGGGATAGTCAGCGCATTGGAGCCCGCGTTGGGGCCTTCCATGAGCTGCTGAACAACCTTGGTCGCATCCATGAGCGTGGTGAACGAATAAGTACCAGGCTTGAGCGACATATCGGCGTTGAGCTTTTTCACCGCCGCGTAGTAATCCTTGGGATTTTCGACGATATGGTTCTCGGAGAGAATCGAGGCGATCGCATCACCCGAAGCACCGTCGGGAATGGTCACCGTAACCTGCTGACCAGCCGTGACCTTCGTATCCTCACCGGCAAAGAAGCCCTTGACGGCAGGCACGACAAAGAAAGCGATAGTAGCAAGCGCAATTACGGCCACCACAACGCCGATGATCATAGGAACCGGAGAACTCTTCTTTTGAGCACCGCGACGAGCATGCGTGTTGTAGCTCGAGCGAGTCGCCGGAGCAACGCCATGCGAACCGCGAGCGTGATGCAAATGCGATTGGGGGACCTGCGTTCGCTGGGTAGGTGCCTGTTGCTTAAAGCGAGCACCGCCTGCAGGCTGAGCCGAACGAGCAGTGGGCTGCTGAGCCGCGTGAGAAGCCGGATACTGAACCGAACGAGCAGAAGGCTGCTGACCCGCCCGTTGAACAGGCTGGGCCGAGCGAGAGGAGGACTGCACCGGGCGCGCGGCAGGCTGAGCTGCGCGCTGCGTCGGCTGTGCCGGACGCTGGCCAGGCTGGCCAGGGCGCGACGCCGGCTGACGTGTACGATTCGGCTGGCGCGGATCGGAAGCACTAGGCATGCGAAACCTCCTCGTTCTTGCGATCGAGCCACGTCTGCAAGAACAGGCTGGCAGCGATCATGTCAATCTTGCCCCTCATCTGCTTTTCGTTGAGCCCCTGCTCGCGCAGGATACGCTTTGCCTCTTGCGAGGACAGACGCTCGTCCTCAAACTCCAACGGAAGATCGAGCTCGTCGGCAATCTTTTGCGCCACGGCGGCAACGCGCTCGGCCTGGGGGCCGGGCTCACCGGCCATGGTCAAGGGGCGTCCGCTTACCAGGATATCGGGCTCATAGTCCTCGACCAGGTAGCGGAACGTCTTGGCCATACCGGTGACCTCTGCAGCCGGGAGCACCTTGACAGGCATCGCCATCTTGCCATCACGGCTCGAGACGGCGATGCCGATCCTTGTCTCCCCTATGTCCAGCGCAAGCGCGAGCACAGCGACTACTTAAGCACCGAGCGCGGTCTTGGCGGCCGCGAGGGCATCGGCGATACCGGCAGCGTTCTTGCCACCGGCCTGGGCCATGTTGGGACGACCGCCACCGCGACCATCAACCAGGCCCGCGATCTGCTTGATCACGTTGCCGGCGTGGAAACCAGCCTTCACGGCGTCATCGGAGCCGGCGGCGAGCAGGGCCGGGGTGCCCTTCTCGGTCACGCTGGCAACGACGCAGGCGACGGGGCCGGCAACCTTCTGGTGCACGGTATCCCACACATTGCGCAGGTCAGCAGCCTCAAGACCCTGGAGCTCAGCGACAACGAGCTTGTAGCCATTCAGCTCGACAGCGCCTTCGATGGCGCTGGAGATCGCATCGGAGGAGCCACCGGTGAGTGCCTTCTTGAGCTTGTTGGACGTCTCGCGCAGCTCGGCCTGCAGGTTCTCCACGCGGGCGGGAACCTCGTCGACGCGGCACTTGAGCGCCGCCGCGGCGGCGTCAACGAGTGCCAGGCGGTCGGCCATGTAGTCGAGAGCACCCTTGGAGGTCACGGCCTCGATACGGCGGACATTTGAGCCCGTGGAGGACTCGGAGATGATCTTGAACAGGCCGATCTCGGCAGTGTTGGCGGCATGCGTACCACCGCAGAGCTCACGGGAGAACGGCTGATCCTCGGCGCCCACGGAGACAACGCGGACGACGTCGCCGTACTTCTCGCCAAACAGAGCGACAGCACCGGCGGCCTTGGCCTCGTCGATGCCCATGACGCGGGTCACGACCGGCTTGGAAGCGAAGATCTGCTGGTTGACCAGGTCCTCGACAGCCTTGAGCTGCTCGGAGGACAGGGCCTCGAAGTGCGTGAAGTCAAAGCGCAGGTGCTCGGGCGTCACCAACGAGCCAGCCTGGGAGACATGCTCGCCCAGGACCTGCTTAAGCGCGGCGTCGAGCAGGTGCGTGGCAGTGTGGTTGCGGCGCAGGAAGCCACGGCGCTCGGCGTCGAGCGCGGCGGTCACGGTAGCACCGACGGTCAGTGTGCCCTCGGCAACGTGCGCGACGTGAGCATACAGGCCATTGTGGTTCTTGGTGTCGGCAACAGTCAGCGCAACGCCCTCGGCGGAAAGCTCACCGGCATCGCCCTGCTGGCCACCCATCTCGGCGTAGAACGGGGTGCGGTCGAGCACGACCTCGGCGTCCTCACCGGCGGAAGCAGACTCGACGGACTCGCCGTTGCGAACGATGGCGACAACCTTGGCGCCCTCGATGACGTCGTTGTCATAGCCGTCGAACTCGGTCGCGGCAACCGTGTCGGAAAGCTCGACCCACACGTCGTTGAAGCTACCCCAGGCATCGCCCTTGGCGTTGGCGCGGGCGCGGGCCTTCTGGTCCTCCATGCAAGCGGTAAAGCCGTCCATGTCGACGTCGTGACCGGCAGCACCGGCGATCTCGACGGTCAGGTCGATGGGGAAACCAAAGGTGTCATGCAGCTTAAAGGCAACGTCGCCCGGAAGGACAGCGCCCTCGGCAAGCGCGGCCAGGGCCTCGTCCAGGTAAACGCGGCCGTTGTCGAGCGTCGTGGAGAAACGCTCCTCCTCGGAGGCGACGATGCCCTTAACGAGCGCGACGTTCTTGAGCAGCTCGGGATAGGCCTCGCCCATCTGAGCGTTGACCTCGTCGATAAACTTGGTCAGGAAGGCGCCCTCGATGCCCAGCAGACGACCGTGGAACACGGCACGGCGGAGCAGGCGGCGAAGGACGTACTCGCGACCCTCGTTGCCGGGCAGGATGCCGTCGGAGATCATAAAGTCGACGGCACGGGAGTGGTCGGCGATGATGCGCAGGGAGCGGCTGGCACCGGAGTAATCGTCGGCGTCATAGGTCTTGCCGCTGATCTTCTCACCGAGCTTGATGAGGTGCTGCATCAGATCGCCGTCGTAGTTAGCGGTCTTGTGCTGCATGATAGCGGCCATGCGCTCCAGACCCATACCGGTATCGAGGTTGCGGTGCGGCAGCTCCGGCATGGAGCCGTCCTCCTGGCGGTCGTACTGGGTAAACACGAGGTTCCAGAACTCAAGGAAGCGGTCGCAGTCGCAGCCGGGCTTGCAGTCGGGGCTGCCACAACCGACCTCCTCGCCCATGTCAAAGTAGATCTCGGAGCACGGACCGCAGGGGCCGGTGGGGCCAGCGGCCCAGAAGTTGTCGTCCTCGCCCAGACGCGAGATGTGATCCTCGGCAACGCCCAGGGAGCGCCACACGTCATGGGTCTCGTCGTCCTCGGTAAAGACGGTGAAGTACAGGCGGTCGAGCGGCAGCTTGAACTCCTTGGTGATGAGCTCAAAGGCCCAAGCGCAAGCCTGCTGCTTGGAGACGCCGCCAAAGGAGAAGTCGCCGAGCATCTCAAAGAAGGACAGGTGACGGCCGTCCTCGCCGATGCAGTCGATGTCGTTGGTGCGGACGCACTTCTGGCAGGAGATCGCGCCGATCTCCTTCATGGTCTTCTTGCCCTGGTAGTACTCCTTAAACTGGTTCATGCCGGCGTTGGCAAGCAGCAGCGAAGGATCGTCGGGGACGAGGGACGAAGAAGGATAGAGCTTAAGACCGCGCTCCTCAAAGAAGTTGAGGAACTTGGAGCGAATCTCGGCCGTAGTCATTGACGGGTAGTCAGCACTCATAGAGGGAATCTCCTCGGTTTCACATCGAAACAGTTCAAACGTAACGATATTACCATCCCACCGCGCCTGTGCAAAAAAGAGGGCCGCCAAACAGCGACCCTCCAGCGAAAGTGCATGTTATTTAGGACTGTCAAATACTTTGAAAAAAAAATGATTTCGGTATAATTGCATATAAGAATCGTCCGGAAGGAGCGATCGATGAATAGCAAACGGTTTGTCGTGAATGCACTAACCTCGGTAGCCCTTTTAGCAATCTTCGCTTACTCGAGCTGGTATGTGAACCAGCCGAGATTTGGCTACGCATTGTACGCAGTAACATCTGGCGATAAAGCGTATTACACCCTAAGCGCAATTGACGCCATCTTTTTCTATGTGGCTGGCCCCTTATCAATCGCTTTGATCGCGTTTATTGTTATTTACAACATCAAGAAACGCTAACAGGGCCTATTTGGAATCCGAATCGTCCATGGAGCCGTCGATGCCGGTTTTGGTGTCGTCGTCAGAGCTTGTGTCGTCGTCCTTGGCAAAGGGGTTCTTAAAGAAACCCGTCGCGTCGGGCTGCAGGCCTGAGAGCTTAATCCAGGGATTATCGAGCTCGGGCTTGGGCATGGCCTTGGCCTCGGGCGCGGTCTCGTTGCCGATGAGCTCGGACTCATAGATGAACGTATCGTCGCCAAGCGCGTCGTAGGCGGCAACTGGGTTACCCTCGGTATCGCGATACGGAGTGCCCTTAAACACGGCGCCATCGTATGCCACGAGCTGACGCCCGGTCTCGTTCTCAAAGTAGTAGACGAAAATGCCCTTGAGGGCCGCGCACAGCGGAATGGCGATAACCATGCCGATGGGACCCATGAGTGCCGAACCGATAACGAGAGCCGTCAGGCTCATAACGGGATGCACCTGCACCGAGCTCTGCATGACCTTAGGCGAAATGACATTATCGGTGACGTTTTGAGCCACCATGGTCACGACAAGCGTCCACAACGCCAGCATGGGGCTGAACATAAAGCCGAGCACCGTGGCGATCGCCGCACTCACCCAGGGACCGACAACCGGAACCAGGTGCATAATGCCGGTAAAGATAGCCATGAGTGCTGCATACGGATGCCCGATGATCGTAAAACCAATAAAGGCAAGAAAACCGCCACAGATCGATGTGATGACCATGCCACGCATGTAGCCGCCGACCGAACGCGAAAGGATGGCCACCATAAAGCGGTACGAGGTCTCCTTTTCCTGCCCGATGATGGTGCAGACCTCGTGGTGCATGCGGGGATAATCGCAGGCAAGCCAGTAGGCAAGCACCAGACCCAGGAAGATGACGAACAGCTGCGAGGCCGTGTTGGTAATGAGCGGAAACACACCGCGGCCGAGCTCAGCAGCGATTTGCGAGACGTACTTGGACGCTACGGTAACCAACGAAGAAAGATTGTCGTCCAGATACTCCTTGAGCGGCGTGTTGTTGAGCGTCTTAGCGTGCGAGAGCATCTCGTTGAGATCGCCACCCGCAACACGAAGCTGCTCGGGCAGGCGGCTCAGGACTTCCATGATTTGACCGAGCAAAATAGGCGATAGGATGCAGACGACGCCGACGAGCACGGCAACAACCACAATAAGTGCGATGAGCGAACCGAGGCCACGTCCGACACCGTGATGCTCGAGCCAGTTGGTGATCGGAGACATCACAAAAGCGATGATGGAACCGACAGCGAGAAACTCGATGACCGGTGCCAGGATGCCCATAAGGTTAAAGATGACGGCAGCGATGACAATGCAGCCGACGACGCCCCAAATGCGCAGCGTCAGAATGCGGGTATCGCGAAGCGTGCGGTCGATTTGTTGGGGGTGCTCACTCATGAACGAATCATCACTCCGTCGGGGTCAATCTTATCTTGAATCTTCTTAAGGGTACGGCGCAGCAGGCGCGAGACCTGCACCTGCGAGATGCCAAGCTTCTTGGCAATCTCGATCTGGGTCATGCCCTTAACGAAGCGCAGCTCGATAACCTCGCGCTCGCGCGGCGAGAAATCGCGGATGGCTTCCTCGATTACCAGGCGGTCATCGGTAAAGTCGAGCTCGTTGTCGTCGTCGGCATAGCGATCGAGAATCGAAGGCGCATCATCGGAATCGGACGCACCGGGGGCCTCGATGGGCACCGAGGTGTAAGCCGAGGACGATTCCATGGCTTCGAGCACCTCGTCGACGGTCACGTCCAGGTATTCGGCGATTTCCTCAACCTTGGGCGAACGCTGCAGCTCGTTGGTGAGCTTATCGGTAGCCTGGTTGACCTTGGCCGAGAGCTCCTGCAAACGACGGGGCACGCGCACGCTCCAGCCCTTGTCGCGGAAATGACGCTTAATCTCACCCATAATAGTAGGTGTGGCAAACGTCGTGAACTCGAGCCCGCGCTCAGGGTCAAAGCGGTCGATAGCCTTGAGCAGGCCCAAATAGCCGACCTGCAAAAGGTCATCGAGCGGCTCGCCGCGGTTCTTAAATTTGTTGGCAAGAAACCTTACCAGGTTCATATGGGACATGACGAGCTGCTCGCGAGCATCCGGATCACCGGTCTCCTTATAACGACGAAACAGCTCGCGGGTTTTCTCCTTGTCCCAAGCGGTCTTGCCGCTCCGGGAACGTTCGGTCATATTAGATATCCGCCTTGAGGTCGAGGGAAAGCGTTAGAGGCGCCGCAGTCTTTTCGTAGGAATCGCACACGCTTGCAAGAATGAGCTCGGCATACACAGCAGCCTGGTCATCCTCGTCGACGGTGGCCTGTTCCCCAAAGGTAAAGGTCATGCCGACGTGAGATTCGTCCACATCGAAATTGATCGTGATGTCGTCGCAGTCGACCGCGGTGCACCCAAAGATGAAGGCTTCCTCGGCAGCCATGCGGATATCCTCGATGCGATCGACGGACATAGAGCACAGGGCGCCGACGTTGGCGGCCGTCATGCGCACCAAGCGCGCGAGACGCGGATCACCGGCAACGCTCAGCGTAATGGGGCAGGTTGCTTCACTACTCATCGCAGGACTCCTCGGAGGTCTCGGCAGGCGTATAGGTGTAATACTGAGCAGGCTTAGCAGCGGGCTTCTGAACATCATCGTCGTCAGCAGCGGCATCGTCATCGTCAATCAGAACGCGCTCAGTAGGCTGCTCGGCCTCGGCGGCGGCAGCGGCGAGCTTGCGATCGGCGTCGGCTGCAGGAGCCTTCACCTTATTGAAGAGCTTCTGCACGGCGCCAGCAGCAGAATCAGTCACGCTCGATACGGCATTGCTAGCCTCGGCCACGCTGCCCGTGACCTCGGAGATGTCGCGAACGACCGCCTCAACCTCAACGAGGTTAGACGTCAGAGCATCAACGGCAGTCTTGCTCGACTTGAGGAGCGGCTCAACCTGGGCAAGTGCCGGCGTAAGCTCGTCAACGGCGCCATCGAGCTTTGCCACCACGGGCTGTGCCTCGGCGAGCGTATTGTTAAGGTCACTCACCGTCTTGTCGAGCGAGTCGACGACGGTGCGGGTCTTGCGCAGCGTGAGCGCGAGCTCGACAACAGCCCACACGCCGGCAACGGCGAGCACCAGCAGGGCGATTTGAATGGGACTCATACAAGCCTCCCGAAGGAATCGAAATACAGACGTTTTTCATGGTACCCCAAAGAAGGGCAAAGATACCCAAAGGGAATGCGCGAGGCGCCAATGGCCTACTTGGGAGCGTTGCCGCTACGGTCGCGCTCGCTTTGCTCCACACGCCACTCTTCCCAACCGCGGCCGGCAGGCTGCCAGAACGCACCGCGCTCCAACCCCTCGGGCAAATAGCGCTGATCGACCCAGCCTTCGGGATAATCGTGCGGGTACTTGTATACACCGTACTCGTCGCTGCCGGGACGGTGACGATCGCGCAGGTAGCTGGGCACCTCGCGAAGACCACTGCTGTGGATATCGGCCAGCGCCGCATCGATCGAGGCCTCACACGCGTTGGACTTAGGCGCCAGGCACACATAGAGCGCAGCCTGAGCCAGGTTGATGCGACACTCGGGATAGCCAATGACCTCGGCAGATTTAAATGCGGCATGTGCCACCAAAAGCGCCTGCGGGTCGGCGTTGCCAACATCCTCGGAAGCCTGAATCATAATGCGGCGAGCGATAAACTTGGGATCCTCCCCCGCATCGATCATGCGCGCAAGCCAATAAATGGTGGCATCGGGATCGCTGCCTCGCATGGACTTGATGAACGCGCTAATAATGTCGTAGTGCATATCACCGTTTTTGTCATACGAAAACCCACGACGCGGATTGGCGATCTTCACGTCATCCACGGTAATGGGATAGCGTTCCCCCGCCGCCGGCGCTGGCGTTCCCTCGGTATCGGGACGCGTAACGGCAATCTCACTCGCAAGCTCGAGCGTCGTGAGCGCCGAGCGCGCATCACCCGCGGCCAGCGTGCAAATGGTCTTGACTGTATCCTCATCGGCCGAGAACTTACCGTTTAAACCCTGCGGCGCCTCGAGCGCACGCTCAATGAGCGTGGCGATATCCTCGTCCTTCAGGTGCTCAAGCTCTACCACACGCCCACGCGAGAGCAATGCCGAGTTGACCTCAAAGTACGGGTTTTCCGTCGTGGCGCCAATCATAATGACGGTGCGGTTCTCGACCGCATGCAGCAGGGCATCTTGCTGCGATTTCGAAAAGCGATGGATCTCATCGATAAACAGAATGGTGCGGCGGTCGTAGGTGTTCAGACGGGTCTTAGCCTCATCGATTACGCGGCGCAGGTCCTTCACAGTGCCCGTCACGGCGCTGACCTCGACAAACTCGCTCTTGGTATGGTTGGCGATAATGTGGGCCAGCGTCGTCTTGCCCGTGCCAGCCGGGCCGTACAGAATCACGCTCGACAGCACGTCATGCTCAATCGCGGCGCGCAGCCACGAGCCCTTACCGACGGCCTTTTGCTGGCCCACATACTCGTCGAGCGAATTGGGGCGCATACGCACCGCAAGCGGCGCATTTTTAAAGGAGCGCTCGCGCGTCGAAGCAGAAAAAAGGTCGTCCATAGCCATCCCGTGCATTAATCAAAATCGTTGTTAACCAACAGTATACCGAAAGGATACGAACTACCGTTCGTTAATATAGGTGCGGTGCGGAAACTTTAGACCTGGGAACAATTTGCTCGTCAGCTCGCAGAAATAACCATCCGTCATGCTTGCGATGTAATCGACGACGGCCTGATCCTTGTCGTCCTGCCAAGCATAGGTGCGGCCATAATAGGAAAGCTGCTGCTCAATACGCGAAATGTGGTGCTTAAAGATGTAGGAGGACTCGTCACCCTCGTTTATATCCTGCAGGCAACGGTCGTAGAGCTTTTCGAAGGCCTCGCGCAGTTCCGCTTCAGAGTCGCCTTCGATACCGCCCTTGCTATAGATCTTCTCGTAGTTCTCGCGCTTAGCCCGGCGGATCTCCTCAAACAGGTCCCCGCTCATCTCGATACGCGGTTTGCCGTAGCTATGCTCAACGATATCGATGGATGCGTGCGTGAGAATCCAGCTGTTATAGGCGCCGCCCCGACCGTCGTCAAAAGCGTCGGGCGACAGCAGGCCAGCCGCAATGGCGTCCTGGCGATCGCGCCCAACGTAGGCAAGGATATCCGAGATGCGAACGACGCAGCCCTCGAGCGTCATGGGACGCAGGTGCTCAATCGCGCTATAGCCTGTGGCAATGCAATCCTCAACCGTCTGGTCAAACTGGTCAAAGGAGCTCATGTCCGAGAGCTCAAACACACGCTGCTCGTACTCGCCGTTATGGCATAGCACGCCATCGAGCGTTTGAAGCGACACGTTGCGACCGTACAGCGCATCGAGGACGCGGACCGACTGCACGTTATGGAAAAAGAAGCGACCCGTACGCTCGTGATAGATATCGTTGAGGAATCGCTCGCCGGCATGGCCAAAGGGCGTGTGACCCAAGTCGTGGCCTAAGCCAATCGCCTCGATCAGATCGCAGTTGAGCCCCAGAGCACGTCCGATATCACGCGCGATGCGCGAGACAAGCTGCACGTGCAGGCCTCGGCGCGACAGGTCATCGTTACTGCGAAAACTGAAGACCTGAGTTTTGCCGGCGTATCGGGCATACGCAGGCAGATGAAGAATCTTTTCGGTATCGCGCATAAAGGCCGGACGCATGAGCGTGCCCTCGTCTGCGGCTCGATCAACGCGACGGATGACCTGGTCATCGTCGCAACGGTACGGGTTGACATAGCCCGAAGCACGATCTGCGGCAATGCGCTCGACAAGTTCGGGCGATAACGCCGAGGGAATACGGTCCATGCGCGCCTTAATGACGGCCGTTTCTTGATTAGATGCCATGGCATGCTCCTTAAGAAGGATGCGCAATCGGTTACAATGTGCAGCCCACGACCTCGATTATGGCAAAAATCGGCACCAAAAACGGCAGCAAAGGCAGGGAGCGCGATTTTGTGAAGAGGCAGGAGAGGGCAAGGGCCAGGAGCGCAACGGCAAATGCCACGATGCCGCCCATAGGGTCGAGCGTGCAAAGCGCGAAGAGCGCCTTGGCGTCCCCCATGCCAATGCCAGGGACGTGGCGAACACGACGCCAGAGTGACTCAGTAAGCACAAGGGCAAGGTAGACGATGACCGCAAGACCGGCGTGGTCAAACGCCGTGTTAACACCCTTGTCGAGCCAAACGCCTGCAAGCGCCGCCACCGCACACGCGCCGGCAAGCTGATTGGGAAACCGCCGCTCACGGGCATCAATCACCGCGCCGGCAAAGAAACAAATCCAAAACGGGATATAGACCATCGTGCACCTCCATGAACAGCTGCTCAAAAGCAAAAACCGCCACAAAGGTACAGGCACCTTTGTGGTGGTTTTGATGGTGGTTATTTGGCGCCTTGCATGACCTCGTCGAGGGTAACGTTGACGGCGTGCTGCGTCGGGACCCAGTCGACCTTTAGGAACAGCGCTGCCACCGTGATGGGGATATAGCTGAACATAAAGATCGGGAAGGTAAACAGGTTGGTCACCAGGCGCCACTTTTGCGCACAATGAATGTGCTTGTACTCAAAGATGGTCGTAAGTAGCGCCAGGATAAAGAAGGTCTGGTACATCATCGCGAAGGTCATAATGAGCGAGGCGGCACAAGCCTGCATCTCGACCTCGGTGGCCAAGAAGCCATGCGAAAGCCCGCCCACGATGAGAAAGGTAGCGTTGGCGAGCATGGAGATCAGGGACAGCAACATGCCCGGAGCGATGGTCATAAACATGTCATATGCGGCAAAGCGATGATAGCAAAACGTCGATTTGACCAGATGCTTACCGTAGGTAAAGAACACCTGGTAGAAGCCCTTGGTCCAGCGCATACGCTGCTTCCAAGACGCTTTAAACGTCACGGGTTGCTCGTCAAAAAACTCCGCCGGCGCATAGCCAATGCGAATGCCGTGAATGGCGCAGAACGTGGTGAACTGAATATCCTCGGTCAGCGTGTGGAACTGCCAGCCGTGCATACCCTCGATAACACTGGCGGAGATGAGGTAGCCCGAACCCGAGACGGCACAGGACGTCTTGCAGATATTACGCGCGTTGTTAAGGAAACGCGCCTCGCGCAGGTACCAAGTGGCGTTGGCAGCCGAGATCCACGAGCTGCCAAAGTTCTTGGAGTTGCGGTAGCTTGTGACCACATGGAATCCCTGGTCAAAGGCGTCATTCATCTTGGAGACGTAATCGCGGGAGATAACGTTGTCGGCATCGAAGATAAAGTAGCCCTCAAAGGTATCGGGATACTCGTTAAGAATGCGGTCAAAACCAAAGTCCATGACCCAGCTCTTGCCTTTACGGGCCAGGTCGTTTCGCTCGTACACGACAGCGCCCGCCTCGCGCGCGAGCTGCGCGGTGTTATCGGTGCAGGCATCGGCGACGACAAAGACCTCGATGAGCTCGGACGGATAATCCTGGTCCTTGATGGAGCGAACGAGGTTGGCGATAACGGCCTCCTCGTTGTGTGCTGCAATAAAGAAGGCATACCGGTGGAGTTTTTTGGCCTTGGGAGGCGCGACCTCGCCGCGGAGAGCACCGATGACAAAGAAGACCACCTGGTACAAGAAGCAGACCGTGAGCAGCGTGACGACAATCTGGTTGAAGATCACGATGGGTGTGTTGGTTTGTAAAAAGGCGAGCATGCAGGCTCCCAGGAACGCGTTACGTAAACAACCGTATATCTTACCGCAGGCTAGGGGCGTTCAAGAAACCACCTAATACTGGCTAGGCTTCGAGCAGGCCGAGCTGCGGTACGATTTCGTCGCCGGCAGCAGTGCGACCAAGCGAACGCGGGGCCAGGTCGTCAAGAACCGCAGCGAGATCCCACGGCAGCTCGTCGCGGCGCTCAATGCGCTCCCCCGTCACGGGATGATCGAACGCTACGCGCCAGGAATGGAGGAATTGCCTGGTCAGACCCTGATCGGCGCGTGCATCGCACTTGCCGTAGAGCGGATCGCCCACGCAGGCGTGGTTGATATGGCGCATGTGCACGCGAATCTGATGCGTGCGACCGGTAAACAGGTGGCACTCGACAAGCGTATAGCCATCGTCAAAACGCGTGGAATCGAAGCGCTCGAGGACCCTAAAGGTCGTAATGGCCTGGCGCGCGAAAGGATCGTCCGAAACCGCCATCTTGACACGGTCGCGCGTAGAACGGGCAATGCCGGTGTTAATGGTGCCCTCGTCCATGGCAATGTGGCCGTGGACGAGCGTAATGTAGCGGCGGTCGAGCGTGCGCGTGCGGATGAGATTCTGGAGCGCGCGCTGGGTGTCGTCGTCTTTTGCCGCGAGCATAAGGCCCGAGGTGTCACGATCCAGGCGATGCACGATGCCGGGGCGGTCCTCGCCCTGCACGGTGCCCAGATGGTCAATGCCACAGTGATAGACCAAGGCGTTCGCAAGGGTGCCGCTCTCGTGGCCATGGGCGGGATGGCACACCAGACCGCGCTGCTTGGAGAGCACGATGAGGTAGTCGTCCTCGTAGCGGATATCGAGGGGAATGGCCTCGGGAATCACATCGGTGGGATCGTGCGGCTCGGGCAAATCGACCGAAATACGGTCGCCGGAGCGCACGGCATACTTTTTTGACAGGCATGTCTCGCCGTTGACGGCAACGGCACCGCCCTCGATCAGATGCGCGCAGGCAGAGCGCGTAGGGCAGCCGTCATTAGCGCCCAGATAGGCGTCAAGACGCTGACCAGCGGCATCGTCGGCAACAAGGATATGGATGTCGGCCATTAGCGCTCGCTCCTTTCGCGAATCTTGCGGGCACGCTCCCCACGCTGCTGGGCCTTGCGCTTAGCGCGGGCCTCGTCACGGGCGTTGAGCTCGGCGGTCGCGTCGACCTCACGGGCGGCAGGGCTCAAGAACATATAACCGATGAGCGCCAGCACGACGCCGAACGTAATGCTGATATCGGCCACGTTAAAGACGGGGAAGTCGATGAAGGTGGTGGCAATAAAATCGGTCACGAAGCCAAAAGCCAGACGGTCGATCGCGTTGCCAATGGCGCCGCCCGCGACCATAGCCATGCCCACAACCTCCAAGCGAGCAAGCTGGGGCGCGCGAAGCAAGTACACCGCGATCGCAACGATAACGACAAACGCCAGCACGGCAAACGCGAGGCCATGTCCCTCGCCCATGCTAAAGGCAGCACCGATGTTACGCACGAAAAGGAAGTCGATCACACCGGGGATAACAGTCACATGCAGAGCATCGCCGACGGCACGAACCGCAAGCTTGGTCAGCTGGTCAACAAGCAGCACGGCCAACGCCACGCTACCAGCAACACCCAACCGCCAACGCAAAGGCGGCGTCATATCCGCAGAACGACCCAAATCAATCCCCTACCCTCAAAAACATCGAATTACGTTTAACGCAATTAACCATCTTATATTGACACACGCAGAACGCACGACATATCCACCAACGCAAGCTAAATAACCAGCATAAAAAGAAAGCGGCATTCCGAAAAACAGAATGCCGCTTTTATTCAGCGGAGCAAAAGGGGCGAGGGCGCCCAAATACTCCCTATAACTAAAATGCCGAGTTACCGTGCCTTAAAGGGCATTCGCACACCTCTCGCAGATATGTGCGTGGCCGTTGTACTCGCCGACGGTGGTGCGGTAGTTCCAGCAACGGTCGCAGCACTCGCCCTCGGCAGCCTCGATGGCAACGGAGAGCTCCTCGCCCTGGGTCAGTTCAACAGCGGAGACGATGTAGAACTCGGCCAGGTCAACGGCCTTGTCGCCGGTCAGCAGCGCATACATCTCGGCGGGAACGACCGCCTTGACGCGGACCTGTTGGCTCTTAGTGAAGGTGCCGGCGGAGCGGGCATCCTCAAGGGCCTTGGTCACGGCGCTACGGAGCTCGAGCGAAGCCTCAAGCACGCCCTCAAACTCATTGGCCTCGTCGACCGTAATGGGCGACTTATACCAATCGAGCAGCGCGGCGTACTTCTGGTGATCGACGCAGCCGGCGGGTGCATAGGCCATGGCCTCGTCGACCGTGTAGGACAGGATCGGCTGCAGGTCGCGCATGAGCATCGAGAAGAGCTCGGCAAGCACGGTCTGGGCGCTGCGGCGCTCGAGCGAACCGGGCTTGTCGCAGTACAGACGATCCTTCAGGGCGTCGAGGTACACGTTGGAAAGCTCGGTAACCACGAAGTCGTAAAGCGCACGGTAAGCGCGCGGGAACTCGTAGCAAGAGTAAGCGTCGTCGACCTCGGCCTGGACCTGGGTCAGACGGGCAACCATGAGCTTGTCGAGCGGCAGCAGGTCGGCAAAAGCGACGCCGTCGGTCTCGGGCTCAAACTGGCCCTCGAGCTCGGAGAGCAGGAAGCGCAGCGTGTTGCGGAAACGACGATAGGCATCGGACGTACGGGCGAGAATCTCGTGATCGATGGAGACGTCGGAGCTGGTATCGACCGAGGCGACCCACAGACGGATGATGTCGGCGCCCATCTCGTCACAGACCTTATTGGGGTCGATGACGTTACCGAGCGACTTGGACATCTTGCGGCCCTGGCCGTCGAGCGTGAAGCCCTGCGAGACGACCGCCTTGTACGGAGCGTGGCCGTTGGCGCCCACCGAGGTGAGCAGCGAGCTCTGGAACCAACCGCGGTGCTGGTCGGAGCCCTCGAGGTACACGTCCGCCGGATACTCCAGCTCGGGGCGATACTCGCAGACGGCCTTCCAGGAGACGCCGGAGTCCCACCACACGTCGAGGATGTCCTTATCGGCCTTGAGGTGATGGCCGCCGCACTTGGGGCAGACGCAGGCCTCGCCCAGGTAGCTCTCGGGAGCGTCAGTGAACCAGGCGTCGGAGCCCTTCTCGTGGAAGAGCTTGATGACGGCGTCGAGCGTGGCGTCGTTCATGACCTTCTCGCCGCAGTCGGCGCATGTGTAACTGGGGATAGGCACGCCCCAGTTGCGCTGACGGCTGATGCACCAGTCGGGACGCTGCTCGACCATGGCGCCGATGCGGTTGGCGGCGTGAGCCGGATACCACTTGACGTTCTCACGGACCTCCTTGCCAGCCTGCTCGCGCAAACCGGTCTTGTCCATCGAGACGAACCACTGGTCGGTAGCACGGAAGAGCACCGGGTGCTTGCAGCGCCAGCAGTGCGGATAGCTGTGCGTGATCTTCTTCTCGAGGACCAGGGTGCCGCGCTCGCGCAGGAACTCGATGATGTGCGGGTTGGCCTCATCGGTATCTATGCCGCTAAAGGGGCCGCCGGTGCCAAACTCCTCGCCGGTGTAGAACTTGCCGTCGTCATCGACCGGCATGCAGATGTCGGTGATGCCCTCCTTGAGGCAGGCGAAGTAGTCGTCGACGCCGTGGCCAGGCGAGTTGTGGACGATACCGGTACCGTCATCGACACCGACGTAATCGGCCAGCAGCGCCACGCCCTCAACGCCGTCAAAGATCGGCTGCTTGTAGTGGATGTGGTGGAAGGTCTCGGCAGGAACCACGTAGGGCTTGCCGTCGACCATGACCGGGGTATACTCCCAGCCAAACTCCTCGCAGCACTTGGGAGCCAGGTCTTCGAGCATGACCTCGGCACGGCCCTCGTGTTCAACGGCGACGTAGGCGGCACCGGGCTTGAGGGAAACGGCCTGGTCGGACGGGATGGTCCACGGCGTAGTCGTCCAGATGATGAAGTCGACCGGGCCGTCGAAGTTCTCGAGGCCGGCGGGCTTGGAGGTCATCTCAAAGCGCACGAAGATGGACGGGCTCGTCTCGTCGGAGTACTCGATCTCGGCCTCGGCCAGCGCAGTGTGGCAGTGCTTGCACCAGTGAACCGGCTTGTGGCCGCGATAGATCATGCCCTTATCGAACATCGCCTTGAAAACCTCGATGTCGGCGGCGTCATGCTGGTGATAGAGCGTCAGGTAGGGGTTGTCCCAGTCGCCGAGCACGCCCAAGCGACGGAAACCGGCCTTCTGCAGCTCGATGTTCTCGACAGCGAACTCGTTGCAGAGCTCACGAATCTTGGCCGTGGGGGTCTGGTTGAACTTCTCGGTGCCAAGCTTCTCCTCGACCTTGTGCTCGATCGGCTGGCCGTGGCAGTCCCAACCGGGGACGTAGGGAACCTCATAGCCCTGCATCATCCAGTAGCGGTTGATCATGTCCTTGGAAATCTTGTTCATGGCGTGGCCGATGTGGATCGGACCGTTGGCGTACGGAGGGCCGTCGTGCAGCACGAACTTCTTGTGACCCTCGTTCTTCTTCAGAACCTGCTCGTAGACCTTGTTGTCCTGCCAGTCCTTGAGTCGCTTGGGCTCGGACTTGGAAAGACCGGCACGCATGGGAAAACCGGTCTTGGGCAGATTCATCGTCTGCTTGTACTCGTTTGCCACGGTACCCCTTTCTTGTCATGGGCGCGCACGCCCTCTGGGCACCAAAAAAAGCGCCCGTCCCTGCAAGCTGGGACGAAGCGCCACAAAACGGGCCGTCTGCCCGCAAAAGCTCTTCGCTTAACCACCCAGCTTAGATGCCCTCACCCGCATTACAGCGCGCTCGCATCCGTTACTCGGCTGGCCTGTATCGACGACCATCTCGGCGATGTCTACTAAGACGTGCCTGTACGGCGCGTCCGTTGGGACCGCAGCTCCGGGGTGATTTTCATCGGTCGCATGCACGGGTTCTCAGCGCTCCCCGTTCTCTGTAGCACACGGACGGCCGACTACTCGTCCCCATCAACGCTTATGCGCTGTATGGTAGCACGGTCAACGCCGGCGAAAAACCCTCAACATCGGTTTCATACTTTAGTAATTTCTCGCGGTCGCAAGCACTCACTTGGAGCAAAATACCTGAAAGCACTTTATCTAACGAAAGAAGGCTACTATGCGCACGATTGGAATGAGCGACTACACCGTCGGCGAGGACTGCTTTGACGAGCTGCCCGGCGCGCTGGACGAGTACGGAGCGGCCAAGGTCGCGATTATCGGTGGTAAACGAGCACTGGCCGCGGCGCTTCCCAGTATCGAAGCGGCACTGGAGGGCACCGACATCGAGATTCTGGAGACACGCGTCTACGGTACCAACAGTACGCGCGCCAATATCGCCAAGGTCGTAAACTCCCCCGCCTGCCAGGAAGCCGACGTGCTCATTGCCTGCGGCGGCGGCAAGGCGCTCGATACCGTCAAGACGGCGGCCATCGAGCTCAAGAAGATCGTCTTTACGGTACCGACGATCTGCTCCAACTGCTCGGCCGCGACCGCCATTGCCGTTGTCTACAACGACGACGGCTCGCTCGAGGGCTATTCGTACCCCAACCGCCCCGCGCACATCTTCATCAACCCCAAGATCATCGCCGAGGCTCCGGCGGAGTACTTCTGGGCGGGCGTGGGCGATGCCCTGTCCAAGCAGCCCGAGGTCGAGTACGCCACGAGCGCCGGCAACCTGGAGCACACCGCAGGTCTTGGCCTGGCGCTCGCACACACCTGCTCCGAGCCGCTGTTTACCTATGGCGTGCAGGGTCTTGAGGACGTTCGCCAGAACCTGTCGACCGAAGCCGTCAAGCAGATCGCGCTCGATATCGTGGTCAACACGGGCTACGTCTCCAACCTGACCAACCAAAACGATTACTACTACAACTCGAGCGTGGCGCACGCGTTCTACAACGCTTCCTGCAGCATTCCGCGCGAGGGCTCCTACCTGCACGGCGAGGTCGTGAGCCTGGGTGTGCTGGTACTGTTCGCCTATACGGGCGATACCGAGAACCTTGAGCGCTACGCCGCCTTTAACAATCAGATGGGCCTGCCCGTGACGCTTGAGCAGGTCGGGCTTTCCGAGGCTGATATCCCTGCCCTGTGCGAGTACGCGCACGCCACCAACGAATGGAAGCAAGGCAACCCGGAGCCCTTCACCGACGAGAAATTCGCCGCCGCCATCAAGGCCGCCAACGTTTACGGCCACACGCTCTAGGACTGACCCAAAACCACCACAAAGGGGACGGGCACCTTTCTGGTGGTTTTTTATTGCTCCAGCATTCAGTTCGTACTCGAACCCGATTCTTTACGAGAAAGGGTTCGGGTACGTTTTTTGTTTATCGGAAATTCTGCGGAAGGACTACTCGGAACGGTAAACAGAAACGAACAGAGGCAGGGTATCATCGTGGTGATGGTATCCTGCCTTTTGTTTTGCAGGATCAAGGTCGCTTTATGCGAACTTGATCGCCACTTATATGGCGCATTGATGGCAATTGCTTCGTACGTGCATACCGGGAGCCTGTACACCTCTGGCAAGGCGTAGCACACTAGACTTTGTTCCAAAGTCCGTGTGCTAAGGGGGCAGGCCCCTTAGAATTCCTGTGGAGTGTGTACGCACGTACGCAGGAAAACGGCAAAATTTCGCTATATCAGGGCGTTCTTTCATTGGAGAGTATGGTATACACGGCTTAGTTCAACAAATAAGAATTTATATATAAAGGAGAATACTGATGAAACTGTTTTTATGTTCTCACTTTTCAAGTGTAGGAAGTCTGATTAAGGAAGAAGTTGAAAGTAAAAAAGTCGCATTTATTCCAACAGCTTCGCTGCGTGAAGGCTACACCGGTTAT
>CABVAC010000016.1 GCA_902496275.1 uncultured Collinsella sp. | reverse complement strand
ATGCCGAAATGGCGCGAAGCACGCGGTTGACAAAACTATAGAGACACGTCCCAAAAAGACTGGTTACAATTACGTGCAGCATACAGACACCGGGAGGGATCGTGGCAAAAAAGCCTCAGCACGCTCAGAACAGCCAACGCGGACAGCAGGGCAAACAGGGCCAGCAGCAAAAGCGCGGCGGTAAGGCGCAGGGTGGGCACACCACGCATACCACAGCAGTGCCCGCCCGCCCCTGGCGTCCGAGCCGCGATAAATTCCTCCCCGTCAGTCGAGCCGACATGGATGCACGCGGCTGGGACCAGTGCGACTTTGTCTACATCTGCGGCGACGCCTATGTGGACCATCCCAGTTTTGGCATGGCCATCATCAGTCGCGTCCTCGACGCGCACGGCTACAAAGTGGGCATCATCTGCCAACCCGACTGGACCGACCCCGCCAGCATCACCGTGCTCGGCGAGCCGCGCCTAGGCTTTCTCGTCAGTGCCGGCAACATGGACTCCATGGTCAACCACTATTCGGTGACCAAGCATCGCCGCCACACCGACGCCTATACCCCCGGTGGCGAGGAGGGGCGCCGTCCCAATCGCGCCGTCACGGTCTACGGCAACCTCATCCGCCAGACGTTTAAGGACGCCCCCATCATTATCGGTGGCATCGAGGCAAGCCTGCGTCGCCTGGCCCACTACGACTACTGGCAGGACAAGCTCAAGCGCTCGGTGCTGCTCGACTCGGGCGCCGACATCCTCATCTACGGCATGGGCGAGCACGCGATTGTCGAGATCGCCGACGCACTCGACGCAGGGCTGCCCGTCGATCAGATCACCTATATCAACGGCACCGTTTACCGCACGGGTTCGCTCGACGAGGTCTACGACTACGACCTGCTGCCCAGCTGGGACGACCTTGCCGCTGACAAGCTCAACTACGCCCGCAGCTTTAACGTGCAGCAGCAGAATATGGACCCCATCACCGGGCATCGCCTGGTAGAGCCATATCCCAACAGCGTGTACGTGGTGCAGAACCCGCCGTCGGCAACACTCACCACCGACGAGATGGACGAGGTTGCCGAACTCCCCTACGCACGCGATTGGCATCCCGACTACGACGCGGCAGGCGGCGTGCCGGCCTTTGCCGAGATCAAGTTTTCCATTAGCTCCAACCGTGGCTGTTTTGGCGAGTGCTCGTTTTGCGCCCTCACCTTCCACCAGGGGCGCGTGCTGCAGATGCGCAGCCACGATTCGATCATGCGCGAGGCCGAGCTGCTCACGCGCGATCCCGAGTTTAAGGGCTACATCAACGACGTGGGCGGACCGACGGCAAACTTTAGCCGCCCCGCCTGCGACAAGCAACTCAAGAACGGCGTGTGCAAGAACAAGCGCTGCCTGTGGCCGAGCGTGTGCAAGAACATGGTGGTCGACGAGAGCGGCTACACGCAGCTGCTGCGCGACCTGCGCCAGCTGCCGGGCGTCAAAAAGGTCTTCGTCCGCAGCGGCATCCGCTTTGACTACACCATGGCCGATGCCTCGGACGAGTTTTTGCGCGAGCTGTTGGAACACCATGTCTCGGGCCAGCTGCGCGTAGCGCCCGAGCACGTGAGCGACGCGGTACTGTCCGTGATGGGCAAGCCAAGCCGCGCCGTCTACGACGCGTTCTGCCGCAAATTTGAGCGCTTGAACCGCGAATACGGACTCAAGCAGTACGTAGTGCCGTATCTGATCTCGAGCCACCCCGGTTCAACGATGAAGGAAGCCGTGGACCTTGCCGAGGCCGTGCGCGACATGGGCTACATGCCCGAGCAGGTGCAGGACTTCTACCCCACCCCGTCCACCATGTCGACGTGCATGTACTACACCGGCGTGGATCCGCGTACCATGCAACCGATCTACGTGGCGCGCGACCCGCACGAGAAGGCCATGCAGCGCGCGCTCATCCAATATCGCAAGCCCGAGAACTACAAGCTCGTGCGCGAGGCGCTGGAAAAGGCCGGCCGCCGCGATCTGATCGGCTACACCAAGCATTGTCTGATTCGCCCCGTGCCACCACGCCCGGGCGAGACATCGGCCAGCGGCGGACATGGCACCGGCAAGAAGGGCGGCAAGGTTCACGGTGGCGCTGGTGGTGCCGGCAAGGGGCCTAAGGGCAGCAAGGGATACGGCGGTATGTCCCGCGCGCAGAACACTGCCGGTCGCAATCGCGCGGCACAGGGGCGTCAGGGCGCCAACGGAGGCGGCAGACGCAACTAGCGCGGCGAGGCGGCATGCCGCCGTTGGCGACACGACACGCCCCACCAATAAAATGCCGCTCGCCGGGGCGTCGCAGAACGATTCCCCGGCGAGCGGCCGATTAATATTGTCTATCTCAAAACGTTGTTACTTTTTGTCGAAACGACCATAGAGCGCAAACGAGAGCGCCGCAGAGATAACCCAAGTCAAAGCGATGCAGACGACAATCATGATCAGGTTCATGGGATTGCCGCTTGGATCGGCATAAACGGGCAACGAGGTAATGCCGGGCATAACAAAGCCGAAGCACTTTGCGCCGAGAACAACGGTAAGCGCACCGCCAATGCCATCCGCGATCATCGCAGCGATAAGCGGAGTCCTGTTAGGAACCTGAACGGTAAACAAGGCGGGCTCGGAAATTCCCATAAATGCTGAGAAGGCGCACGTCATTGCAGCGGACTTGAGCTTTTCGTCGGTCATGCGCAGGGCTGCACCAAAAGACGCACCGCTTTCGGCGAGGTTATGGCAGAAAGAGATCGGGAGCAGATAGTCATACCCAAGCGTTGCGATATTGGAAATCTGGATAGGGCTCGTTGACTGATGCATGCCGAAGAGCACGATAAGCGGCATAAAGAAGCCCAGCAGAAAACCGGCAACGGGGCCCAACGTCGAGAATAGCCAAACGATACCGTTGGCAAGACCAAGACCGCACCAGGCACCAATCGGAGCGAGCACAAACAGGTTGACGGGAATCACGATAGCAAGGGAGAGCGCCGGAACGACAACGAGCTTAAAAAGATCCGGCACGACTTTGTCGATTGCGCGATATACAAAAGACAAGCCAATGACGCCAAAGATAACCGGGAACACGGAATCGGCGTAGCTAAAAATCGGCACCGCAAAACCGAACAGCGCAAGGGGCGTCTCGCCCGTACCGACAGCGTTGACAATGGTCGGGTACATCAGCGATCCGGCAACACAAAGCGCAAGCGAACGGTTGACTCGGAACTTATCAGCTGTAGACATTGCCAGCAAAAACGGCAAGAAGTAGAACGGGATATCCGAAATCATATTGAATATCGCAAAGTCGCCGGCACCCGTGTCGATTCCAAAAGCCGCGATAGCAGCCAGGATGCCCTTTACGATGCCTCCCGCCACCAGTGCGGGAATGATAGCGGAGAAGATGCCGGTGATGATATCGAATACGCGAGCCGAACCTTTTTGGAGCTCAGGCTGCTCGGCGTCGGCGGAGACCTCGCCACCCATCCTGTCGCCTAGCATGGGCTCCAATTCGTCATATACCGACCCCACGCTGGCGCCGATGATAACCTGCCACTGCCCGTCTTTAACCTGCGCGCCCAAGGCGCCGTCAAGCGTCTTAAGGGCCTCCAGGTCTGCCTTGCTATCGTCCTTCAGGTTGAATCTGAGCCTTGTAATGCAGTGCGTTGCCATAACAACGTTATCGGCGCCGCCCACGAGCTCGAGGACACGAGCGGCCAGTTCCTTCTTGTCTGCCACAACAATCACTCCTACCCAAGATCCTCGCCATTAGTGGCGATACATTTCTGATACCAATAGAAAGAGTCTTTACGCGAGCGCTCCGCAGTGCCGTTGCCGCAATTATCCAGATCGACATAGATGAGCCCGTAGCGCTTGTCCATCGTAAGAGGACCGCAGGCAACAAGGTCAATGAATCCCCAGATCATGTATCCGCGCACGTCAACGCCATCGATCACTGCCTCCTTAAGGCACTTTATGTGCTGGCGCAAATAATCGATTCGATACTCGTCGTGGATGCTGCCATCCTCCTCGACTACATCAGATGTACCGAGGCCGTTCTCGGCGATATACAGGGGCAGCCCATAGCGGTCATACATCTGGTTAAGGGTAACCCTCAGGCCAATGGGATCGAGCTGCCAGCCCCACTCACTCGTCTCGAGATAAGGGTTCTTGTTTGCCATGACCAGATTTCCCGCAGTCTTCTCCCATCCCTGATCGCAGGTGGATACCTGGGAAAAGTAGTACGAGAAGGCCAGGAAGTCGACAGTGTTGCGAGCGATGAGCTCTTCATCGCCCGGCTCCATTTGAATCTCGATATCGCACGCGTCGAAATAGCGATTCATATAAGCGGGGTATTTTCCACGAGCCATCACATCCGTATAGAACCAGTTGGAATACTGGTCGTCGTGAATAGCCTGCATGTTATCTTCGGGACGGCAGGTGGCGGGATACGTACAGAATCGAGCGATCATGCCGCCAACGGGAGTATCGGGCGAAAGACGATGGACAATCTCGACGGCGCGCGCATTGGCAACGAACTCGTGGTGCAGACACTGGAAGATGGCTCGATCGAAGTTCTCCCCCTCTTCGTCTTTGACCAGACAGACCCCGTCCCAAGGCGAAAAACGCGCTGCATTGAACTCGTTAAAAGGCAGCCAGAAATCGACCAGATCGCCCAATTCCGTAACGATTGTCTCGACATAGCGGGCGAAGAAATCAATCGTCTTGCGATTCTTCCATCCCCCATATGTGGTGACAAGATTTACCGGGATGTCATAGTGGAGCATGGTGACGAAGGTCTTAATGCCGTGCTTTTTGCACTCACCCAGCATGCTTCGATACCACTCGATGCCTTCGCGGTTAGGCTCAAGGTCATCTCCGTTAGGATAGATTCGGCTCCAGCAAATAGAGGTGCGGAACAGCTTGAGACCCATCTCCGCAAAAAGCGCGATGTCCTCACGATAGTGATGATAGAAGTCGTTGCCACGCCTAAACGGGTAGAACTCAACGCCATCATCTGCGAGAGCGTTCATTAGCTCGTCATGGCAGAAGGGGTTGTTTTGATGCTTGTCCTCAATCTGGTCATGAGTCCAGGTACCATCCAGCCATCGACAATCCTGCGTCGACTTTCCCTTTCCGCCCTCATTCCAGGCGCCATCGGCCTGCGAGCACGATATGGCTCCGCCCCATAAAAAGTCGGAGTCAAACCCATGTTTTAACTTACTCATTTGCCCTCCTTGATCGGATGCTCCAGCGGATAACCCAATACTAGGAAGAACAAGATGCATAAGATATCGCATAGAAAGCGTGGGTTTATAACATTTTTTTAGATATAATACCGTTTAAGGCATCGATTCTACCGTTCACCCCTGGAGCACCCCATGGATTCGAATCTCAAACAGCTGCTCTATACGCATACCGAGACCGAAGAGTGGCATCGCACACATCCGGGAGAGCTCAGCCCGCGATATAACAGGGTGGAAACCACAACCATTAACGGCGAAGAGGTCTATCTGTTTGATTGGAAAGAAACTCTCGACGAAAACCCCGTGGGCCTTATCAAGGAGTCGCGCTTTACCGATATTCCTCCTCATATCAATCGGGATATGGAGCTTAACTACGTGTACGACGGCGTCTGCACGTTTATCGTCAACGGACGGCGACTACTCCTTAAAAAGGGCGACGTGCTCATTTGCAACACCGGCGTAGTCAGAAGCGTTCCATACGTTAAGGGCGAGCATGATATCGTCATTTCGATCGTCTTCAAAAAAGAAATGTTCGATTCGTTGTTCCTGAGCCAGCTACCCGGCGCGTCACCATTAACGAATCTTCTATTTGATTTTGTGTCCAAAAACCGCGAGGCCCGAAAATATCTCATTCTTCCAGAGGAATACGCCCGACATGCGCGACGCCTCATCGAGATGCTCTTTATCGAATATCACTTTAAAGATGCCTATTCCAATGAACTCATGAGGCACCTCGCCGTCAGCCTATTCCTTGTTCTCATTCGAGGACTGTACCGACGCTCCGCAACTGATAACCAGGCGATCATGTCGGACGAACGCATCGTGTCGATTCTGAATCATATTGAGCGAAGCTACGGCGACTGCACACTCGAAAGCATTGCGAGCGATACGGGTTATAGCACCAGCTATCTCAGCAGCTTGATCAAGCAAAAAACCGGCAAAACGTTTTCGCAAATCAAGCTCAACCAGCAGCTCACAGAGGCGGCATATCTTCTCAATAACACCGAGCGCAGCGTGCAGTATGTAGCCCGAAAAGTCGGCATCTCCAACATGTCATTCTTTTACTCAAAATTTAAAGAAGCATTCGGCGAAACGCCAGGTGCGTTCAGGACGCATCGGTCTAATTAAAGGCGTTATTACTCAGACCGATCAGCTTCGCGCGACACGGGAATGCACAATCGAAGCAGCGAGCGCATCGCCTCTACCAGCACAAAGCCGGCGATGGCAACCGTGACCACCACGTCGAGCGGCGTGTTCACAAACCACAGCAAACCCATGAGGTACGACCCGGCGTTAAAGGCAAAGTGCAGCAGGATCGTGTAGCGGAGCTTTCCAGTGGTCACGAGCACCCAGCCAAAGACCAGACCGGCGGCGCCGGCGTAGCAGCCCTGCACCCAGTTCATATGCATAAAGCCAAAGACCGCCGCCTGCAGCACAATCGCCGCGGCGACGCCCCAGGTACTCGGGGCCGCCCAGGGCACCATGGCTACGTCTTGCGCCCGTGCGCGACGCCGGCGTTTCCAGAGCGGACGGCACTGCGGGTTAAATGCTCGGAGCGAAAACTCAAAAATGATACCGCGCACCAGCAGTTCCTCGCAAAACGGAGCGCCGAGCACCGTGGTCAGGACGGCCAGATAGCTCGTGTCGCCCATGCCCGTCTCCTCGACAAGTTCGCTGTAATCGGCCGCCGCCTCGGGTAACAGCGACAGCACAGCGTCGGTCACGTAGCCAACGACCACCTGCAGGGCAAGGCCGATCACGATAACGCAGGCGATGCGTTTCCACGCCCCACGCGCTCCCCCGCCAAGCGGGCGCTCGCCCTGCCAGCGCGCCATAAACGAGCGCGGCCACAAATAACGCCACCACAGCAGCGCCATCAAAAACGACGCCGTCTGAGCGGCAGCCTGGAACCATTGGATATCGAGATTGCCGATCGGATAGCCCGTCAGCACCGATACGGCATCGAGAACTGAAAACAGAACCACGCTCAGGGCTATATCGGCAGCGACAACGCCAAAACAGGCAAGCGCCCAAATCATCGCATTGAGCATGCCAACCTCCTCAAAACCGTTCCCTAGTTCTACCACAACTCGGCAGAGAGCTGATCCCATGGGGACGGAGGAAAACGGATCACTTATTGATGAGAATCGGGCGCAGTGCCAAAGGCCCCGCTGGGCGAAATGTCGAACGGAAAGGTGCCGCAGCGATTGAACGCGGCGATAAACATGCGGATAGCGTTGGACGGCGTGGTGCCTACGAGCTGGGTTGCCGCCGCGAAGGCCGCCTTTTCCTCGGGCAAGACCTTCGCGACAACCGGGGTCATGTGTTCTGCCATGGCGCTTCCTTTTTGAAACGACGGTGGTGCGGATGGATGCGGACCACGCGGCTGGGCGACGGGCTGTGAAGGCAACCCGATTGGCCCGCATCTGGAGTTTGTTCTACGGCGTTGGTATTACTTGGTATTCCTAAGTATTACCCCGCATATAGAATACCATGCCCGACCCCATGGGAACGGAGAAAAACGGATCATTTTGTTGCTGAGTAAGTATTTAGAGCGTAATGATGTCCGAGATATTGAGGGCCCGAGCGTCAGCGGCATCGTGTGTGGCAAGCAACAGCATGCGGCCGTCGAGCAGGTCGAGCACGACCTTGGTCGTCGCATCGCGCGCGGCGGCATCCAGGCCGGTAAAGGGCTCGTCAAGAATCACCGCGCCGCCCGGGCACAGCAGGGCTCGAGCAATCTCGACGCGACGGCGCTGCCCGCCCGAAAGCTCGGCCACGCGAGCATCCACATCGACTCCCGGCACCAGCAGGCGCAGCAATGCCGCGGCGCTCGAAGCATCCACACGCGCATCGGCGCACACCAGCACGTTATCCAGCGCCGAGGCGGACTCGGCCAAGCGTGCATCCTGAAACACCATCGAGCACGGCGAGCACTCCCCCGCTGCCAACGAAAGCAGCGTCGACTTGCCCATGCCCGAAGCACCCATCACACAGATACGCCCACCCACGGGCACATTGAGCACCAGACCGTCCAGCGCCGGCGCCCAGGGCGCACGATCGCCCACGGCAAGCGCAAGCTCCGTTGCAGCGCCATCGCTCGCAGCCCCCGCACGCCCGCGATTACCACGCCCATGCGCCCGCACGGCCGCGCGCCACGCCACGGGCCCCGAAGCCCACAGCAACCACACCAGCACGCGCTCGCATGCCCACGAGGCGGCAACGACTAGCACGGTCCACGCCAGCAGGTCAGCCGTCTCGATGAGCAACTTCGCCTGATAGATGCGCTCGCCCACGGTGCCCACCGCCATGCCGATGAGCTCCGCTGCCACGCCGGCCTTCCAGCTCATGCCGATCACGGCACGGGCACACGAAAGCGCAAACGGCAGGACTTCACGCCAGGTATGGGCGCAAAACAGTCGCCAGCCCCGCACGCCATGCAGGCGGAACATCTGCTCCAGCGGCCTATCCGCTTGCGTCAAGCCCTCGACCAGCGAAAAATACACGCCCGGCAGCGCCATCAAAAAGACCGCGGCGATGCTCACGCGCGCCGATCCCAGCCAAATGAGCAGCAGGACCACCACGCAGGCAACCGGCGTCGCCTTGACAAACGACAGCGCCGGCGCCACCAGGCGGGCAAACGCACGCGAACGTGACGAAATCCCGGCCAGCACGCCACCACACACCGCGGCAAGCGCCAGCCCGCCCAATATCCGCGCGCCCGAGCCCGCCAAAATCGCCCAGGTACCGCCATCGCACACCAGGCGCAGCAACGCCATCGCAACAGTGCCTGGCCCCGGCAAAATCAACGGCTGCGCCACCAGTGCTGCTGCAAAGACCCACACGGCAAGCCAAAAGGCAGCAACGGCACCTGCTGCCGTCACCGCCTTCATACGCTCTGTCATTTGTCGAGCAAACGCACGCACGGGCTACTCCATGTAATAGAAATCATCAGCCGGGAGCTTGCCGCCCACGGCGCTCGCGTCCGCATCGGCCAGCACCTGCAGGTACCCACCGAGCGCCGCCTTCATATCCTTCCCCGTCTGGCACACGAGCATGCACCCGGGAATCGCCTTTTCAGCAATCGCGGCGTTATCGACGATACCCGCATCGACCACGGCCTGTGCCCAATCTGCCGGCGCCGCATTGACGGCCTTCACGCTCGCCTCATGGCAGCGCAAGAATTCCGCCACGGCCTCGGGATGCTCCTCGGCAAAGGCACGGCGCACCACGGTCACGCCCGTCAGCAGGCGCGAACCCGTGTCACCCGCTAGCTCATCCCACACATCGGTCAGGCTCACCGGCGCCGACAGCTTGCCTTCGCTCTTGGCGATGGCAGCGGTCTTGAACGGCTCCGGCAGCACGCCCACGGCGGACGGGTCGACAAGCAACGCCGACAGCACCTCGGTGGGCTCGCTCTTAAACTCAAGCGCCACCTGGCCGGTCAGGCCCGCGCGCTCCAGCAAGTAGTTCATGACGTACTCCGGCGTGGTGCCCTTGCCCGTCATATAGACAGTATGGCCCGCCAGATCGCCAAACGAGGCCACACTCGCGTCGCCCGTCACAACGTTCAGCACGCCCAGCGTGTTGATGTCGATGACCTGCACCGCGCCCTCGGTCTTGTTGTAGAGCACGCTCGCCACGTTGGCGGGCACTAGGGCGATATCGACATCGCCCTGAATGACCTTGGGCACGATCTCGTCGGCGGCAGTGTTGATCGCAAAGTCGAACTCATTGTCCGTCTCGCCATCGGCCGCCTGATCCATAAACCGCACCAGACCGATCGACGTCGGCCCCTTGAGCGAGGCGACATGCACCTCGACCGGCTCTGCGGCGGCACTGACGCCGTCCGCGGCAGCCGAGCCTGCAGCAGACCCGGCCCCCGCGGCCCCGCCGCCACAGCCCGCGAGCGCAAGCGACAGCGCGCCCGCGGCAAGCGCCGAGGCAAACCCCCGGCGCGACATCTCAACATCAAACGCGCGCATCGCTAGCACGTCCCCTCGTTAGGCATCGTCCATGCGTGATGGTCGGTATGCAGCAGCTCCTCGGCCAGCGGCGAGAGCGGCGCGCCCAAAAACTCGCTGTAGCACGCCTGGACATCGGGATTCTCGTGCGAGAAGCGAATGTCCGCCTTCGCATCGAGGCCCCAGAGCACCTGGCCACGCTCGGCTGCCAGCTCACAGCCGTCGTGGATGGGCTGACCGCCGCCACCGACACAGCCGCCCGGGCACGCCATGACCTCAACGAAGTCATAGCTCACGCGGCCGTCGCGAATCGCGTCGAGCAGACGGGCGGCGTTGCCCAGCCCGTGCGCCACGGCGACGCGCACCTTGGTACCATCGATATCGGCGACGGCTTCCTTCCAGCCGTCCAGGCCGCGCACATCGGTAAAGAAGTCGGCGTCGGGGTTCTTGCCCGTCACCAGGTAATAGGCCGAGCGCACGGCGGCCTCCATCACGCCGCCCGTGGCGCCAAAGATCACACCCGCGCCCGTGCCAAAGCCCAGCGGCGTATCGAGCGGCTCCTCGACCAGCGTGTCCACGCTCACGTGGCTCGCGCGGATCATGCGCACCATCTCGCGCACCGTCAGCGCAACGTCCACATCGGGCGTGCCGTCCTCGCCCACCATGCTCGGCAGCGCGCACTCGGCCTTCTTGGCCGTGCACGGCATCACGGACACCACAAACAGACGCTCGGGCTCCACGCCCAGCACCTTGGCGTAGTAGGTCTTGGCGATGGCGCCGAACATCTGCTGCGGCGACTTGGACGTGGACAGGCTGTCGACAAACTCCGGATAGCGCGCCTTCACAAAGCGCACCCAGCCCGGGCAGCAGCTCGTGAACATGGGCCAGCCGCGGCTATCGTCCTCACCCTTAGCGGCGGCGCCCAGGCGCTCGAGCAGCTCGGAGCCCTCCTCCATAATGGTGAGATCAGCCGAGAAGTCGGTGTCGAACACGTACTCAAGGCCCACGCGGCGCAGCGCGCAAGCCAGGCGCTCGACGGTAGCCTCCTCGCGCGGAATGCCGAGCTCCTCGCCCCAGGCGCTACGCACGGCCGGCGCAATCTGCACCAACACGATCTTGTCAGGATTAGCGAGCGCGTCAAACACGGTCTCGGTATCGTCGCGCTCGCGCAGCGCGCCCGTCGGACAATGCGTGATGCACTGACCGCAGGCGACGCAATCGGTCTTGCCGATCGGCGCGCGCCCGCGGGTACCCACGGCGGTATGTGTGGCGCGGTTGGTCAGGTCCCAAATCCCTAGGCCCTGCACGCTCTCGCACACCTTGATGCAGCGCATGCATTTAATGCACTTGTCGTTTTCGCGGATGATGGGAAAATCGAAATCCCAGCCCTCGCCCGCCAAATGCCTTTGATACGGCAGATAGAAAATGCCCAGGTCGTTGGCGATGGTCTGCAGGTTGCAGTTGCCGCTGCGCACGCAGCTCGTGCACCGCGAATCGTGCTGGGACAGCAGCAGCTGCACGTTGGTGCGACGGGCCTCGCGGGCCTTGGGGCTGTTGGTGTGGACCACCATGCCGTCGAGCACGTAGTTGTTGCAGGCGGCAACCAGCTGGTCGCAGCCCTCAACCTCGACCACGCACACGCGGCAGCCGCCAATCTCGTTTAGATCGCGCAGGTAGCACAGGGTGGGAATCTGAATGCCGACGGACTTGGCCGCATCCAGGATCGTGGTGTGCTCGGGCACCACGACTTCGCAGTTATCGATAATGAGCCTGACCATGTTGTGCGCTCCGTTTTCGCTGTTATCGCCGACGGTGATTTTGTTGAGCTCTACCATTCCAGGTTCCTCCCTCCGCGGAACGCACCAAAGCCAAAGTGGTCGCAGCGCAGGCAGCGGCTCGCCTCTTGGCGTGCCTCCTCCTCGGTAAGGCCCTGTTCGACCAGATTCCAATCGTGAATGCGCTCGCCGGCCTCGCGCTCGCCCAGCTCGCAGCGGCCGCACTCGTGCTTGCCCTTAAACTGAACGGTCGGCAGCTCAACCTCGAGCTTAATCTTGTGGTCGAAGCCCAGGTAGCGGTCGATATTTGCCGAAGCCACGCGACCGGCGTTGATGGCACGGATGACGGTGGCGGGACCGGTCTGGCAGTCGCCGCCGCTAAAGAGGCCATCGAAGTTGGGCACGGCACCGTCCGAGTCGGTGACCACGCAGCCCCACTTGCAGGCGATGCCCATGTCCTCAAACGGCTTGGAGTCGATGTCCTGGCCAATGGCAACAAACACGCGCTCGCAGGGGATGACGCGCTCGGGCGTCGCGGCGGCACGCGGGGCCGGACGACCGCGACGGGGCTCGCCGATAATCTGCGGTTGCACGCGCAGGCCGCTCACGCGACCATCTTCGCCCGTCTCGATGGCGAGCGGCGCCGTGAGCTCCAGAACCTCGCAACCCTCGGCCTGGGCGCCGGCGATTTCGGCGTCCTGAGCCGTCATATCGCAGATGCGACGGCGGTAGACGATGCTTACCTTTTCGGCGCCGCAGCGCACGGCAGAGCGCGCCACGTCCATGGCCACGTTGCCGCCGCCGATGACGCACACGCGCTGGCCGCTCAGGTCGGGCAGCTCGTCGTCACCGATGGCGCGCAGCATCTTGACGGCCGACTCCACGCCGGGCGCCTCTTCGCCCGGAAGGCCGAGCTTCTTATCGCTGTGGGCACCGATGGCCAGGTAGACGGCATCGAACTCGTCGCGCAGGCGGGCAAGCTCCTCGCCGTTGACGGAGTGGTCGAGCTCAACGTCGATACCGGCGCTCAAGATCCAGTCGATCTCGGCCTGCAAGCGCTCGCGCGGCAGACGATAGCTGGGGATGCCGTAGCGTAGCATGCCGCCCAGGTGGTGGCGCTGCTCAAAGATGGTCACCTTGTGGCCCATCACGGCCAGGTAGTAGGCACAGGAAAGGCCGGCCGGGCCGCCGCCGATCACGGCGACGCGCTTACCGGTGTTGTCCACTACATGCGGCTTATGGTCGTTGAGGTCACTGTGTTCAACGGCAAAGCGCTTGAGGGCGAGGATGTTCATGGGGTCGTCGACCATGCCGCGGCGGCAGTGCATCTCGCAGGGATGCTCGCACACCAAGCCGCAGACGAGCGGCAGCGGATTGTTCTTGCGGATGACCTTGACGGCATCGGCATAGCGGCCGGCCTCGACGAGCGAAATGTACCCGGGAATGTCGACGTGCGCCGGACAGCCCGAGACGCACGGGACGCGGGCCTCGCGGTCAAAGCCGCAGGAATGCTCGCGGATGTGGTGCTCAAAGTCGTCGCGAAAGCCGCGAATGGCCGTGAGCGCCATGGCGCCGGCCTCGTAGCCGATGGCGCAATCGCTCGAAAGGTAGATGGTGCGGGCCGTGCGCTCAATCAGGTTGAGCGTGGACTCATCGGCGCGCCCTTCGAGCACATCGGCGAGCAGGTCGCTCAGCGCGCTCAGGCCCACGCGACAGGGCGTGCACTTGCCGCAGCTCTGGGTGGAGCACAGGTTGACGAGCGCTGCCGTAAACTCAACGGGACACGGGGCGAGCGAACTCACCGCCAGACGGCGTCCGAGTGCATCGTGCAGGTCGTCCATGACGGCCTGAGCGTGGCTGCGTTCCATTACATGCAGTCGAGCCATAAGATCCCCTCTCACATGGCAGCCCGGAGGCGAGGCCGGGCGAAATTGCTACACGCACAACACTGACCTAAAAAGTTGTTAGGTCTCCACGCAGTTCGGCAGGCGGCATGAAATGTCACCCTCAGCGGTGAAATAGAACATTACCGCAGATAAATGCCATATTTGATAAAACGCGTTACCAAATAGCAATATCCAATGTGGAAAGGAACGCCTTACTTTTTTCCTTTTGATCCGTTTTCCTCCGTCCTCTTCGGATCACATGATCCCTTGGGGACGGAGGAAAACGGATCATTTTTGGAACAAAAGAGTCAGGCCACCATGCACCAATCATGAGTTGCGGTGAAATAGGGACTGAAAAGCCGCTCAAAAGGCCAAAACAGTTCGTATTCCACCGCAACTTCAAGACGTTGGTGCATATGAACCTGTCCCCCTTGCACCAAAAAGGGCTCCGAGCAAAAACATGCCCGGAGCCCTCTGGTCGCCTCGACTTAGAGCGCGACGCGTATGTTACTTGCGCTTGCCGCCGCCGTCACCGGGGCGACGGGAGCTGCCGCCGCGCTTGCCGCCACGGCCGTTGCCATAGCTGCCACGGTTATCGCGGCCGCCACGGGAGCCGACCTGGTTGCCGCCGCGACCACCACGGTAGCCGCCGCGACGCTCTTCGCGGGTATCGTCGTAGTTGCGCCAATCATCGCGGCGATCGCGGCTGGCACGCGGATCACGACGATCGCGCGATTCACCAGAACGCCCGGCGCCGCTGCGGGTGCCATTAGCGCGAGCGCCCTCGCGACGCTCGCCACCGCGGCCACCGCGCTCTTCAAAGCGCTTGTCGCCACGGGACTCACCGCTGCGGGCACCACGCTCACCGCGACCCTCGCCGCCGCGACGCCCATCACGGCCACCGCGCTCGTCATTGCGACCGGAACGACGACGATCGCCCGAGCCACGCTTGCCGCCACGCGAGCCACGGCCCTCGTCCTCGCGCTCAACACGGCGACGACCACCGCGGTCCTCGTCCTCGCGGCGACGGCGATGCGCCTCGCCCTGGAACTGCTTGGCACGACGCTCGGCACGGTTGCCGCGCGGGCCCTGCTCAACAGCACCGGCACGCTCCTCGGCAGCCACCTCGCGGGCCACGCTCTCCACAGCCTCGTCCACGCGAGCCTGAACGCCCTCGCGCACGCGGGTCTTGCCGCCGCGCTTGGGACGGCTCGGACGCTCGCCGTCGCCGCGACGCTCGTCGCGACCGCGGTTGGAGCGACCGGCCACATCGCCATAGTCATCGCCGTTGCGCTTGCCGTCGCGACGTGCCTGCTCAAGCTTCTTCTTGCTCTTGGACTTGCCGCGCTTGGTCTTCTTCTTCACCTTAAAGGCCGAAGGGTCGCGCTCGGGATCAACCGCAGGCGGGTTGGGACCCACATGCAGGTCGCCGGCCTCGTAGATGTCGGCGGTCTTGTCCATGAGCTTCTCAATCTCGTAGAACTCGTCCACGTCCTGCTCGGTCACAAACGTAATGGCCCAGCCCAGCTCGCCGGCGCGGCCCGTACGGCCAATACGGTGGATGTAGTCGGTCGGCTCGGCTGGCACGTCAAAGTTCACGACGTAGCGCACGTCGCTGATGTCGATGCCGCGGGCAAGCACGTCGGTTGCCACCAGCACGTCGACGGTACCGTCGCGGAAGGCCGAAAGGGCACGCTCGCGCTGGGCCTGGCTGCGGTTGCCGTGAATCGCGGCGGCCTTGATACCCTTGCGCTCCAGGCGACGGCAGCAGCTGTCGGCGCGGTGCTTGGTGCGCATAAAGACGATAGTGCGCTCCGGGCCTTCCTTTTTGAGGAACTCGGGCAGCAGGTTGTTCTTGGCCTCGATGGACACCGGGAACACAAACTGGTCGACGGTGTCGGCGGTCGACGTGGCCGGTGCGATCTCCACGCGAGCCGGGTCGCTCACCAGGTCGGTGATCTCACCCACGGCCTCCTCGTCGAGGGTCGCCGAGAACAGCAGCGTCTGGCGCTCGGCCGGCGTCTCGCGCACAATGCGGCGGACGGCGGGCAAAAAGCCCATGTCGAGCATGCGGTCGGCCTCGTCGAGCACCAGGACCTTAACCTCGTTCAGGTGGCAGGCGCCCTGCTCGATCAGGTCGACCAGACGGCCCGGCGTAGCGACCAGGATGTCGCAGCCGTACTTGAGTGCCGCGGTCTGCGGCTTGTAGCTCACGCCACCCACGACGGTCACGGCGACATGGCCGGTGACGTCGGCGATCTTGCTCGCAACCTCGTCGATCTGCTGGGCGAGCTCGCGCGTGGGGGTGATGACGAGCATCACGGGGCCACGGCCGTTGCCCTCGGGCTTCTTGGCGCCGCGACGACGGTTGCGGCCGCCGCGCTCACGCACGGGCTTGGGAGGAGCGATGTGCTCCAGATTGTTCATGGTCGGCAGCAAAAAGGCAGCCGTCTTGCCGGTGCCGGTCTGAGCGGCGGCAAGCAGGTCACGGCCCTCGAGCACTACGGGGATCGAGCCGGCCTGCACGGGCGTGGGCGCCGTGTAGCCCAGGTTCTCGATAGCACGAAGCATCTCGTCGGAGAGGCCCAGCTCGTCAAAGGCGGGCAGGCTCTCGGTAGCGGACTCGACGGCCTGGGCGGCATTGGCCTCATCGGCGGCATCGAAGGCAGCCTGGGTCATGGCCTCGCGGGTCTCGTCCAGAATCTCGGCGTCGGTGACGTCGGATACAGAATTACGCATATGTTGTTGTTCCTTATCTGCACGCGCAATGGGCACGGCATGCGGCCGCGCGGGCGTGCTTGGTAGTGCGCTAATACATACAAAAACAGGTGCGCACAGAGGGGACGTTGCTCAGCACGCTGGCGATCGCTTTGGCAGCCCTATCACGCGCCGTCCAGACGCAGCAGCTCTAAGCGATGGAGCAGATTCGCCGCCGGTTAGTATACCCGCACTCCGTATGCCCCCACGTAAACCACAGATGACGAGGCGGACGGGGCGGGCCTGGCCGATTGTCTCAATCTGTAACAGATGCAGGGCAAAACCGGGTCCAAATGTTACAGAACAAGACAGAGGGGGATTTCCGTCCAGTCCAAACCAAATCTCTCAGGCTTCCTGCAATTTCGAACATGTGGCCTATAATGTTGCTTTGGTTACGCTATATATTGCGCAGCCATTTAATACGTCGCCCACCGGGGGCCATTAATTCCTATCGCCATATTGGCTAGGAAGCAATCAAAGGAGGTATCCGTGGCAGCAGAGACGCCTTGCTCGGTCCTCTATAACGATATTCGCTCGTTCGGCGGTCTTAAACATCTCGAGATCGCCCGAATGCTCATCAATGGAAACTCTTATCTCGGCAGTACCCTGCTCGAGAAATGCTCTTCCAACCGCTCGTATCTCACCCGTTACATCGTCCATCGCAAGCCTGACCAGTGCGCGCCCTCCATCTACAGCGACTTTACCGTCACCACGCTCAACCTTTCCTCGGCAATCTGCAGCAAGCTCGGCGGCGGCGAGTCCGCCTATCGGGCAATCGCCGAGCACTATCGCGGTCCGGCCGCCAACGAAATGATGTCGGCTCTCGCCAGCTACAAGCTGGACAGCCGCCTATATGCAAATGCCCTCAATCGCATCGACAACTTTGACGGCAATGCCGTGCGCGAGAAAAGCACGCTTTACCTTATGCTCTTTGTGGCAACGGGGGCGCTCGCCGATCCCGTTCAGGGCGTGGCCACCGTCGAGCGCTTTTGCGACAGCAAGACGGGCGAGCACTTTGGCACCACCGAAACTACCGTCGGACGTGGCTTTATGAGCAGCCTGGAGCAGCCGCGCACCGTCGCCCCCAACCTCGGTCTGCTCAGAACCCATGCCGACAACTGCGCCGGCATGCAAATCCATCCCCTCACACGCGATCCGCGCGGCACCGTGATTGGTTCTTTGCCCAAAACCTCGCCCAGCATCACCGATGTGGGCGCCGACGCATCGCGCGAGCATCTTCGCATTTGGCTTGAGGGTGAGCACTGGTACGCCCAGGGCCTTGGGTCGACCAACGGCACAGTGCTCGAATCGGGCGCGGGTGACGGCGATATTGTGATTGAGCCGCCGCGCGACCAACGCGAGCCTGGCAAGATCTATCCCCCAGTGGAAATCGAAAACAGCGACAGGCTCCATCTGGGTCTCTACACGACATTCCTTGTCATTGTGGACTAGCGCGGACGGCGATCGGAAGACGGTCGCCGTCCGTCTTTCGTCTTCTACCTTCTGCGTCGTAAACGACAACGCTCAGCGGTATACGTGGGCAGTGCGGCTATCATGGTACTTTACCGATATCCGCACTGCTCGCGTATACGTGCGGCAACCCATGCCAGACAAAGGAACGCCATGGATACTACCGATAGCGCCTATGGCGACAAACTCATCCGTCTCGATACGTTCGATACCGCCGTGGCGGTCGACCCCAGCGCCGAGGACGACGCCAAACGTCGGTTTATGACGCTTATTCTCCAGACGGCCCACCGCAACAACGGCAACATCGGGCACGTGCTGCGCGCGACCAACACGAGCGGCGAGGTCTTTGCCGTCAAGCTGCTCAAGGACAACGCTATCCTTTCCGGCCAAGCCCCCGACCGCTCCGCCGAGCAATCGGCAGCGCACCTGGCCAGCACCGCCGCGCTGTTCGAGGAGTACCGTCATCTGTGTACCGTCTCGCACCTGCGCGGATTTCCGCGCGTCTATGGCTACGGATCGTGCGAGGATGACCCTCTCATCCTCATGGAGTGGGTCGAGGGCACCTCGCTCAAGCAGGCGCTGCCCCTGCTTCCGCACGACGCCTCGGGCGGGCTGACCACCCAGATGGTCGCCGCCGTCGGAAACGCCGTGCTTCGTGCGCTCTTGATGACCCAAGGCCTCGTGAATCCGGTCATCCATCGCGACCTGTCGCCTGCCAATATCATGTTCCGCACCACCAGCCGAACGCTCGAGCAGCAGATTGCTGATTGTTCCTTTGACCCCTGCCTCATCGACATGGGCTCCGCGACCATGGCTCTCGGCGACGACACGATCACCCGACGCGCCGACATCTGGCGCTTTGCCACGCCCGCATACGCCGCGCCCGAGATGCTCACGCAGGATATCGAAGGCATCGCGGCCCTTCGCCGTTCGCCGGCAATCGACGTCTATGCGCTTTCGAGCATTCTGTACCAGCTCTACAGCGGTCGCAAACCGTTTGACTTTGAGTCGACGGACGCCGCTGCAACCGGCTCGTTCTATCTCGTAAAGACCAAGACCAAGCCGGCACCGCTCGAGCCGCGCTGCGAGGGCGATGAAGCGCTCGTCCAAATCATCATGAAGGGTCTCTCAGTCGAGCAGTGCGATCGTCCCACCGAGCAGCAGATGCTCGAGGTGCTCTCGGCATACCTCACCGATGCCGAATCCGAGGGCCGCGAAGGCACAGGAGACGAGGCCGCGATTGATATCGATTCTGGCACGCACCTTAAGGTCGACGTCGCCGGCGAGCGCGCACGAGAGATCCTGAATCAGGCCCGCCACGATGCCATGACCCGCCGCCGCTTTATTATCGGCGGCGCTATCGCAGCCGTTGCGGGGCTCAGCGTTATCGGGGCGGCAACCCATGGCTTTGGCATCCCCGACTACCTTGACGGCATCCGCGGTTCACTTGACGACTACACCTGGAATCAGCTGCAGGAGATTTCGCTCAAGATTAAGGCCGCCGAGACCCGTAGCGAGGCACGCGAGATTGCCAAGCGTTACCACCTGCTCGACGCTGATGGGCATATCCCCTATCCGTGCACCAAGCGTGTCACGCTCACCAACGGGCTGGAGGTCGGCGCGCAGCTTGTGGGCATCCGTCACGATGAGCTTCTGGACGGTACGGGCAAGGCCGGGCTGACGTTTATGTTCGACGCGGGTATTGCCGAGCGCAACGCTGCAGCTGAACCGCCGAGCGCCGGCTGGGCAGATTGCGAGCTGCGGAAATGGCTCAACGGCGACGGCCTTAAGCTGCTGCCCAACGAGTTGCGCGCACTCATTAAAGGGGTCAAGAAGGTCTCGAACAATGTGGGCGCCGCCAACAGCGCATCGTGCCTGAGCGAGTTGCCCGCAACCCTTTGGCTGCCCGCCATGGTCGAGCTGTGCGGTACGCAACCGTCCGATTCGTTTGCCGAGGACTATCACTACCTGGCAGACATCTACAACGGCGAGGGCAAGGAGTATCAGCTCTTCCGCGAGCTCAAGGTAAGTCCGTATACCACGAACGAGATGCTGGTTCGCCAGTGGAAGGGCAAGGACACCTGCTGGTGGGAGCGCACGGTGAGCCCCGACTCATCGGAGACCGAAGGCACGCTCTACATAAACCGTGTGGGCCACGACGGCGACGCCTTTACGTACGCAACGCCTGCGGACAAGCCAAACAAACGAACCTGTGTGATCCCCGGATTCTGTATCTAGGCGGCGGGCGTCTTGCCGTGACGGGACCCCTCCCCGGCAGTTGTCTCGATTTGTAACACTAGCTCGGCAGATACAGGTCTAGATGTTACAGAACGAGACAAACCCCAGCCCCGCGAGACAACATCTCAATCTGTAACAGTAAGGGGTCAAAAACCTCTCTAGATGTTACAGATCGAGACATTTGAGTTGACCGCGGACGGTCTGTCTCGATCTGTAACAGTTATTCGACAAAATCGGGTCTAGTTGTTACAGATTGAGACATTAGACCGGCTACGGCCCGCCGACCTGGCCATCAGCTCAACCAATAACGAAATGTCATACATTTCAATCTCCACTGGACACCCCCAGGGGGTATGGGTGTATAGTATCGGCAGGTTAACAATTCCAACACCGAACCACAGAAAGGAGAAGCCATGGCTCAAGATAAGTTCGACGTGGGCGGCATGACATGCGCCGCCTGCCAGGCGCATGTGGACCGTGCCGTGAGCAAACTCGACGGCGTCCAAAGCGTCGCGGTCAACCTACTCGCCGGTTCCATGATGGTCGACTACGACCCTGCGCAGGTCTCCCCCGACGATATCTGCACCGCCGTCGACCGTGCCGGCTACTCGGCCTCGCCCGTCGATGCGGGCACCGGTGCCGCCGGCTCAAACGGCAGTGCGCAAGTCAGGTCCGGCGCCGCCCACATGGAGTCGCCCACCAAAAAGTTGGAGGCCGCCGCCTCTGCCATGCGCACCCGCCTCATCATCTCGATCATCTTCCTCATCCCACTGTTCTACATAGGCATGGGGCACATGCTCGGTTGGCCACTGCCCGGCGTCTTCACCGACCACACCCACAGCATGACGCTCGCGCTCACCGAGCTCGTCCTGCTCATTCCCATCGCCTACGTCAACGACGCATACTTTATCAACGGGTTTAAATCGCTTACGCACGGCGCGCCTACCATGGACGCCCTTATTGCCGTGGGTGCCACTGCTTCCATCGCCTGGTCGCTCTACGCCATGTTCATCATGGCCGACCAGCTAGCCGCGGGTCAGGTCCACGAGGCCATGATGACGGGCATGGACAACCTGTATTTTGAGAGCGCCGGCACAATCCTGTCGCTCGTCACCGTGGGCAAATATCTCGAGACGCGCAGCAAATCCAAGACCGGCGGCGCCATCGAGGCGCTCATCGACTTGGCGCCCAAGACCGCGACCGTCGTGGCAGAGGACGGCACCGAAACCACCGTCGATGTCGACGCCATCCTTCCCGGCCAGGTCCTGCGCGTGCGCCCCGGCGAGTCCATCCCCGTCGATGGCGTGGTGCTCGAGGGCAGCTCGGCCGTGGACGAGAGCGCGCTCACCGGCGAGTCCATCCCCGTGGAGAAGACCGCCGGCGACACTGTCAATGCGGCCACGGTCAACCGCACGGGCTCGTTTACCTTCCGCGCCACGCGTGTGGGCGCCGACACGTCGCTCGCCAAGATTATCCAGCTCGTCGAGGACGCCAACGCCACCAAGGCGCCCATCGCCCGCATGGCCGACAAGGTCGCCGGCGTGTTCGTGCCCGTAGTATTCGCGATCTCGGCCGTGACTTTTGTGGCGTGGATGGTGCTGACCGGAAGCGTCAACGAAGCGCTTACCTCCGCCGTCGCCGTGCTGGTGATCAGCTGCCCGTGCGCGCTGGGCCTGGCCACGCCCGTCGCCATTATGGTCGGCACCGGCAAGGGCGCCGAGATGGGCATTCTCTTTAAGAGCGCCGAGGCGCTGGAGAACCTGCGCAGCGTGGGCACCGTGGTGCTCGATAAGACGGGCACGGTCACCCGCGGCAAGCCTGCCGTGACCGATATCGTGGTAGCCACGCGCGCTGACGGCTCGCCCGCCATGAGCGAAAAGGCGCTGCTCAAGTTGGCCGCCGCGCTGGAACGCTCAAGCGAGCACCCGCTGGCCGAGGCGATTATGGCCGAGTGCGAGACACGTGGGATCGTCGCGCGCATGGTCGAGGACTTTGCCGCCGTGCCCGGACGAGGCGTTACGGCGCGCGAGGGGCAAAACGCCATTGCAGCCGGCAACGTACGCCTGATGGACGAGCTGGGCGTTGCCGTGCCCGCGGGTCTTGCCGAACAATTTGCCGCCGAGGGCAAGACGCCGCTGTTCTTTGCCAAGAACGGCGAGCTTGCCGGCACCATTGCCGTGGCTGACGAGGTCAAGGAGACGAGCGCCGGGGCCATCGCCGCACTGCGCTCGCTTGGCGTCGACGTGCGCATGCTCACCGGCGACAACCGCGTGACGGCCGAGGCCATCGCCCGCCGCGTGGGACTGAACAGCAAGCAGGTCATCGCCGACGTCCTCCCCGCCGACAAGGAGCGCCACGTGCGCAATCTGCAGGATGCGGGCAGCAAGGTCGCCATGGTGGGCGACGGCATCAATGACTCCCCCGCCCTGGCGCGCGCCGACGTGGGCCTTGCTATCGGCACCGGCGCCGACATCGCCAAAGAAGGGGCTGATGTGGTGCTCATGCGCAGTGACCTCATGGATGTTGCGCGGGCCATCGAGCTTTCGCGCGCCACGATCCGCAACATCAAGCAGGACCTGTTCTGGGCGCTGTTCTACAACGGCATCGGCATTCCGCTGGCGGCGGGCGTGTTCTTCCCGCTCACCGGATGGCAGCTCTCGCCGATGTTTGGCGCTGCGGCCATGAGCCTGTCGAGCGTATGTGTCGTAAGCAACGCTCTGCGCCTAAAATCCTTTAAGCCCAAAGTGGCAAAATAGGATCGCCATTAAGTTCATTTAGAACGGGTTTTCCAGGTGCCCGAGATTGACCTGAAAGAGGAGCGACGCGTACTTTGGTACGCGAGCGACGGCTTGAAGGTCAAGGTCGGGTGCCTGGGAAAGCCGACACAACAGAGAGGAATACCCATGCGTTTCACAATTAAGACTTCCGGCCTTATGTGCGGCCACTGCGACGCCACCGTCGAGACGGCGTTGCTCAACGTGGCCGGCGTGACCGACGCCGACGCCGATCACGAGACTCAGACCGTACAGGTGGAGTGCGCCGACACCGTGACCGCTGAGCAGCTCGCTGCCGCCGTCGAGGGCGCCGGCGAGAAGTTCCACGCCCTTTCGGTGACCGCCGCATAACGACCCGCACGTACCCCCGACCAGAAACGAGGACCCGCCATGATGGCAGACCATAAATCGGTGACCCGCATGCTCAAGACGGCACGCGGTCAGATCGACGGCATCCTGCGGATGGTCGAGGAGGACCGCTACTGCGTCGATATCTCCACACAGCTCATGGCCACACAGGCGCTCCTCGCGCGCATTAACGCCGACGTGCTCAAGGCGCATATCGAGGGCTGCGTGACTTCGGCAATCGAATCGGGCGACGAAGACCTCAAAGCCGCCAAACTCGCCGAAATCGAACGCGTCGTCGACAAACTCTCCAAGTAATTGGGGCATTGGGGACAGGTACGTTTGCACCGTCTTGGTATTCCGGGGACAGGTATGTTTGCACCACATTGGTGCAGATTAACCTGTCCCCCTTGCTCTAAATCGGGTATAAAGGCGTGCAGCATATCGAACGAAAGGCAATTTGCATGAATGACTTTATGAAGGGTCGCAATGGTGCCGATGAACTCACCATCGTGATGGGTTTTGCCGGCATCGTCATCGCGATGATCGGATCGATAGCCCGCATCCAGTGGCTCAGCTGGATTGCCATCGCCGTAATCGTGATTGGCGTGCTGCGCGGCCTGTCCAAAAATATCGACGCACGTCACAAGGAGAACGAGGCCTTTGTCGCCGCGACTGCAAACGTACCCGGCTTGGGCAAGTTTGTAGCTAGCTTGGGCGGCGGAGCTGCAGCGGCCAACGCCTCGCGCGCAGCCGGTACTAGCAAGGAAGACTTTGAACGTGCCAAGCGCACAGCCAAGAAGATGTGGAAGGGCCGCAAGACCACGGCCTATCTTAAGTGCCCCAACTGCGGCCAGATGCTCTCCGTTCCCAAGGGCAAAGGCAAGATCCGCGTCACCTGCCCCAAGTGCCATGCCAAGATGGAGACGCGCTCATAGCCGCCATACCATGGGACAAATAAAAGCCGAGGCCTCGCACTGGGACCTCGGCTTTTTCTGATTATGACAAAAGGATTGTCCCTTTGTCGCATCACCATATCGCGCGCTTACGCCACGCCATCGCGGGCAAGCTCCTCGGCCAACGCCTCGGCAGGCATGGCCATAATCGCGTCGAGCTCGGCGTCCACCTCGAGGATGCGCTTCACCTTGAGCTTGCGCACCAGATCGCCGCGACACATCACGTGCATCGGCTCACGCAGAGCGCACAGGTCATCGAGCGGGTTCTCGCGCGTCACCAAGATATCGGCAGCCTTGCCGCACTCAATTGTGCCGGTCTCGCCGCCCAGCCCCAGCAGCTCAGCATTGACTTGCGTAGCTGTATGCAGCGCGAAGGCGTTGCTCACGCCGACATACTTGGCAAAATAGGCCACCTCACGCCACATGTCGTACTGCGTCACGAACGGGCAGCTCGAGTCCGTGCCAAGGCCCACCTTAACGCCAGCTTCCAGTGCGGCACGAGCGCTCTCGATAATACCCGAGCACACGATATCGCCGTTCTTCTTTTGCGTATCGGTAGAATGGGTCTTTTTCGGGTCGAGCAATACAAACGGCAGCGCCGGGCTGATAGTGCAGGTCACACTCGGCGCGCGCCCCTCAAGCTGTGTGCCCGCGGCGCCACGGTACAGCTCCAGAATCTCGGACGTCAACGGAGCGCCGTGCTCAATCGTGTCAACGCCGGCCTCAAGCGCGGCCTTCACACCCTCGGTACTCTCGACATGGGCCATAACCGGCAGGCCCACCTCGTGCGCCGCCTTGCACGCCGCCGCGGCAACCTCGACCGGCATGCGCAGCACGCCCGGCTCGCCCACCTCGTTAGCGTCGAACACGCCGCCCGTCACGAACAGCTTGATGACGTCGGCACCGCGCGCATACAGGTCGCGCACCTGTTCGGCTGCCTCGGCGGGACTGTTGGCCACCTGGGCGAACAAACCCGCACCATGGCCGCCCGGCACCGTGACACCCGTTCCCGGCGCCACCAGGCGAGAACCTTGATACTTGCCGGCATCGATAGCATCGCGCACGGCCAGATCGGCAAACAGCGGGTCGCCCGCGCCGCGCACCGTGGTCACGCCACTTGCCAGTTGTTGTTGGGCGCTGCCCTTAAGAATATGGCGCACGATGGCGCGCCCCACGGGATTATCGAGCTTCTTCATCAGCGCGCCCGCATCGCCCGCCGAAACCGGCTTGCCCGAACCGCACAGATGCACATGCATATTGATGAGGCCTGGCATGAGATACGCACCCGCCAGGTCGATAACCTCGGCACCCGCAGGCGCCTGCGCCACAGCACTCGGCCCCATCCACGTGATGACACCGCGCTCAACGGCCACGGCCATATCGGGTTGCGGCTCCATATGCTCCGAACCATCCAGAATGGTCGCATTGATAAACAACGTGGAACGATCGGCAGACGCCATATCGAGCTCCTCTCTCACGATTAACTTGAACATTTGTCCATTATCACCTAATGCAGCGACCTAAAGTCGAGCATATCGGTTAACGGAGGGAAGAGGGGATGTGGGGGACGAAATACGTTGCAGTCCCACCCCAGCGAAACCAGGGAAATGTCTCAATCTGTAACAGGTACTGGGTTATTGGGCCCCCTGATGTTACAGATTGAGACAAAACCTCTCAGCGCCCATACCACTGACGTCTCCACTCCTCAGCCAATTCAGCCTGCCGAGGAATACCCGCCAGCCTCATTTTCTCGACCAGCTTCCCCGGGTCTTTGAGTTCGTTAAACGTAAACCGAAGCACCTTATGCCCGAGCATTGTCAGATGGGACTCCCGTTGACGTTCTGCCACGAATGGGTCGACCGACTCCCGACCCTCGCCGTTCTGCAAGGTGTACTTCCCCTTTCCGTCGAGCTCGCCGATGACACACGTCCCGTTCTCGAGCCGCCAAAAATAGTCGACGCGAAACACCTGGCTCGGATCGAGCGGGTCGCGAAACTCCACCTGCAGCTCCGGAACCGGAAAGCCGTACGCAATAAAGAACGCTCGGAACCGAGACTCGCCGCCGTTTTCGGACAGCCCGTCCGCATACGACGCAATCGCCTGTGCCCTGCGATACCCTCGCCTGCCCTCGCAATCGGCGCGGAGGCGCTCGCACAAATCCCCACGTGATACGTCTTTCACCCGCAGTACAGAATCGGCAATCGCCAACCCGTAGGAGAACGGCGCACGCAGCAAGCAATCCTCCGCCGTGCGCCAAAACGACGTCACCCGCACGCCGTCGACGCGCTCGAGCGCGCCCGCAATCTGCGGACGCAACAACCTGCACCCGCCGCTCAACGTCACCGAACAACCCGTCTTAACAAGAAAGCGCGGCCCGAGCAGATCATTCGGCAACTCCAAACCCCACAAAAGCGCCGCGTCATAGCCCCAAAACGCCCAATCGGGATGAAATTCCGCAAGCCCTTTGATAGTCCTCAGCGCTCGCTCCGCCGGCGTCAATGCATCCCAATCATGCTGAAAACAGAACAGGTACGGCTCGGGCTCCGCGATATCGTCGGTTCCAACATGGCGTCGCAGCCACATGAGCTCGGTATTGTCATGCGTTGCGAGCAGCGCACCTTGCTTGGCCGTCTCCGTGAGCCGCGCGAGCATTCTATTCCGCGCCAACGTGTTGCGAGTCGCATGTTTGTGTTTGAGAACGGTATTAGGCACTTTCATCACCGCCACGTCAGACAAATGGGCCATCGTCACCGTTGCCTCCGCTGACAAATGTCTTGATCTGTAACAGGAAGACAGTCTTTGAGCTTCTAGTTGTTACAGATTTAGATTGTTCGGCACCGCGTCCAGCCTTTGTCTCAATCTGTAACAGGCAGGTCGAATTTGGGCCTGTAGATGTTACAGATTGAGACATTCCCCCAACCAGGTGCCAAACGTCTCGGTCTGTAACAGTTAGACGTTCTCCAGACCCCCAAACGTTACAGATTTAGACAAACCAGCGGCGCCCAAGCGTTCGTCTCGATCTGTAACAGTTACGGGCCCAAACAGCCGCCAAACGTTACAGATTGAGACAAAGTCAGGGCAGCAGGGCGACACCAGCCACATCCCCTACTCCCACTCCTGCTCGTAGATGTTAAGCGACTTCACGTACCGCCCCTGGGCGCCCATGATGTCGCGGACCAGGCGCAAAAAGAAGCTGATGCACGAGGTGTCAAAGCCATCCTGCAGGTCCTCCGGATGCACCGCACCCGGCCCATCGACTGCCGTGTCACTCAGGCGCGCGATGTCGTACAGATAGAGCTGTCCCGCCGTCAGCCAGACATCGTCGACGCAAGCGAGGCGCACCGCAATCGCGCCGTCGCTCCAATGCTCCTTTTGCACGATATGCGGGTCGTAGACATCAAAGCGACGGTCGGTGCGCGTATCCTTCAGCGCAACCATGCCGTTCGCAGGATCCTTGTCCAAAATGCCAAAGCGCGAGAAATACTGCGTGTCGCGTACCTGCTCGAGCCGCTTGAGCGAGGCAGGCGAAAGCGATGCCGGCGGCTCGTCAACATACAGCTCGAGCAGCGTCTTGCCATGGCGATAGGAGCGCTCGAAGAGCAGCCAATCGGTAAACGCCATGTTGTAGGCCATGATTTCGTTTTGCGAAGGCTCGGTGCAATAGCTGAGCCACGGGTCGACAATGATCTCGAACTGTTCGCGCGCCGGCTCCAAAAACTGGAACTTCCGCAGCATCCAAAAATGGGCTATGTCGGCAATATCGTTGCCGACGGCTTCGGCTAGCTGCGCTCGGTCTAAAGCGTGGTCAGTCATGGCATCCTCCTCAAACTGATAGACCTCAATTTGAGCTTACGAGGAGGGTGGTCGGCCACGACCAGCGCGGGCAAAATAGGCCTCCGGCTGCAAACCAGATGCTGACCAAACACTTGACGAAAAGCTTGACCGAAAATGCGCACCGCGACAAAACCGCAGGTAAACATAGACGGCCAACCCGCCCTTTTGAGCCAGATACCCACAGCCACCACAGAAACAACAGGTGACCACAGCCCAAGAAGTCGACAAATAAACACCCGTACGTCGACAAACGAGCAAATCGCTCGCAAAGAGTGTCCCCAACGACTAGACAAAAAAATGACTAGTCATTGGGGACGTTCTTAAATGACTACTTTACAGCTCCAGCGCATCGGCGACTTCGGCTGCGCAGGCCAGGGCATCGGCCATGGCGTTCACCACGAGTGAGCTGCCGTTGCGAGCATCACCCGCCACATACACCGGCGCGGCATCCGCGGCGACGCCGTCGACACGGGCCGCAAGGTGCGAGCCCTCGGCAGCCATCACCGGCAGCGGACGACCAGCGGTGGCAACAGGCACGCTCACTGCATCGAACACACCGTGCTCCGGGCCCGTAAAACCGCAGGCGATGAGCACCAGCTGGGCCGGCACCTCGTGCTCAGAGCCCGCGATGCGCTCGGGCTTGCCAGCCGACCAATCCAGATCGACCACGCGCAGGCCCGCGGCCGCGCCCTTCTTGTCCAACAGTACCTCGAGCGTATCCACACCCCAAGCGCGCATCTCGCCGCCCATGGCAGCGATGGCCTCCTGATGGCCGTAATCGGTCTTCTTCACGTTGGGCCACTGCGGCCAGGGGTTGCTCGCCGCGCGCGCATCAGGCGCCGCCGGCAAGAACTCAAACTGGCGCACGCTGTGCGCACCCTGACGCACCGCGGTACCCACGCAGTCGTTTCCGGTATCGCCACCACCAATGACCACGACGTCCAGGCCGCGCGCATCGATGGCAGGCTCGCCGCCATCGAGCACCGAGACGGTCGAAGCCGTCAGGTAGTCCACCGCGTACACCACGCCCGGAGCATCCACGTTCGTAGCCGAAAGACCGCGGGGCGCACGAGCACCAGCAGCCATCACAACGGCGTCAGAACCATTGAGCTTGGCCGCTACCGCAGGGTCCGTCACATCGGCACCCAGCTCAAACACAATACCCAGCTCGCGCATGAGCGCCACGCGGCGCTCGACCACAGACTTCTCGAGCTTCATGTTGGGAATGCCGTACATGAGCAGGCCGCCCGGGCGGTCGTCACGCTCAAACACCGTCACGCGGGCACCGCGACGCGCAAGCTCCCATGCAGCCACCAGGCCAGCCGGGCCAGAACCAACTACGGCGACCGAGGGCGCGTCCTCCCCCGCCGGCTCAAAGCGACGCGGGCCACCGTTTGCCCATTCGTGGTCGCTGATCGCGCGCTCGTTATCGTGAATCGTCGTGGGCTGGCCATCGACCGAGCCCAGGTTGCATGCGGCCTCGCACAGCGCCGGGCACACGCGACTCGTGAACTCGGGCATGGGCGAGGTGAGTGACAGGCGCTCGGCAGCCTCGTCCCAACGGCCGCGGTACACCAGCTCGTTCCACTCGGGAATCAGGTTGTGCAGCGGACAGCCGCTCGGACGTGCCTTGCCAAAGCTCGCGCCCATCTGACAAAACGCCACACCGCACATCATGCAGCGACTCGCCTGGGCACGGCGCGCGTCGTCGTCGAGCTCCACGTACAGCGGATCGAAATCGCGGCTGCGCTCCTCCACGGGGCGCAGCTCATGGGTCACGCGATCGATATCAAGAAAAGCACCGGGCTTACCCATGGCACTTACGCCTCCTTCTTGGTCGAAGCAACAGAGCTGGCAGCCACGGACGCAGCACCCGCAGCACCGCCCGCAACATCGAAGCGAGCAACATCCACGTCACTCGCGCGACCGGTCACAATGTCAAACGCCAGCTCCTCGGCCTGCGCATGCGTCTTGCCGACGGCCTCGGCGGCGGCGACAATCGCCAGCACGCGCTCGTACTCGGTCGGAATGACCTTCACAAAGTGCTTGCTCATCGTCTCAAAGCTGTAAAGCAGCTTAATGCCGCGCGGGCTCTGCGTCGCGTCCACGTGCTCCTGGATGAGCTCGCGAATCTGCGCCAGCTCGCCGGCCGTCGGGGCTTTAAGCTCAACGCTCTCGTGGTTCACACGGGCATCGAGCGTGCCGTACTGGTCAAAGACGTAGGCCACGCCGCCTGTCATGCCGGCGGCAAAATTCTGCCCGACCTCGCCCAGGATGAGCGCCAGACCGCCCGTCATGTACTCGCAGCCATGGTTGCCGCAACCCTCGACCACCACGGTGGCACCGGAGTTGCGCACGGCAAAACGCTGGCCGGCAAGACCGTTAATGAAGCCGCGGCCGCTCGTGGCGCCAAAGAACGCAACGTTGCCCACGATGATATTCTCATCGAACTTGTAGGTCGCATGCGGGTTGGGGCGCACCGACACCTCGCCGCCCGAAAGGCCCTTGCCAAAGTAGTCGTTGGCGTCGCCGCACACGTTGAGCGTAATGCCGCGTGGCAGGAAGGCGCCAAAGCTCTGACCGGCCGAACCATCGCAATCGATGGTGATGGAGCCGGCGGGCAGGCCCTCGGGATGCGCCTTGGTCACCGCGTTGCCCAAGATGGTGCCCACGCAGCGGTTGACGTTGGCGATATCGGCGCGGAAGCGAATCGGACGCAGGTGCGCACGGGCATCGGCCGTATAGGGCACAAACAACGTGGAGTCGAGCGTCTTTTCGAGCTCGCTGTCCGCAGCCATCTGGGGCAGGAAGTGACGGCCGTCGGCACCCGGGATGTGGGCACCAAACTCACAGGTCGCGCTCGCCAGCACGGGCGACAGATCCAGCAGGTTAGCCTTGCGGTTGCCCGGGACCTCAATCTGGCGCAAGCACTCGGGATGGCCGACCATCTCGTCGGCGGTGCGGAAGCCCAGGCTCGCCATGACCTCGCGCAGTTGCTCGGCAACAAAGAGCATAAAGTGCTCGACGTGCTCGGGCTTGCCGCGGAAGCCGCGACGCAGGCGGCAGTTTTGCGTAGCGATGCCGGCGGGGCAGGTATCCTGCTGGCAGTCGCGCTGCATGAGGCAGCCCATCGAGATGAGCGGCATGGTCGCAAATCCAAACTCCTCGGCACCCAGTAGGCAGGCGACGGCAACATCGGTGCCGTCCATGAGCTTGCCGTCGGCCTCGAGCACCACGCGCGAGCGCAGGCCGTTTTGCAGCAGCGTCTGCTGGGCCTCGGCAAGACCGAGCTCCAGCGGCAGACCGGCGTGCCAAATGGAATCGCGAGCAGCGGCACCCGAGCCGCCGTTGTGGCCGCTGATCAAAATCTTGTCGGCAGCGCCCTTGGCAACACCAGTGGCGATGGTGCCGACGCCGGCCTCGCTGACCAGCTTGACCGACACGCGCGCGCCGGGGTTGGCGTTCTTAAGGTCAAAGATCAGCTCTGCCAGGTCCTCGATGGAGTAGATGTCGTGGTGCGGCGGAGGCGAGATCAGGCCGATGCCGGGCGTGGACTGACGGACCTCGGCAATCCAGGGGTAGACCTTCTTGCCGGGCAGGTGACCGCCCTCGCCGGGCTTGGCGCCCTGGGCCATCTTGATCTGAATCTCGAAGGCGCTGCACAGGTAGCGGCTCGTCACGCCAAATCGCGCACTTGCTACCTGCTTGATCGCGGAGTTCTTGGAGTCACCGTTAGCCAGCGGGGTCTCGCGGCGTGGGTCCTCGCCGCCCTCGCCGGAGTTGGAACGGCCATGCAGGCGGTTCATGGCGATGGCCATGCACTCGTGTGCTTCTTTGCTGATGGAGCCGTACGACATGGCGCCGGTGTTAAAGCGGCGGACGATGTTGAGCGCAGGCTCGACCTCGTCGAGCGCCACCGGGGTACGGCCGCTGGCATCAAAGTCGAGCAGGTCGCGCAGGCGCACGGCACGGCCGGTGCGGTGCAGGCGGGCGCTGTACTCCTTAAAGGTGTCGTAACTGTCCTCGCGGCAGGCGGTCTGCAGCAAGTAGACAGTCTGCGGATCGATGAGGTGATCCTCGCCGCCGAGCGGTCGCCACTTGGTCAGGCCCAACGTGGGCAGCTGATCGGGAGCCGGGCTCTTAAGGATAGCGAGCGCGGCGTCGTAGCGCTCGTTTTGCTCGCGCTCGACGTCCTCGATACCCATACCGCCCACACGGCTCACCGTGCCGGCGAAGTACGCGTTGACGAACTCCGGCGTAAAGCCGACGGCCTCAAAGATCTGCGCAGAGTGGTAGCTCTGCACCGTGGAGATGCCCATCTTGGACATGATGGAGACGATGCCCGCCGTCGCGGCCTTGTTGTAATTGGCGATGCCCTGCTCGGTCGTTACGTCCAGGTCGCCGCGTGTCGCCAGATTGCGGATGCACGCATGCGCGTTGTACGGGTAGATGCCGCTTGCGGAGTAGCCCACCAGCGCCGCAAAGTCGTGCGGAGACACGGCATCGCCGCACTCCACCACGATATCGGCAAAGGTGCGCACGCCGACACGGATCAGGTGGTTGTGCACGCAGCCCACGGCGAGCAGCGACGGCACGGGCACCTCGCCCGCAGCGGCACGGTCGCTCAGCACCACGATGTTCACGCCATCGCGAACCGCAGCCTCGACGTCTTCGGCAAGCTGCTTGAGCGCAGCCTGCAGCGCGCCCTCACCCGCGTCGCGGCGGTACACGGCACGGAACTGGCGGGTCTTAAAACCAACACGGTCAATCGCGCAAATGCGGTCGAACTCCTCCTCGCTCAGCAGCGGGCGCTCCAGGCGCACCAGCTGGCAGGCCGTACGGGAGTCCTCGAGCAAGTTGCCGTGGTTGCCCAGGTAGAGCGTGGTCGAAGTCACCATATGCTCGCGCAGGGCGTCGATCGGCGGGTTCGTGACCTGGGCGAACAACTGATAGAAGTAGTCAAAGAACGAGCGCGTCTTCTTGGACAGGCAGGCCAGCGGCGCATCGATGCCCATCGAGGCGAGCGGCGCCTTGCCCTGCTGGGCCATGGGACGCACGACCTCGTCAATGTCATCCCAGTGGTAACCGAGTTTGGCCATACGCACGGTGGCAGGCACCTCGGCGTCCTCGGCGGGCGTTGCCGCAACGGGCTCATCGAGCGCGTCAACGGTTAGCGTCTCCTCGGCAATCCAATCACGGTAGGGCTTTTCCTTGGCGTAACGGGCGCGCAGCTCATCGTTGTAGATGACGCGCCCGCGGGCAAAGTCGACCTCGAGCATCTGGCCCGGTCCCAGGCAGCCGCTCGTCAGGATGTTCTCGGGGCTCACCTCGATGGTGCCCACCTCGCTCGCCAGCATAAAGCGACCGTCGCGCGTCACATAGTAGCGGGCGGGACGCAGGCCGTTACGGTCGAGGGCGGCACCCAGCGTGCGACCGTCGGTAAAGGCGATGGCCGCCGGGCCATCCCACGGCTCCATGAGCATGGACTGGTAAGCGTCGTAGGCGCGGCGCTCCTCACTCAGGCTGTCGTTGTGGTCCCACGGCTCGGGCAGTAACATGGACGCGGCACGCGTGAGCGGGCGACCGTTCATGACCAAAAATTCGAGCACGTTATCCAGAATCGCGGAGTCGGAACCCTCGCGGTTGATGATGGGCATCACGCGCTCAAGATCGTGCTGCAGCACGGGGCTGTACAGGTTGGGCTCGCGGGCACGAATCCAGTTGACGTTGCCCTTGAGGGTGTTGATCTCACCGTTGTGGATGATAAAGCGGTTGGGGTGCGCGCGCTCCCAGCTGGGCGTAGTGTTGGTGGAGTAGCGCGAGTGAACGAGCGCCACGGCCGTCTTGACGGCGGCGTCGTTAAGATCGATGAAGAAGCGGCGCATCTGCGTGGCGACCAGCATACCCTTGTACACGATGGTGCGCGAACTCATGGAGCACACATAGAAGATCTTGTCGCGCAGGGCAAACTCGGTGTCGGCCTTCTTTTCGATGGTGCGGCGGCACACGTACAGGCGACGCTCGAAGGCATCGCCGGCGGGCGTGTCGTCCGGACGGCCCAGGAAGGCCTGCAGGATAGTGGGCATGCAGGCGCGGGCCGTCTCGCCCAGGTCGTGCGGGTCGACGGGCACCTCGCGCCAAAAGAGCAGCGGCACGCCGGCCTCGGCGCAACCCTCCTCAAACACGCGGCGGGCATCCTCTACGCCCTTGTCGTCCTGCGGGAAGAACAGCATGGCCACGCCATAGTCGCCCTCTGCCGGCAGAATCTGGCCGCACTTTTGAGCCTCTTTACGGAAAAAGTGATGCGGAACCTGGAACAGGATGCCAGCGCCGTCGCCGGTGTTCTTCTCGAGTCCCGTGCCGCCGCGGTGCTCCAAGTTGACCAGAATGGACAGCGCATCGTCCAAAATCTGGTGATGGCGCTCACCGTTGATATCGGCAAGCGCGCCGATGCCACATGCATCGTGGTCGAATTCGGGGCGATAAAGGCCCTGCTGCTGAGCGGAATCTGCCTGCATCGCGATCCTCCCCTAGATATTAGACAATCAGTTGAATAGGCATACTAGGAGCATCACCGGCCCGTTGTGTTTCCCGCCCGTTTCGAAACAATCGCGTAACGCACGCCCTACGAGTGGACACCGCCGACCTCAAGGACGGCAACAAGGGCCCCAGGTTCGGCCTGCAAACTCACCTCTTCAAACATCTCAATCTGTAACAGTAAGACCCAATTTCGACGACTAACTGTTACAGATTGAGATGTTTTCGAGAGACGGTTCCGAATGTCTCAATCTGTAACACGGAGGGCCGGCTTTTGCAGCCAACTGTTACAGATCGAGATTTTCCATAGGACCATTTCTCCCTGTCTCGATCTGTAACACCTAGGCCCAATTTCCATCCCTAGTTGTTACAAATCAAAACATTTCGCAGCCCCCCTTCATCATCCTAATCAAAACAGCAATTTTGTTAATACTGGTTAACTTTTTAGCCTAAAACGGGTATCCTTTGCGGCGTCAAGCAAACGGCACGCAGGAGCGCACCATGCTCAACCATCTCAAACAACACTTTGGCTCCCGACGCACCGGTGGTCACGGAGGCCTAGACATTGCGCGGCACATCGGCCCCGGGCTGCTCGTGACCGTCGGCTTTATCGACCCGGGCAACTGGGCCTCCAATATGGCCGCGGGCTCGCAGTTTGGCTACGCGCTGCTGTGGATCGTCACACTGTCCACGATTATGCTCATTGTGCTGCAGCACAATGCGGCGCACCTGGGTATCGCCACGGGCGCCTGTCTTGCCGAGGCCACGACACGTTACCTCCCCCGCTTCGTTGGACGCACGGTGCTCGCCAGTGCCTATCTCGCGACCATCGCCACCGCCATGGCCGAAGTCCTGGGTGGCGCGATTGCCCTTCAAATGCTCTTTGGGCTGCCCGTGCGTGCGGGCTGCGTCATCGTGGCGGCAGTATCGATGGCGATGCTCATGACGAACTCCTACAGGCGTGCCGAACGCTGGATCATCGCCTTCGTAGGCGTGGTAGGACTCTCGTTTTTGGCCGAGCTTGCACTAGTCAAGGTCGACTGGCCGCAAGCCGCCGCAAGCTGGATCACGCCCAGTATGCCCACTGGCTCTGCCGCGATTATCGTGAGTGTCCTGGGTGCGGTCGTTATGCCCCACAACCTCTTCCTGCACTCCGAGGTCATCCAATCCATGCACTTCGAAGGCCAAGGCGAGCAGGTTATCGAAGAACGTCTGCGCTACGAGCTCTTCGACACACTCTTTTCGATGGGCGTGGGCTGGGCAATCAACTCGGCCATGGTCATCCTGGCCGCAACGACCTTCTTTGCGCACGGCATTCTCGTAGACGACCTCGCCGTCGCAGCGGACACACTCTCCCCCATTCTGGGCCCGGCAAGCTCGACCATCTTTGCGGTGGCACTGCTGTTTGCGGGCATATCGAGTAGTGTGACGGCAGGCATGGCGGCAGGCACCATCACCGCGGGCATGTTCGACGAGGAATACGACATCCACGACCGACATTCCTCGATTGGGGTGGCGGCATGTTTCGTCGGCGCAGTGGCGGCGTGTCTGGTCGTCCCAAATCCTTTTGAAGGTCTCATCTGGAGCCAGGCACTGCTGTCGCTTCAGCTGCCGATCACGGTTTTCGTGCTTATACGGCTCACCAGCTCACGCCGCGTCATGGGCAAATACGCCAACTCGCGCCCGCTCAACGCGCTGCTCGTAGGGATCGGCGTCATCGTGACGATTCTCGACATCGTGCTGCTAACGGGGATGTAATTGGGATGGCGTGACTGTCCAGATATAACGTCTCAATCTGTAACACGTGAGACCGTTTTAAACCGTCAGATAAATCAAAAGGGCCCCGGCCGAGAATTCGACCGGGGCCCTTGGACAGAGCTATATGTTGTTGCAAGTCGTGTGTCTACGAGCTACTCCTCGACAAGCTCAAACTCATCGGGGCCGACGCCGCAGACCGGGCACACGTAGTCCTCGGGCAGCTCGGGCGTGTCGACCTCAACCTCGTAACCGCAAACGGTGCACACAAACTTATACGTCTTCTTCTCCTCAGCCATGATGTTCTCCTCTCGAACGTGACTGCTGGTGTACTTACTTATTAGTATATATTCTCAATAACAAAATGCAAGTATTTTTAGAACATTTCTAGCCTTGATACGACGAGGCTTTGGGCGGCGTCTTGCCCTTTAGCACCTTGTGATAGTAGTCGTACGTCAGCGGCGTCTCGTCGCTCAGGCGCTCGGCATCCTCGACCTCGCCAATAAACAGCAGATGCGTGCCCACATCCACAGTGTCGATCAAACGGCAGCTAAACAGGGCCGCCGCGTGCTCAGGCACATAGGGCATGCCCAGAGCCGTCTCGCGGGTCTCGTATTTGGCAAACTTGTCATAATCGCTGCTGGTGCGGAACCCAAAGTTACCGATGTAGAGCATGTCGGTGGCCTGATCGATCACGGTCAGCGCGAACGCTTTGGCCGAGGCGATGACGCCCGAGGTGACATTGTCCTTGTTCACGGCAACCGAAATACGCGGCGGCATGGACGTCACCTGCACCGCAGTGTTGATGACGCAGCCGGCGCGCAACCCGTCTGCCACAGCGCTCACCACGTACAGACCGCTCGGCATGGTAAAGAACGCAGTTTTGTCCATAACGATCACTCCCCTAGCTCGGGTTGGAACCTCATGAATGTATGTACCCACAAAAAAGGCGGCACCCATAACGGACGCCGCCTTTGAGACATATGTGTCAGAACAGTAAGAAAGATGAGACGCCCGCAGTTGCGGTGAAATAGGGACTGAATAGCCCCTCAAACAGGCAAAACAGTCCGTATTCCACCGCAACTTATGCAGAGTGCCTAACGGTTGCGTTCCTTAAGGGCGCGGTCGATCTCGCGTTGGACATCACGCTTGGCCATGTCCTCGCGCTTGTCGTAGAGCTTCTTGCCGCGACCCAGACCCAGCAGCAGCTTTACGCGGCCGTCGGTATTAAAGTAGAGCTCCAACGGAACCAGCGCATAACCACGGTTGCGAAGTTTGCCGTCAAGAAAGTCGATCTCCTTGCGGTGCAGCAGCAGACGACGCCGACGGTCAGGATCGCGATTCCACACGCCACCATGGCTATAAGGGTGGATATGCAGGCCGACGAGCCAGCACTCCCCGCCGCGGATCAGCGCGAAGGTATCGGTGATCTGGCAGGCGCGCTCGCGAATCGACTTGACCTCGGTGCCACTCAGCTCAATACCGCACTCAAACGTCTCATCGATAAAGTACTCGTGATGTGCCGAGCGATTCTTGGAAATGAGTTTGCGCTCGCGCTTACTGGGCATCGCCGGCCTCCTTGGCTCCATCGGCGTTTGAGCCCGCAGCCTCACGCTTTGCCTTGCGCTCGGCATTGAGCTCGGCATCGCTCTCGCGCACCAGTTTGATAATCGCCGCGCAGGCCTCCTCGCCCACCAAGTCGCGAGCACGCACCGTCAGGCGCGTCGCCTCCTGCTTGTCGCCGTCGCTTGCAGCATCGGTCGCGCACATAATCAGGCAGATGGCAATCTCGGCCGAAGGCGAGGTCGGCACGCCTTGCAGGGCCAGTTCACCCATCACGTGGTCGTCGCTCTCATCAGCGGCATCCGGATAGGTGGTATGGATCTTGTTGAGCAGGCGCGTCGTATGCGCATCGTTGGGCGCCAGGCGCAGCGCCAGACGCGCGCAGCCCACGGCAGCCGAAACGTTCTCGGTCTCGGGCTCCAAGAAGTACTGACCTAGATTGGCGTAAGCGCGGGCGGCGCACTTGCCATCGCTTGCACGCTCCAGCACCGAGAACGAGAGCGATGCCCATTCCTGCTTGTCCTCGAGTGCGCGGAACAGCTCGGCCAAATCCAAGCGATAGTTGCAGTTCATGGGGTCCCAACGCACAGCCTGCATCAGGGCATTACGAGCGCTCACATAATCCTGCTGGCGAATGTAGGCAAACGCCATGTCAGAGTACAGGCGGTCAAACGGCACCTCGACCTGCACGAGCTCGCGCGGATCCTTCTCCACGCGGCGATAGGCCAAGCGCTCAAACTTGCTATCGAAGCTAAAGTATTGGCGCTTCTCCTCCGTCTTGCACTCAGCGTCGATATACTCCTCGGCGAGCTCCACCAGACGCTCCAGCAGCGGTGTCGCCGTAGCCAGGTCGCCCTGCGCCAGATAGTTCTCGGCATACGTGATGTCTTGCAAGCTGATGGGCAGATCCATGGCTACTCCTCGATCTGAGCGAAACACGGCAGGCGCCGTATATACGGTCAATACACAAAACCCGGGTCTCTTACGAGGCCCGGGCGTTCAATTTTGGTAGCCCGTACCAGATTCGAACTGGTGATCTCCGCCTTGAGAGGGCGGCGTCC
>CABVAC010000015.1 GCA_902496275.1 uncultured Collinsella sp. | reverse complement strand
AACTGCGGGAATGGCCTATTTGCTCAATGTGTTCGGTTGAGATCGGAAATCAACCTGTCAGAGCTTTCAACAAATTTAACATGCCACCCTTTATATCCGCACGCGCGTAATTCAACTCATAAGGACCGGCTATCCCTTACCTGTGACACAATCTCAAACGCACAGAACAGAATCATCAGTCCAATCATCGCATAAGAGGCAGCCGAACCTTCAAGCACTATTCCACAAAGAACAATCTCCGCGCCGCCAATAAGAACTGTTATCAGGCGCTCTGCCTTTTTGCTCTCGCCGCTCGCATAAAAAGACGGCAAAGCGCACAAGATCACATATAGCCCGGGAAGGGAATACAGGATCGATAGTCCAAGCCCCCCATCAACCGCAGTGTTTTGCGTAAGAATCAACTGAACCCAAACGGCAATTATCACTGAGCAGGTTGTCGATAAAAGAAGACTAGAAATATAGCACGCAACAAAGTCCCGTCGCATTCGAACAGAGAAATCCGCGAACTCTCTTCGCCGCGTGGAAACAATAAGGTACACAGAAATTGCAAAAGAACCAATCAGAGAAAACAGCGGAACAACCAGCAATTCAAGCTTATTACCCCATCGATCAACCACACCCCCACTCCAATGAGCGGGAATTGTATCAGGGAGGACTGACCAAGCCGCCCATAGAATCAGAAATGGAAGAATAGAGAGGATGAATGATGATAACACTGCAGTAATTTTTTTTGAGGCTCTCATCGATTCCGCATCTCCTTGCGCGCCCACATTCCACTCCGCCTTAAATCAAGTATAAATAGATGGCGCTCGGTATTATTGGCGCAATCGCGATAGCGATTACCGCCGTTGTTTCTTTAAAAATGGTAGGAATACATGTCTCCAAGAATTGATATATCGATTGACGAGCTGCCCGAAGCGTCGAGCCTTCTTGATGGACATGACTATTCGTCACAAATCATTCAGCGTATCGCCGGGGTTCCAGTAATACTCGATGCATCGGGATGCCCTCATTCCCCTTTTTTCGAAGTTGAATATGATGACAGGACGACTAGGTTTACAAGTCAAGCAAGTTAATAATCTATGTGGCCAATGTGATACCGTTAAACCCGCATATCGATACCGCTCAGCCATTCGCCTCGCCCCCGCCGCGCGTATCTTCATCCGGTCTGTTACTTTTAATCTAACGATTCTTTGAGGAATGCAGGTGCTTCTGAATGTACTGTCGACTTCTTCTCAAACTAATCCTAAGAGACAGGGCCGTATGGATTTGTACGCTCGTTCTCGCTGCAGCCTTTTCCGTCCCCATTGCGTTCAATTCACCCATCTACGGCCCCTTCTTTATGAAGCAGGGCATGCAGGGCTTTGTCGACGCATTCAATACGCGCGCGCCCCAGGCCAGCGGCACAGACCTATCTCCAGAGCAGCAAAATGACGCGGAGCTTGCAAGATACGCGAACGCCGCCCTTGCCGCCCAAACCGACGCCGCCTTTCTCGATTCTGCCGAGAGCTACTACGCGCTCATGGGCGAAGGCTTCCAATCCGGGTCCATCGTGGGAGACCAAGAGACCAATGACGCAGCGCTCGCATATTGCCGTGCCCTGAGCAGCTCCGGCATCACGGATATCCCGGCCTCCGCAAACGACCTGCCATTCCTTTCCTTCCTGCCTTACGCCATTGCCACGGCGCCGTCTTTCCTTCCCTTCATCCCCTTCCTTCTCTCGTCGATACTCGTGCTCGGCGCCACAAGGCCCGGGACCCTGGCGGCGAAGGCGCCCGTGCCCAAATTCCGGCGCCTTATCCAGATCGTGTTTTCGATAATCGCCGCGGGGACCGCGATGCTCCTCGCCGGCCTCGCACCCGGGGGCATTTACGCCTTGGCCCTAAACGGCTTCGGGCAAATTGGGTACCCGATCGCCTTCTTCCATGACGGCGCGCTTACCACCACGACCGCGGGAAACGTCTTCACGACCCTGCTTCTCGCGCTGCTTGCGGGCGGAACCTTGATATCCGTTTGCTCCGCCGTCCTATCGACCGCAACGAGGCGCGTCCTCGCGGGCCCCCTTACCTCCGCGCTGCTTGTCGCGGCCCCGGCATTCCCGTTACTGTCCGATTCGGCGCTGGGGCATAACGCCGCGCTCGGGCTTCTGCCGCTGGCCGTGTTCTCGCCTATCGAGGCAACGGGTTACGTGGGATGCTTCCCGACGGAATTCATTGGCTCCGGTTCAGGCAGCGCATCGATGCTTGCCGTGGCCCTGGCATACGTCGCGGTCTTTTTTGCGGTCGGCGCCGTTGCGGCACGTTCCCCCAAACAGCCTGGACCCGCGAAAAAGCACCATGGGCTCGAGCTTCTGGACGCGAGCGTGGGATACGGAAGCACGACGATACTTTCAATCGGGTCGCTTTTCCTGAGCCCGGGAACGGCGGCGGGCCTCGTTGCTCCCAACGGCTCGGGGAAAACCACCCTTCTTGAAGCGCTGTCGGGCCAATTTCCCACCCGCATCCGCTCGGGAAGCCTGGCGGCAGACGGAATCTGCCAACGTCGATCAGCCGAATTTGCAGAACTCGTCTACCTGAGCTCTTCGGGCAGCGCGGATCTCTATCCCACGCTATCGGCCATCGAGCACCTTGCTTTCGTTAGGGAGGCGTGGAAATCGGCCGCCGACATCGACTCGCTCTGCGACTCCCTCGGAATCTCCCCATATCTCGACAAGCCGACCCGTAAACTCTCGACAGGAATGAAGCAGCAGGTAAAGCTTGCCATGGCGATATCGACCGGTTGCCCGTACCTCATCCTCGATGAACCGCTGAACGGCCTCGATCCGGGAAAACGGAAAACCTCCTGCGACGCGATGCGCAGCGAAGTGGCGCGGGGACGCAGCGTGCTCATTTCAAGCCATCTACTCGACGACCTGGCAGACCTTACCAACTCGTTCTACTTCATCGAAGCCGGCACGCTCGTGGAAAAGATCAAGTCGTCCTCGCAGACGCTCAAGCAGGAATACCTCGATACATACGAGGGAGGTGAATGACATGATAGGCAAGAGCTATGCAAAGATAGCGATTGTTGGCTTTGCACTTTGTCTTGCAATGGTGCTATGTGCATCATTTGCGAGGTTTAGGTCCGAGCAGTCGTTCATCGATGGCGCTGAAAACGGTTTTGGCATAGATGGGATGTATGTCAACGATGGCGCGACCAAGCCGTCTATGGCGATTCTTGCAGGTGAAGATATGGAATGGCAAATCTGTAATGACGATGGCTCTTGTCTGAGTGGTCGTTTGGCCGCAACGAGCGACCCGAACTCGTTCGATCTTCTCGACAATGATGGAGCGGATTGCGGTTCTGTTCACCTTTCATATGCATCGCGAGACGGGATGGACGGCATTCTCTACGTCTCCCACGAGACTGGCGATTTCAAGATGCGTAGGACTAACCGAGTGCCGGCTTTTTTCGAGGAGTGAGAATTCCCGTCGGTCTGCCGATCAGGCCGCCGGGGTATCGAACCCCGCATTCATCCGTACACACGGATGAATGCGGGAAGTGTCCGGATGAAGTTGATAATCAAGGAAACAAAGCCGTTCTGCCTGGGACGGCTTTGGCCTGGACTTTAACTACAACATCGCAATCGACACTTATCAGCTCGCGCAACGCGCATGGCCAAATCTCGAACGCTGGTGCATGGAGGACCTTCGAGATTAACTGGACATCCAAAACGACGACGCACACCGCGTGCTCGCCGACTGCGAAGACGAGATGGCTGTCTACAATGCGATCAGAAACGGCGTGAAGTCCGGAGAGCTTTCTGTGGAACCGCCGCGCCGTCGCGCGAGCCGACCGGGCAACCCGGGCAATCTGGTCCCGGCTCTCCCGGTCGCATTCCTACGATATCGCCCCTAGATCACCAATGCGTCAGATAAAGAATGAGGCAATGGCTGTGACCACGCCTACGGCAGATGCAACGACTGCGCCCTTTTTCCTCTCCTTTAGTCCGACGAATAGGGTTGCCGTAAAGTAAAGGGCGGAAATGCAGGCTATGGCAAGCGAAACGAGTTCCTTGGGCGGTTTCAGCAAAAGGTCGCTAGCAAAGAGTAATGCAAGCAGGGCAAAGCCGATTGTGGTCAAGTATCTCGATTGAGTTTGCGACAGCATGGCAACTTCCTTTTAGAACATGCAAGTGAAAAGTCGGTACGATGTCATTGCGGTTGCAAACAAGCCGCCGCCGGGACCGGTTGTCACGAGACCGGCGATAACGCATTTTCTCGGTTTCCAGCTCATGACAGACCCCTCTCTCATGGTGCAACGTATACATTATGAGATATACACATTTTGTCCTATAAGCCCCAAGGATGACGATTCCAATACGGACGACGACACCAAAACCGGCATCGACGGCTCCATGGACGATTCGGATTCCAAATAGGCCCTGTTAGTTGAGCCACTTCTTTGCCGGTGTCGTATACGAGACCGCTATACCCGCGGCAATTGCCATCAGGCAGCTCGCGATGAATCCGAACTCATACTTCAAAACGTTTGTTGCGGTCAGGGCGATAATCAACACTGTCAGAATTTGCAGAATTATCGTTATTGCGAAGAGATTGATTCCTTGTTTGGCCGAAGTCGCTGAATGAGTTTGGCTTCGTTGATTCAGGTTGAGGCAGACAAGGAAAGCGACCAGTTCGCTTGATAAGGGGCCGACTACATAGAAAAAGATTGCGTCAATGAAGCCAATAGTGTTGTAAGTGTTGTAAGTTGTTTCGCCGGAAAACACAGCGTATAAAGCATATCCAAATCTTGGCTGATTCATGTATGAGTCCGAAAAGACGAAGAGCGTCAATATTGCTACTACCAGAAGTGCATTCAGGGCAAATCGTTTGCTTTTCATCGATCGCTCCTTCCGGGTGAACTTTATTATGTAATTATACAGCAGTCATTTGTTATTCAAAGAATTTGACTGTCTTAAATAACATGCACTTTCGCTGGAGGGTCGCTGTTTGGCGGCCCTCTTTTTTGCACAGGCGCAGTGGGATGGTAATATCGGGCGGGAGTCAGCCGCTCTGATAGAATCGTCCTTGCTGTCGGCAGCCCTCGTGCCGGGCAGAGCCCTCCATTTGATGGGAGGCGATGCCCATGACCGATTTCACCGAGCTCGTGAAGCTCCTGACCGCTATGGTCTCGCTCCTCACGGCCCTTGTCGGCCTTTCCAAGGCACTCAAGCAGGGCTCGAAGCCTAAAAAGAAAGGCCACCGTCGCTAAGACGATGACCCAACTTCATTAAGCAACGGCTCTGCCCAGCTCTCTACAACTTGGGCTGCCGTCGGCATCATTCTACCCTCCTGACAAGGAATTCGTCCATATTTCAAAAACCAAATTGCGTTTGCTATCGAAGTTCATTCATCGTCCATGTACATGAGCGGAACAGCGGAAACCGTTCGCTATGCTCCTGACCGTGCCAAAGAATTACTCGAGACGGGACCACGAGAGTACGATCGTTTGCCGGATAGCCGCCACTACGACGGATATCCTTGATAGTAAGCGCTAGAATGATTTTGCTCTTATGGAGCTCAGCCCCGGCTGGTAAACCTGACGTTCGGCGCGGTGTACGTGGACGCGCCTGGAGAGCTTGACCTCAAGTACGTTCAAGACTAGGGGCCTAAGCCCCCCCCGCGCTCAAGCCTAGGCTTGAGAGGGCAGACTGGCAGGCAGCAACCGGGATATAAACGATTTAGGGGGAGTACTGGCGTACTCCCCTATTTTTTACTGAGTAGCCGAAAAAACGAGGCAACGAGAGGCGATTTAAGGTGCCTGAAAACAGGTACCCCTAGCGGGTATCCAAGTAGGTCTTTTTGGGGTCGTATTCGCGATTGTGTTAAGCCGTTTACCTGGGCGTTTGGTTTCGAATGGGCGTTTTGGCTATTTTTGCGGTGCGCTTGCCGCTGGGGTGTCATCGTCTGGGTCGTGAACGACATACCAGCTGTTTTGGTAATGGCAGATGTCGCGGCACGTACCGTCCCCGACGATCACGCGCCAGGACTCGGACCGCTTGTTCCTGCCGAGCGCCCACGAACGGGAGCTGTAGGACTCGATGCGGTCGAACGGGTAGACGGTGCCGTCGTACCATTTGATGCCCCACGGGGCGTACTCGCCGTCGGGGCGGCACTCGACGAGGGCCGTGACCAAACGTATCGACTTATCGCTCTCCCCCACGACGGCACCCCTCTCGAATCAATAACGAACGCGTGTTCTATAATAGCGTAATCACGATTGTTGACCATCGGTGCGGTTGCCGCTGCGGCAAGACCGGAGCAGAATTATGGAATAGCCCTACGCTCGGCAATGTATCTACAAACCCTGAGCGAAGGGAGTGTCGCAAATGCATGCAGCGGCAGTTAACCTTCGGGGGGGGGTATCTCCTAGGAGTACCCGCCTCCGAGGACAGTCAATCATCGAGTACGTCCTGATCATCGCGATTATCGGCCTGGTGATCGTGTTCGCGGGACCCGGCGTGGCCGGGGCCATCCGTAACCAGTTCAACCTGGTCGGCAACACGGTGAACAGCGGGACGGCCGGCGGCGTAGAGGGCGGCGGCGCGTCCGGTGGAGGCTCCGCCGGGGCCGGTTCCGCGACCGTCCAGGCGGCTATCGCCAAGGACGCGAAGGACTGGACGCTGGATGAGCAGAAGGCCGTGGCCGAGGACATCGCCGCGAAGGGCGAGGCGTCGCCCGCCTACGCGAAAGCTAAGGCCGCAATGGATGCAGGGACGAAGTTCTCGATGAAGCTCACCGACGGACAGACGCTCAAGTACCGAATCATCGGGATCAACCATGATGACTTGGCGGACGGGTCTGGTAAGGCTGGACTGACATTTCTTACGACATCAACAGGCATTCGGTCTCAAATGAACGCAACGAAAATGAACGAAGGCGGCTGGGAGAAGTCCGACTTGCGCCGGAAAATGAATTCCGGCGAGATTTGGAATCTAATGCCCTCCGAGTTCAAGTCCAAAGTGAAGCCTGTGACGAAGCTCACAAACAACATCAATGGTGACTACACCGGTAGGAATGTCACCGCAACAAGCGATAGGTTATTTCTGCTCAGCTGCTATGAGATCGTGCCGCAATCCTATGGCTGGGGCACTCACTATCCATGGACTTTCTCTGAGGGCTTCCAGTACGAGGCCTTTAAAGACAAGGTGTCTGGCAGCGGGACGACTAACGATTGCCTGAACATCGGCGTTTCTTGGTGGGAGCGTACGGTCTATATCAACAGTGAAAGTACCTTTAGCTCTGTTTGGAGTGGCTCCGGCCACGCCTCGTATAGCATGTATGCATCGGATTCGTTATGCGTCTGCCCCGCTTGGTGTTTCTAGCCTGTCTTCTAGCATGGTTAGTGAAAAGCCCGCACGATTCCGCGCGGGCTTTTCTTTTGGCAACCGAGCGAACGGTTTGAGGCACGTGGCGCAGGTAATCGAATTGAGGGGAAATGGGGCCCTACAGCGGCTCTCAGAGCGTCTACTGCACTCCCCCACGAGCTCCGTTGCCGCTGCGGCAAGACCGGAGCAGAATTTTGGAATAGCCCTACGCTCGGCGATGTATCTGCAAACCCTGAGCGAAGGGAGTTCGCAAATGCATGCAGCGGCAATTGACCTTCGGGGGGGGGGTATCTCCTAGAGGTACTCTTCTCCGAGGGCAGTCAATCATCGAGTACGTCCTGATCATCGCGGTCATCGGCCTGGTCATCGTGTTCGCGGGACCCGGCGTGGCCGGAGCCATCCGAAACCAGTTCAACCTGGTCGGCAACACGGTGAACAATGGGACGACCGGCGGCGTCGAGGGAGGCGCGTCCGGCGGCGGCTCCACAGGGGCCGATTCCGCGACCGTACAGGCGGCTATCGCCAAGGACGCGAAGGACTGGACGCTCGATGAGCAGAAGGCCGTGGCCGAGGACATCGCGGCGAAGGGCGAGGCCTCGCCTGCATACGCCAAGGCGAAGGCCGCGATGGATGCCGGCACCAAGTTTACGATGAAGCTGACGAACGGCAAGACGCTCGAGTACCGCATCATCGGCATCAACCATGATGACCTCGCCGACGGTTCGTGCAAAGCCGGTCTTACGTTCGAGGCAACCAACTCTGTTATGGGCGCTCAAAGAATGAACGCCACGTTCACCAACGTCGGCGGCTGGGAGAAGTCGGAGCTCCGCAGTCGTCTCAATACCGGTGACCTTTGGAGCCTCATGCCGTCCGATTTTCGGTCCAAGGTGAAGTCCGTTACGAAGAAGACCGATAACAAGGGTGACAGCAACCCCGGCACCTGCGCCGGCACCCCCTCGGCTACGACCGACAAAGTCTTCCTGCTCTCGTGCACTGAAGTCTACGGGGATCTCGCCTCCGATGGCTCCCAGTACGAGTATTTCAAATCCAAAGGCGTGACGAAGTCGAACCATTCCGGGGCTAGGCCCGAGTCAATCGTTAATTACTGGATTCGCTCCGTGTTCCCGGTTTTCGGTTACCGCGCTTACCCCGGGTACTTTTGCTATGTCGTTAACTACGGTGACTGGAGCTGCGGTTTTGCGGAGAGCAGTTACACAGTGTTCCCCGCTTGGTGCTTCTAATCCCATCGGCATCTAATGGAGGCCCGTGCGATTTCGTGCGGGCCTTTCTTTTGGCAATCGCACGAATGATTTGCGGTTCGTGGCGCAGGTTATCGAATTGAGGAGAAATGGGGTCACACAGCGGCTCTCAGAGCGCCTGGCGCACTCCCCCGCCATTACCTCTGCGGCGTCCTCATATAGAGTCCATCCTGTTTGGCGTTTCGTTGCTACAGCGCGCTTGTCCACCAATCAAGTGAAGTACTGGACTAAATACAGCGACACGCTTGTTCGTTACAGTCGCTATATCTGTGTAAATCGCCGCGATAAGTACAGCTCGTAATCGGCTGTATACGAGCTACGCGTATGTAGATTCGTACCGCGTTAATAAATCGGCTCAAGCGCGTGCAAAACGCGCAAGTAACCGCAAAAAGCGAATATCGCGTAGGTAGATTTTTGGCACCCCGTTGCTTACTGAAAATTAAGCAATTGCTTAAAACAAAAAAGGTCAGGCACTAGGTGCCTGACCTGCAAACTTCTGGTCGGGACGACTGGATTCGAACCAGCGACCCCTTGACCCCCAGTCAAGTGCGCTACCAAGCTGCGCCACGTCCCGAAGCTTTTGTTTGTTGCTCTGCTCTCGCTCGCAACAGGGAGTATATTAACCCGAAACTTTGCCCTTGTGCAAGAACTTTTTTACAAATTTTGAAGCAAGTCCAAAATTGTATTTGCGAGCTGGTGTTTTGTTAGAACGGGAAGTTCTTGCGTACCCGCTGTGCTCACGATCCAGGCCTTGTTGGTATCGGTTCCAAAGCCCGAATCGGCGCGCGAGACATCGTTGGCGATAATGGCATCGCAACCCTTGCGGCCGAGCTTTCGCTGCGCGTACTCCACGACGTTATCGGTCTCGGCCGCAAAGCCGATCACACACCGCTCTCCCTTTTGGCGCGAAAGCTCGGCCAAGATATCGACCGTCTCGACCAGTTCGATGCGATCGAGGCGTTCGTTGGCCTTTTTGAGCTTATGATCGGCAGGGGCTGCGGGGGTGTAGTCGGCGACGGCAGCCGCGCAAATGGCCGCATCGGCCGTCTGAAAGGCGCCCAGAGCCGCCTGCAGCATTTCTGCGGCGGTTTGCACGCGTACACACTCTACGCCGCGGGGAACATCGAGCGATGTCGGGCCTAACACAAGCGTGACCGCAGCACCGCGGCGAGCGGCCTCCCCCGCCAGGGCGATGCCCATCTTGCCCGACGACCGGTTGCCGATGAAGCGCACGGGGTCGATCGGCTCGTGCGTGGGGCCGGCGGTAATCACGACGCGCTTGCCCGCCAGGTCTTGCGGGACGGGGTTGAGCACCTCGCAGACGGCCTCGACGATGTCCTCGGGCTCGCTCATGCGTCCCGTGTCCACGTCGCCGCAGGCAAGGTAGCCGCTGCCGGGTCCCACTACATGAACGCCACGGTCGCGCAGCGTGGCCATATTGGCCTGCGTCGCCGGCGCCTTCCACATACCGTTGTTCATGGCGGGTGCGACCACGATGGGTCGCGGCGTGGCAAGCAGCGTGGTGGAGATGAGGTCATCGGCGATGCCGTTGGCCATCTTGGCGATGATATTGGCCGTCGCGGGCGCCACGACTATCAAATCGGGCTCCTGCGCGAGCGAAATGTGGTGGATGGGGTCGGAGGGATCGTCGAACAGGCCCACTGCGACCGGCTCGTTGGTGAGTGCACGGAAGGTAAGCGGCCCGACAAACTCGGTGGCATGCTCGCTCATAACGACCTTGATGCGTGCGCCGCGCTTTTGCAGCAGACGCACGATATTGCACGACTTATAGGCGGCGATCCCGCCGGTAATACCCAGCAGGATCGTTTTTCCCTCAAGTTGCATTGAATTGTTGGATGACGCCGCCATCATTTAAGCTTCCTTGCTGGGAAGCACCAGCAGGCGGTGGCAATACGGGCAGTGCGCGATCTCGCTACCGTCGTGGTTGAGGTCGCTCATGGATGACGCCTGGAGCGCGGTGTGGCAGATGGTGGGAATGTTGCCCTTGATGGTCTCGACGGCCAGGCCACGGAACTGCTTGAGCAGACGCTCGTAGTCGGTGAGCACGTCGGTCGGCAGCGTGGCGGCAAGGGCGGTGCGCTCCTTGGTGGCGGCATCAATCTGGGCCTGGAGGTCGGTGGCCTTGGCACGGGCGGCCTTGGTGTCGGCCTTCACGCCCTCCTCGAACTTGGCGATGATGGCCTGCGCACGGGCTTCGCGGTCGAGCGCCTCCTTATGGGCGATGACGACGTCCTTGCGGGTGTGCTCGATCTTGTCCAGGCGCTTGGCCAGGGTGGCGAGCTCGTTCTCCAGGTCCTGAACCTCGCGGTAATCAGAGCCGTCGACGTGTCGCTTCTTGGCGGCCTCGATGGCGTTATTGGTCTGGATCTCGGTGGTGTTGAGATCGTCGAGCTCAATATCCAGGTCCTTGCGTTGGGCGTAAAGCTTGGTCATCTCGGCCTTGAGCTTAACGTAGGTCTTGCGCTTGGAAGCGAGCTCCTTGAGCTCCGGCATATTGGCAAGTTCGCTCTTGTTGCGGGCGAGCTCCAAATCGATCTGTTGCAGCTTGAGTAGCGTAGCGCCGGCGCTCATAAGTTCTCTCCTTTTGTCACAGTCCACCATTGGCAAGGGTTCAGTATTTTAATCGCATGACGGGGGTCGACCCCGGCGTCAACCGCAGAGTTCATCAAGATATCAACGAACGGCTCCTCGGAGCGGTCGTGGCCGAGCAAAATCACCGGCAGACCGCGCAAGGCTAGGTCTTGCGCCACGTGGTAGCCCGCCTCGCCCGTCACGATGACATCCGCACCGGCGGCGATGGCAAGCTCACCAAAGTCGCCGAGGGACCCGCCCAAAATGGCGACGGTGCGGCACGGGTGATCGGCCTCGCCCCACACGCGTGGATCGCTTCCGAAGGCCGTGGCAGCACGGGCGGCAAGATCGCGCAGGTTGCAGAAGTCGTGGAGGGTCGCGAGTGCACCCAGACCGGTGAGCTCAGGCTCGTTCATATGCTCCAGCGAGCTCATGGGCTCAGCGCCCAGTAACTCACTCAGGCGAACGCGTGCCTCGTGCGAGCGGTCCAGGTTGGTGTGGGGCGAGATAATGCTCACCCCGCAGCGGGCAGCCTCGTAGAGCGCCGCACTGCACTGGGGACGCGTCGCGCTGGGCGGGCAAAAGGCCTCGGGCGCCTTGATATAGATGGGATGATGCGTGAGCAACACATTGGATCCAGCTTCCAAGGCACGCTGCACGTTGTCCCTGGTAGCGTCAAGCGCACAGGCTACGCCACGGATTTCGTCATCGGGGTCGCCTACGGATAAGCCTACGTGGTCCCAGGGCTCGGCGTCCGTCTTAGGATAGCGTGCAAGCAGGGCGCGCTCGAGTTCGGCGACGATCATGCGGCACCTACGATCGAGAGCAGCGTCTGGGCAAACTCATCCAGGTCGGCAGGGTTCACGCGGTCATCGAAGGAGATGCGCAGTGCACCCAGCGCCTGTTCGCGGCCAATACCCATGGCGCTGAGCACATGGCTGGGGTCCATGCTGTCGCTCGAGCAGGCAGAACCGGCCGAAACCTCAAAGCCGGTGGCGTCGAGCTTGATGATGAGCTCCTCGGAGTCCATGCCGTCAATGTAGATCGATACCATGCCGGGCAGACGGTCGGCATGCGCATAGTCGCCCATGGTGGCGTGAATGCGCGGATGGGCCGTAAGCTTGGCGTAGAGCTTGTCGGAAAGGGCTTGCAGCTTCTCGCGCTCCTCGGCCACATGGAGCGTCAGCGTGCGGGCGGCAGCGGCAAAGGCGAGCTGCGTGCGCAGATCCTGCGTGCCGGCGCGACGTCCGGCTTCCTGTCCGCCGCCAAAGATGCGCGGGCGCAGCGGCGTGCGGTTCTTAAGATAGAGCGCGCCGGATGCCACGGGGCCGCCGATCTTGTGCGCGGCAACGGTCATAGCATCGACGCCCAGCTCGGTGACATCGAGCGGAATATGCAAGTAGCCTTGGATGGCATCGGTATGAAACAGGGCGCCGGCAGCATGTGCGGCGGCGGCCAGCTCGCGGATGGGCTGCACCACGCCGGTCTCGTTGTTGGCAACCATGATGCTCACGAGCGCCACGTCGTCGCCCAGCAGCTCGACAAGCGCGGCGGGTTCAATGTAGCCCATGCGGCAGGGCTGCACCAGGTCGACGGTAAAGCCGGCGGCACGCAGCAGCGGCAGGTTATCCAGAATCGAATCGTGCTCGATCGCCGACACGATCACGCGGTCGCGCTTGCGATCGCGCTGACGGGCGCCCTCGGCAAGTCCGAGGAGCGCCAGCTGGTTTGCTTCGGTACCGCCGTTGGTAAGGATGATCTCGGACGGGCGAACGTGTGCGCCAAAGCTACGGGCGATCTCGCGACGTGCAACCTCCAGACGCGCGGCAGCCTTGCGGCCGAGCGAGTGTAGCGAGTTGGGGTTGACGCCTGCAAGCTCGCTATCGTCGTACTCACGCTGCGCAAGGCACGCCTCGGCGCGCATAGGCGTCGAGGCGGCGTAGTCAAGATTCACTGGTATGCGGTTTTGACCTGCGGTCATAAGGGTTTATGCCTCCTGTGCAGCCTTGTTGCCCAGCTTCTGCAGCAGCGCAACCTCGGCGGCGGGATCCTCGGACTTAAATACGGCGGAGCCGGCCACGAGCACGTTGGCGCCAGCCTTGACGACCTCGGCGATGTTCTTGGAAGAAATACCGCCGTCGACCTCGATGAGGGGCGAAACGCCGTGACGCTCGCACATGGCTTTGAGCTCGTGCAGTTTGGCGATAGTGCCCGGGATAAAGCTCTGGCCGCCAAAGCCGGGGTTCACACTCATCAGCAGCACGATATCGACGACCTCGATGATGCTCTCGAGCACGCAGACAGTCGTTGCGGGGTTGAGCACCACGCCGGCCTTGACGCCGCGCTGCTGCAGATGGGTGAGCGTGCGGTGCAGGTGCGTGGAGGCCTCGTAGTGCACGGTGATCATGTCGGCGCCGGCATCGGCGTACCAATCGACCGTCTCGTCGGGGTTCGACACCATGAGGTGCGCATCGACTGGCACGTCGGTGGAGCGCTTGACGGCCTTAAGGATGTCAACGCCAAAGGTGAGGTTGCCGGTAAAGTGACCGTCCATGACGTCGAAGTGCACGTAGTCGGCGCCCGCAATCTTGTCGAGTTCGCCCTTGAGGTTGGCCATGTCGGCCGAAAGGACGGACGGAGCGATTTTGATGGAACCCATTGTAGTAGCCTTTCTGCGCTAGTCGGTGAGTCCGTAGAACTCTTGAGAAGGGACGCGGTCGGTGAGAATCTCGAGCGCCCTATCCAAAGTAACACCGTTGTAGAGCGTTTGCTCCACGGCAAAGGTGAGCGGAATGTCTACGCCCAGTGAACGGGCAAGTTCGCTGACGCTGCGGGCCGCGACGGCGCCCTCGACCACCATATGCGTGCGCTCCTGATACTCGTCGAGCGACACGCCGTGGGCAAACTCGTAGCCAAAGGTGCGGTTGCGTGAATGCTCCGAGGTGCAGGTGGCAATGAGGTCGCCCATGCCGGCAAGTCCCATACAGGTCATAGCTTGACCGCCGCGGGCGTGCACCAGACGGCTGATCTCGGCCAGACCGCGCGTCATGATAAGGGCAAGCGTGTTGTCGCCTGCGCCCGAGCCGGCGGAGATGCCGCACACGATGGCGATGACATTTTTCATGGCGCCGCAAACCTCGACACCGGTCATGTCTTGCGACAGATAGATGCGGAAGGCCGTGGACAGGAGCAGGTCCTTAAAGGTCTCCCCTATCTGCGGATCTTTGCTGGCGATGACGGCGGCAGAAAGCCCGCCGCGGCAGATCTCCTCGGCATGGTTGGGGCCCGAGAGCGCCGCCACGCGCGCCTCGTTGCCGATCTCGCTGGCGATGACCTCGCTCATGAGCAGGCCGGACTCGGGCTCAATGCCCTTGGTGAGGCAGAGCACCGGGGTATTGGCTGCGATAAAGGGCGCGGCCTGGTGGCACACGCTGCGAAGGTGCGTCGAAGGAACGGCGAAGATGATGGCCTCGGCGCCGTCGAGCGCCTGCATCAGCTCCGTCGTGGCGAAGACGTTGCAGGGCAGCTCGTAGCCCACCAGATAGCGCGGGTTGCGGTGCTCGCCGTTGATGCCGGCGGCCGTCTGCTTGCCATGGGCCCACATGGTCACGCGCTCGGCTCGCGCGGCGGCAAGGCCGGCGACGGCGGTTCCCCAGGAGCCAGAGCCAATTAGCGCAACATTCATGACTCTCTCCTACTTATCGTCGGGCTCGGTGACGCGCTTGGTAAACGAGAGCTTGGACTCCTTACCGGTCATGAGCTTTTTGATGTTCGCGCGATGGGCCCACACCACGGTGATGCCGATCATCGCCATGCAGAACTTGAGGCCCAGGCTGCTGTACGGAAAGACCGCGCAAGCAGCGATGGGAAGGCCGATGGCAGCGGCAAGCGATCCCACCGACACATACTTGGTGATGGCGACGGCCACGATAAACATGCCCAGCAGCGACAGGCCAATAGGCCAGTACCAGGCGAGGATGACACCCAGACCAACGGCGATACCCTTGCCTCCATGGAAGTTGAGGTAGGGCGAGAAGATATGGCCCCACACCGCTGCCAGGCAAATGACGCCGAGCATCCAGTCGCCGGCGGCACCGGGAGCCATAATGCTCACGGGGAAGCCATAGCCCACGCTCGCGATGAGCGGACGGGCGATAAGGACGCAGATGGCGCCCTTAAGGCAGTCGAGCAGCAGCGTGAGCGCGGCCACCTTGGGACCGGCCACACGCAGCGCGTTGGTGGTGCCGATGTTGCCGGAGCCCGCCTTGCGAATGTCGGTGTGGTTGAACACGCGGCCCAGGATCAGGCCAAACGGAATCGCTCCGATAAAGAACGAGACCACGGCGCAGATGGCGGTCAGCAGAATCGGATTATGCATCCTTTTGTTCCTTCTTCCTAAAGAAGAGTCGAATGGGCGTGCCGGCAAAGTCGAAGGTCGAGCGCATGCGGTTCTCCACGTAGCGCTGGTAGGTGTCGTTGACCAGATCGCTGTGGTTGACGAAGAACGTGAACGTCGGCGGGTTGACGCCCGTCTGGGTCACGTAGTGCATGCGCAGGCGGCGCTTGCCGTCCACCACGGTATGACCGAACTCGCGCAGGTCGGTGAGGAACGTGTTGAGGCGCGAGGTGCTGATCTTTTGCGAGCGCGTCTTCTCGGCGGCGTCGACCATCGCCCAGATCTTCTCGACGCTGCGGCCGGTCAGGGCAGAGATGCGCAGGTACTGGGCCCAGGGAGCCATGACGCCCAGACGGCGGTCGATGGTCTCCATGCAGGCCTCGCGTTTACGGTCGTCGTCGAGCAGATCCCACTTGTTGAGCAGCACAACGATGGCGCAGCCGCGCTCGATGGCAAGACCCATGACCTTCTGGTCCTGCTCGGTAACGCCCACGGAGGCGTCGACGACGAGCAGCGCCACGTCGGCGCGGTCGATGGCGCGCAGGCCGCGGACCATGGAGTAGTACTCGATGTTCTCGTACACGGTGCTCTTCTTGCGAATGCCCGCGGTGTCGACCATGCGGTAGTGCTTGCCGTTACGCTCCACGACGGTGTCGATGGCGTCGCGCGTCGTGCCGGCAATGTTGGACACGATAGAGCGGTCGGCGCCCAGGATGCGGTTGAACAGCGACGACTTACCGGCGTTGGGGCGGCCGATGATGGCGACGTTCAGCGCGTCGGGGAACTCATCGGCGACCTCGTCCTCTTCCTCCGGAAGCAGGGCCACGATGTCGTCGAGCAGGTCGCCCGTGCCGTGGCCGTGCAGGGCCGAGAGCGGCGTGGGCTCGCCGATACCGAGCGAATAGAACTCCCAGATGCTGTCGTTCTCTCGATCGGGGTTGTCGAGCTTGTTCACCAGCAGAAAGACCGGCTTGTCGCAGCGCTTGAGCATGCGGGCGACCGACTCGTCCTCCTCGGTAACGCCGGTGCGGCCGTCGACCACAAACAGGATGACGGCGGCCTCCTCGGCGGCGGCGAGCGCCTGGTCGCGGATGGACGTGGCGAAGACGTCATCGCTCTTGAGCGGTTCGATGCCGCCCGTGTCGACGATGGTGAACTCGCGGCCGTTCCAATCGGCCGTGTGGTACGAGCGGTCGCGCGTGACGCCGCGGGACTCATGGACGATGGCGTCCGAGGTCTGGGCCAGGCGGTTAACGAGCGTGGACTTGCCCACGTTGGGGCGTCCGACGACGGCGACGATAGGTTTCATCTGCACTCCTTTAATGGGTAGGGTCAGTGGAAGTGTTAGAGTCGGCAGGCACAATGCCAAGGATGTGCTCCAGGGTATCGAGCAGCTCGTGCGGCATGGTCGACACCACATGAACCTCGGCGCCGCGACTGGTAAGGCTTGCGAGTAAATCGTCACGATGATACTCGTCAAGCGTCATGCCGTCAGCGTTGAACATGAGCTTAGGCACAAAGAGCATAACCCCCGAGAGGTCCTGCGGCAGCTGTTCCAGAATGTCGCAGGCGACGATGAGGCCGGTCACGTCCACGTTGCCGCCAAAGTAGCGATTCTTGATGGCCGTGACGGTGCCGGCGAGCCCCTGAGGCGACTCCACAAAGCGGGCCACCGTGTCGCGTGCGCTGGCGCCCGAGAGACACAGCAGGTGCTGGTTGCGAGCGGCGATGGCCTCGCGGACGCGGGCCAGTCGCTCGGCATCGGCGGCAAGCACATCGTCCGTCTCGTCTAGGTATGAGCGGATCATGCCGATACCGTCGTAGTACTGCGGATAGCCGTCGTAAAAGTCCGCCTCGGGCGGATCGATGCCGGCGTCCAGGTAGAACTCGTCGCTCATCTGGAAGGTGTGGCGGCCAAAACGCTCGAAGGCGCGGTCCTGGTAGGGACGGATCATGGCAATGGTCTCGCGCGCCAGTTCGGGCTTGTCGCTGTATGACCAGCTAAAGCGGTTCTGATGCTTGGTAAAACCGAGTGGCACAATGCCCAGGCTTGTGATTTGCTCGTGCTCCTCGCAAAAGCGCAGGGTCTTTTCCAGCTCCTCGCCGTCGTTCATGCCGGGGCACAACACGATCTGCGCGTGAATCTCGATGCCGGCGGCCATGATGGTCTCGAGTACGTCCATGCCGCGCTGGGCGTTGCGGCCCATCATACGACGGCGGACGTCGGGGCTCACGGCATGGACCGACACGTTCATAGGGCTCATGTTGCGTTGGATGACGTTTTGCACGTCCTCGTCAGTGAGGTTCGTGAGCGTGACGAAGTTGCCCTGTAAAAAGCTCAGGCGGTAGTCGTCGTCGCGAATATAGAGCGTGGAGCGGCCGCCCTTGGGCAACATGGTCATAAAGCAGAACACGCAGGCGTTCACACAGGTACGCATGCCGTCAAAGATGGGGCCGTCGAACTCTAGGCCCCAGTCCTCGCCCGGGAAGCGGTCGAGCTCCACGGGCGTGACGGTGTTGTCGCGGGGATCGAATACCTCCAGCTCGACGGTGTCGTCGTCTGCCTCCCAGAGCCACACGATCATGTCGGTGAGCTGCTCGCCGTTGACCGTGAGCACGCGCATGCCCGGCTCGATACCCACATCCCATGCGGGCGATTCGGGACGCACGTTCTTTACGAGCGCGCCCTCACCCGGCTCGGGGTCGCGGCTGCGCCCGTAATCGGCCACCTCGGCGGCGTATGCGGGTACGGTCTGGTCCATGGTTAGCGGTAAAGCTCCTTGATGCGCTCGACGGCGCGCTCGATGTGTTCTTGCGGGGTGGAGGCTCCGGCGGTGATGCCGATGTGGTGAGCGTCGGTAAACCACGCGTCCTGGAGCTCGGAAGCTTCCTCGATGTGATGCGTGTGCTCGCAGGCGTCTGCGCAAATTTGAGCCAAGCGGCGGGTGTTGCCCGAGTTCTTGCCGCCTACGACGACCATGCAGTCGCAGCGGTTGGCAAGTGTGGCTGCTGCCTGTTGACGCTCACTCGTGGCGGCGCAGATGGTGTTGATCACACGCAGCTCCTGCACGCGCGGGGTGATAGCCGCCACGACCTCGGCGAGGTTCTGCGCGGTCTGGGTGGTCTGCACGACGAGGCCTACCTTGCCCTTGAGCGACAAGGCGTTGGCGTCAGCGGCACAGCTCACGACCTGCGCATCATCGCCGGCGTGACCCAGAATGCCCTCGACCTCGGGATGGCCCGGCTCACCCACGACGAGTACGCGATAGCCCTCGCGCACCAGCCGCTCGGCGGCCACGTGGACCTTCTTGACGTAAGGGCAGGTGGCGTCGACCACGTTGAGATCGCGCTTGCGGGCAGTATCGATCACCTGTGGCACCACGCCGTGGGCGCGGATGATCACGGTGCCCGACGATGCGTCGTCCAGGTTCTCGGCCAAGCCAACGCCTGCCTCAGCGAGCTCGCGTACCACGATGGGGTTATGGATGAGCGGACCCAAGGTATGGACCTGAGTGCTCTCCCCTGCCTGCGGCGCGGCGGCCAGCGCCATGTCGAGCGCGCGCTGTACGCCGTAGCAAGTGCCGGCGTGGGCTGCAATCTCGATGATGGGCGCGCCGTCCTGGTCGGACGCAGTCGCGGCAGTGTTCGTCACGTTTTCACTCATGGCTAGAACCTGCCCGGATGCTCGGCGCACAGCTCGTCTCGCATAGCGTAGACGCGGTTCATGGCCTCGGACTCAAACCAGGCCAGGCGCTCCGTGCGCTTAAGCCCGGCGGGTGCATCGGAAAGCGAGACGGCCTTGCCGGCGCGGATCCAGCACTTCTTGGGACGCATGATCTTTTTGCCCGCAGGCGTGATGTCGGACCAGCCACAGATTGCGAGCGGGTTGACGGGTGCTTTGCCCATCTGGGCGATGAGCGCAAAACCGCCGTGGACCTCGGGCTTGATCTCGCGCGAGCGGATGCGCGTGCCCTCGGGGAAGATCAGAACGTCCTCGCCGCGCTGCAGCGCATGCTGGGCGGCGCGCAGACACTTCATATCGGCAGTACCACGCTCCACGGGGATGCCGCCCACGCGGCTAAAGGCCCAGCGCACAATCTTGCTCTTGGCGAACTCGGACTTAAAGATGGGTCGAATGCGGCGGCCCCCAAAGAACAGCGCCGTCTCCACGGCCAAGAGCTCGGCCATCGAGGTGTGGTTGCAGATGACCACGCTGCCGCGGCCTTCCTGGCGCTCAAACAGCAGATCGGCATCCTCGACTTTCCAGCGCCACATGAGCTTGGAGAAGGCCCAAAGGATTGCCATGACCACGACGACGGTGCCGCGGATGAGCGCTGGAAACTCTGCATAAGGAGCGTTGTAATAATCCTCGGGCGTCTGCTTAAACAGGCGCATGGGCTACCTCCTTTGGTTGATGAGGTCCTCGATAGTGCGGACGACCTCATCGATGGTGTGGGCGGTGGAGTCGACGTGCACGGCGTCCTCGGCGGGCACGAGCGGGGCGACCTCGCGACTGCTGTCGAGCTTGTCGCGCTGCTTAAGGGCGTCGAGGGTCTCGTCGACCTCGGCCTCGAGCTGCTCGGACGTGAGCGGCTGCGCGTCGTTTTGGTGACGCTGCAGCACACGGCGGCGGGCGCGCTCACGCGGGTCGGCGGTTAGGAACACCTTGACCTGCGCGTTGGGGAACACGACGGTGCCGATGTCGCGACCCTCGGCGACGATATCGCGGTCCTCGGCGGCGCGGCGCTGGTGGATGAGCATGGCGGCGCGCACGCCCGGATAGGCCGAGACCTTGGACACGTTAGCGTCGACCTGCGGGGTGCGGATGGCGGCCGAAGCGTCCTGGCCGTCAATGGTCAGGCGCGTATCCTCGCCGGTGCCGTTGGTAAAGCGAATTTCGATCTGCTCGGCGAGGGCGTCGATTGCCGCCTCGTCGTCCAGATCGATGCCGCGGTCGAGCGCGGCGAAGGTGACGGCGCGATACATGGCGCCCGTGTCGAGCTTGTTAAAGCCCAGCTGGCGGGCGATCTCCTTGGCGATGGTGGACTTGCCGGAACCGGCGGGGCCGTCGATGGCGACGATCATGCAATGCTTCCTTTCGATGGGTGACGTGCTGGTATGGTTCGCGGGCTTTGGGGCGCGGCGGGTTGCCTAGCCCGTGTAGCGCTCGCGGTAGGTGTTACGCTTGGGTGCGGAGCCGTGGCTGCCGTGGTGACGCGTGCGGCTGGCGGGCGTGTCTTGGGGCTTGCTATCGCGCATGGCGCTGGCCTGCTTGGGAGGGATGCCACCGCTTTTGAGGATCTGCACCTCGCGGTCGGTGAGTTCGCGCCACGAGCCCTTGGCCACGCCCTCGAGCTCAAGGCCGGCAAAGTTGCAGCGATGCAGACGAATTACCGGATGGTGAATCTTGCTCAACATGCGCTTAACCTGATTCTTGCGACCCTCGCGGATGATGACCTCCACGGCGGTGGTACCGGGCTTGACCCCCTGGGGAGCTACGGCCTCGGCCTCGCGTGCGGTGATGACGCGGCAGATTGCCGGCTGGCAGACGCCGTCGTCGAGCTCGATGCCGCGACGCAGCGGCGTGAGATCGCGGTCGGACAGACTGCCGTCCACCAGCGCCTGGTATGTCTTGTAAACGTGCTTGCTGGGATGCAGCAGGTCCTGCGAAAGGTCGCCGTCGGTCGTGAAGAGCAACAGTCCCGTGGTGTCGCGGTCCAGGCGGCCCACCGGAAAGAGCCCCGGAAAGCGGTCGCGCGGGACCAGGTCGGCCACACAAGGGCGCTCCTGCGGGTCGCTCATGGTGGTGAGGTAGCCGGTCGGCTTGTAGAGCATCAGGTATACGGCGCCCTGGTCGAGCTTGACGGGTATGCCGTCGACCTCAATGTGATCGCGGTCGACATCGACCTTGGTGCCCAGTTCGGTCGCGACCTGGCCGTTAACGGTCACGCGGCCAGCGGTCATCAGGTCCTCTGAGCCGCGGCGGCTCGCCACGCCCGCGCGTGCCAAAAAGCGCTGCAGGCGCATGGTGTGCGGATAGACGGGCTGGGCGTCGGCTGCGGGTACTGCGTTGCCCATGGCGCGCGTCTCCCCCACTTCGTTAGTCCTCGTCATGCAAATCCTCCGAGGTCTCGTCGACGTCCAGGGTTTCCAAGTCCTCGGCTGCATCAACATCTTCAACATCGGTATCGAGCAGTTCGCGCTCTTCGTCCAGGTCCTCGGCCTGCTCCTCGAGCGTGGACTGAATACTGCGGCCGCTCAGGCGCTCGCGGATAAACTGACGCGACTGCTCGTCGGGGGCAAACTGCTCCAGATCGGGCAGATCACGGGTGGAGCGCAGGCCGAATTTTTCCAAGAAGGCGTTGGTCGTGCCGTAAATGATGGCCTGACCGCGCTGGGGGTCACGGCCGAGCTCGCGCACCAGACCCTTGTCCACGAGCGACGCGATGACGCCGTCTGAGTTGACGCCGCGGATGCCCTTGACCACCTCGCGCGTGACGGGCTGGTGGTATGCGATAACGGCCAGGGTTTCGAGCGCCGCCTGGGACAGCTTTTGCGTGTCCCAGCTCAACACATAGGCCTCGACCACGTCGTGGTAAGCGGGATGCGTAAACAGGCGCCAGCCGCCGGCGACCTCGCGCAGCTGAAAGCCGCGGTTGGCCTCCTCGTACTCAACCTTGAGCTCGGCGAGCAGTGACGCGCACTCGCCGGGGGCGATATCCAGTGCGCCGGCCAGCGCAGGCGCACTCACCGGGTCGCTCGACACCAGCAGCAGCGCCTCGAGGGCGCCTTTGAGGCTGTTTGCCTCCAGCGTGGAAAGGTTCGACATACTAGCGGCTCCTATTCGGTGAGTTCGGGGCCCTCGCCGGGAACGTATGCCTCGGCGCCCTCGACGCGGTTGATGCGGATGGTTCCAAAGATCTCGTCCTGGCTCAGCGTGAGCGAGCCGCGCTTGGCGAGCTCAAGCATAGCTAGGAAGGTGACGACGAGCTGCTCGGTGGTGGCATCGCCGTCCAGTAGCTCGCGGAAGGTGCAGGTTTGGTGCGTCATGGTAAAGCGGTCGACTGAGGCCACGGTCAGGTCGAGCGGTACGCGATGCGGCGCCACATGCTCGGCCTCCAGCAGGAAGGTCTGGCGCTTGCCGTCCAGGTCGGCACAGATGACGGCGAGACCGCGCAGCGTGATGCCGGCAAGGTAGTCGGGCATAAGTCCTAGGAACTCGGGGTCGGGGCCGGCCACACGCGGGTGCATGCGACTTTCGGCCTGCATGCGGGCACCGAGGGCTGCCGCCGCGCCTTTAAACTGCTTGTAGGCAATCAGGCGCTGGATCAGGACCTCGCGCAAGGCGTCGCCGTCGAGCGCACTGAGTTCTTCGAGGTCTTCGTCGAACTCGTCATCGTCGTCATCGACTTTGCGCGGGGCCTCCTGCGGCACCAGAGAGGCGGCCTTGATGTCCAAAAGGGTTGCCGCGACCAGCAAAAAGTCGCTTGCTACGTCCAGGTCCAGCGCCTCGATGCGCTCGGCCTCGGCAAGGTACTGCTCGGCCACCTCGCTGATGGAGATGGCGCCGATATCTACTTTTTGGCGGGTTACCAGCTGCAGCAGCAGGTCGAACGGTCCGCTGTAGACCTGCGTCGACACGCGATACGACATCTTCGACCTCCTTTGACGGCGCCTTCGCGGCGCGGTTTGGGTGCATGTTGCGACCGTTTTGCACGGTCGACCTGTAAGTTTACCTTAGATGCCGGCGATTGCGAAGTTGAGCATCTGCTCAGCGAGCGGATACACGGTAACGTCGAAATAGCGGCCGATTACATCGATGCCGGTCCACATGGGCAGCAGGTACAGCACTAGGATGAGGATGGGCATAGCGTATTGCTGCAGACGGTAATAGTTGTTGAGTGCCTTGCCCTTGAGGAAGGGCACGATGATCGACGAGCCATCAAGCGGCGGAATCGGAATGAGGTTAAAGAACGCGAGCGACAGGTTGACCACGATAAACGTGGCGCCGAAGTTCATGATCTGCGACGCCACGGCAAAGGACATGCTGGCGTAGAGATTGCCGTACGTTGCGTGCATGAGGGCGGCCGCGAGGCATGCGAGTGCGATGTTCGACGCGGGGCCGGCCACGCTCACCAGGACCTCGTCGCGCTTGGGGTGCTTAAGGTTGTTGAGATAGACGGGCACGGGCTTGGCGAAGGCGAACACGGGACCGCCTGCGGCGAGCATGAGCAGCGGCAAGATGATGGTGCCAAACGGGTCGATATGGTTGAGCGGGTTGAGCGATACGCGTCCGCGCGAGCGCGCCGTTTTGTCGCCGAGAGCCCAGGCCGCGGCGGCGTGCGCGCTCTCGTGAATGACGATGCCAACGATGACGGCGACGGCGCTGGCGAGCAGGTTCATGATGTAGCTGCTGGACATGGCGCTCTCCTAGCGGACGCGGCGCGAGGCGCGCGTGAGCAGGTAGTCGGCCACAAACAAGATTACCGCGACGATGGCGTAATCCAGGCGAAACACGCCACCAAAGGGCGACGTGATGACACCGTAGCCGGCGATGGCGCTTGGCAGTGCGCGCGAAAGCTCAACGACAAAGCCAACGATCTGCAGTTTGGCGGTGAGGCCGCTAAAGCACAGCAGCACGGTCATCGCGCTCATAAAGATGCCGCAGATGCGACAAGCGATGGCGATGATGCTCATCGCCACGGCAGCGGCCTTACGAGAGTTCACGCGCGGTCTCCTCTTCGATCTGGGTGGAAAGCTCCAGCCATTCGTCCTCGAGCTTGGGTAGCTCTTGCTTAAGGCCGTTATATTCTCCCAGCGCGGCGTTGAACTTGTCCTGATCGGCATAAAGCTCTTCGCTGGCCATCAATTCCATAAGCTCGTCATAGCGGGCGCGCTTTTTGTCGAGCTCTGTCTCGATCTTCTTGAGCTGGTTGCGCACGCCCTTGAGCTTTTTGTTGAGCGCAGCGCGGGCCTGGGCCTCGGCGCGCTTTTGCTCCTTGGTCTTTTTACCCTCGGCAGGTTTGGAAGCGGCGGCGGGCGCATCGGGCTGGGCCGCGGTAACCTTTGCGGACTTGGCCGCGACAGGCACGCTCTCCCCTGCTGTCTCGGCGGCGGCGCGGGCCGCGAGGTCCTCACGCTTGTAGAGGTAGTAGTCGTAGTCGCCGTCGTAGACCGTGACCTTGCCATCGCGGATGTCGATGATGCGGTTGGCCACAGCGCGTACCAGGTGCTCGTCGTGGCTGATCAGCACGATGGTGCCGGGGAAGTTCTGCAGGGCGTTCTCGAGCATGTCCACCGAGTCGATGTCCAGGTGGTTGGTGGGCTCGTCCAGGCACAGGAGTGCCTCGGGGGCCACAAGCATCTTGGCCAGTGCCAGACGCGCCTTTTCGCCGCCGGAGAGGACGCGGACCTGCTTCTCGATGGAATCGTTGTCGCTAAACAGGAAGGCGCCCAGCAGGCTGCGCTGCTGTGGCACGGTCCACTTGGGCGTGACGGTGTCGATCTCTTGCAGGACGGTATTGGACTCGGTCATGCCCTCGAGTGCGTGCTGGGCGTAGTAGGCTACGCCCACGTTTGTGCCCAGATCGCGGGTGCCGGTGGTGGGCGGCTCCAGGCCGGCGAGGATCTTCATGAGCGTGGACTTGCCGGCGCCGTTGGGGCCGACGAGCGCCACGTGCTCGCCGCGGTAGAGCTTGAGGTCGATGTCGCTGTAGATGTGCTTGTCGCCGTAGGACTTGGATACACCCTCGAGGCCCACGACCATGTCGCCGGAGCGCGGCGGGTCAGGGAACTTAAAGTCGATGTGCTTGTGGCCCTCGGGCAGGATGACAAGTTCCTTTTTAATCTGCTCGATCTTACGGATGCGCTCCTGCGCCTGGGCGGCCTTGGTGGGCTTATAGCGGAATTTGTCAACGAAGACCTGCATGTGGGCGATGTCACGCTCCTGGGCGGCTCGCTTGGCGCGCATCTGTTCCAGGTTGTCCTCGCGCTGCTTGAGGTAGCTGCTGTAGTTGCCGGTGTAGGTGGTCACGCGACGGTTTTCGAGAGCGGCGACGTGGTCGACGCAGGCGTCCATGAAGGCACGGTCGTGACTGACGATGAGGACGGCGCCGTCGTAGTTGGCGATAAAGCCGCGCAGCCACTGGACGCTTTCGAGGTCCAGGTGGTTGGTGGGCTCGTCCAGAAGCAGCAGGTCGGGGTGGCGCAGGAAGAGCTTGGCAAGCGCGATGCGCATCTGCCAGCCGCCCGAGAACTCGGAGCACGGGCGCTCAAAATCGGTGACCTTAAAGCCCAGGCCGGACAGGATTTTGCGCGCGTTGCTCTCGAGCTCGTAGCCGCCCAGGTGCTCAAAGCGGTCCTGGACCTGGCCGTACTCGTTGAGGAGCGCGTCGACGTCCTTGCCTTGTTCGGAGAGCTCGGTGATCTGGGCCTGCAGCTCGTTGGCGCGCTCGCCCATGCGGCGGATTTCCTTGGCAGCGGCCATGACCTCGGCGAGGATGGTGGTGTCTTTGTGCTCCAGGTTGGTTTCCTGCTCTAGGTAGCCCACCTGGCAGTCCTTGGCGTACTGGACCTGGCCGGCGTCGGGGCTGTCGATGCCCATGATGATCTTGAGCATGGTGGTTTTGCCGGCGCCGTTGGGGCCCACGAGCGCGAAGCGCTCACCGGGGTTGATCTGGAAGGACGCGCCGCTAAAGAGGACGCGTGCGCCGAAGCTTTTTTCGATCTTGTCGACCAGGAGGATCATGGTGCCGCCTTTGACCTTGTGTTCCTATATGAAAAAAGGCCCCAACTTGCGTTGGAGCCTCATTCAATGCTCGGGTGGAGACGAGGGGGATCGAACCCCTGACCTCTTGACTGCCAGTCAAGCGCTCTCCCAGCTGAGCTACGCCCCCGTGCGAAGAAGTACTATACGGGAACTCGGACGGCGATGCAAGGACAATTTTGGAAAAACTTTCCGGGGGGGGCGGGCGCCGGAGTCCCGCGGGGCCGGGCCAGCCTGCGGAGCGCCTGGCCCCCGCACGGCCCCTACGCCGGCCGACTTGGCGCGCGGAACGCGACCCTCTCCGCGCAACCGGATTTCCTATGCGTCGCCAGTCCCATTATCGGGTCCGATTGCGAGCCGTCCCTCATCTGTGCCTCAGAACTATGCCGGTTTACTACGATGTATCTTGAATGTTCGACCACGCACGCCTTTTCGTGTAACCGTCGGACTCTCTACCTGCGGTTTTGCAAACTGAGAACACGCGGTGGTTGAAGGTCGCCAATCCGTCGTAGTAAACCAGCATGGTTTTGAAATGGCATCAGGTTGATTTCACGCTGAAATGTCTTGAAGCCCTGATTTTAAGGCCTTAACTTTTTATAAAACACTTCTTATCTGCGACGGGCCTAGATTAGCTGTTGTTTAGCATCGAACTTGATCTTGCGTTGTGCGACTTGCTCGTGCATGGTAGTATTTCACGACGTGAAGCGAAGAAATTAGGCCTGAGTTGCCTTTGCTAGAATTGCATTCACCGTTCATAAGGGCTCTTGGCGCAACGGTTAGCGCAGGGGACTCATAATCCCTGGGTTCTGGGTTCGAATCCCGGAGGGCCCACCAGAGTATTTCGAGGCCGGGCATTACGCCCGGCCTCTTTGTTATTGGCGCTGCAGACTAGGTTTGCTATCCAGAAACGTAAAGTTATTAACATTCATATTCGTAATTAACAATGGGTATGTCGCCAAGATGCTGCCCAGTCAACACATGGTGTAAATCGATAGATATGAAAAAAGGCCCCAACTTGCGTTGGAGCCTCATTCAATGCTCGGGTGGAGACGAGGGGGATCGAACCCCTGACCTCTTGACTGCCAGTCAAGCGCTCTCCCAGCTGAGCTACGCCCCCGTGCGAGAAAGTACTATACGGGAACTCCCCCGCCGATGCAAGGACAATTTTGGAAAAGATTTTACGGTGCGTGGAAAGGCGCGGGGCCGAAGGGACACACGATGCCCGAAATAGCCCGCGGGGCGCGCCCCGCGGGCAGCGGCAAGCCCGCCGCCCTCCTTCCCGGGGCGCGCATGTCGCCCCAGGTGCCGCCGGCCAGAACAAAGCAATCCGCGGTGCTTCCGCGGGAGGGTTTCGTCTGAGCCCCTCTCCGCGCCTTCGGGTCAATTTACTGAACCGTGCGCAGCTCGCGCCAGCTGGTCGCTTCATAAACGGACCGGTTTACTACGAGGATTCCCGGATTTCCGACCACACGCCTACATTCGCAAAACGGGCAGGCATTCTACCTGCGGTTTTACGAGCGACGAATTCGGTGTGCTCAGCTACCCCCAATCCAACGTAGTAAACCGGCGTGGTTTTAAAATGGCACTTAATTACTGGCAGCATATAAAGTAGTAATAATGCTCACTTGAACATTATTACTTACCAATACCAAGCCAATTGCACAGAACGTTGGCTCGCAATCTGGTCTCAGCGCATCTCATCGCCTCGGTTTTTGGTTTGTAGCGCAACTCCAATCGCTCACACACACTGTGAATGATGGCATCAAGCTGATCGTGATCATTGAGCATGTCATGGGTTACAAGAAATACGTCGTATCCCATGCTTTGTAATGCTGTCATTCGTGCGGCATCGTGGTCCAGCACGGCGCCTGAACCATGGATAACCTCTCCCTGAAGTTCGATAATCACAGCTTTCATTATTATTGGGTTTACGATGACGATATCGCCGTAACAGATTTTCTGACCTGCGATTTTTCGAGCTGAATTCGACAGCGGTGTTAAGTCGTTGACGTATATGTTTTTAAACTCCGCTCCGCCAGTACGCCTCGGAAGACTTAGCAACATGATTCCAGCAACTTCTAGCGGGGATGCCGCAATACCCATTACCTGCCGTGCGGCTTCGTAGAATTGTTTTCCCCACATCTCGCCCTTAACCTTCGCTGCAAATCTGTACAGTTCTTCTATTTCAATAAGAGGCTTTCTCATCCAGAGCGATGTGCCTTTTCCGTTTGCTTTATTTCCGGATCCGTCATTCTGCTGCCCACTTTGATCATTCTCGCTGTCCTTCTGGCTCGCCCGAGCATAGACTCGCTTCCATGGGGCCTCGTCTTGGGTTTCATCTAGTTCAAAAAGACTTTCTGTGGTGTACTGCTCTTCTTCTGATTTTGCTTGCTCAAGTGCCATGTCGACCGCGGGCGATGGTTTAAAAACCGAAAACCATCCGCAGAGCTCGTACATGGCCAGAACCAGGTCGCATGAAGAAACGCTTCGAGTCATGGTAAATAGCGTATGAAGAGGGTCTGTGACGCTAAAGCCCATGCCCGTGTCGATCGAGACCTTCTCTGTATAGGCGCTGTTCCATCGGATGGTCCGTCTTGTCTCGGAATGTAGGTTGCTTCGAGTTGATGCTGCTGTGATGACTGGGGTCTTGAGGACGTCGGTTACGAAAGGGGCTTGGGATAGAGCTCGCCAGCCTTCTTCGGAGTTGGGTAGGCGCGGGTAGAGGTCGCGCACCTGCGGTGGGCAGCGCCAATAGCGGAATGCGGTGTTTGCGCAGACGATTTCGTCCATTTGCGCCTCCCCTGGTATCGGCCGTAGACCGTGCGGTTGTGGTCGTGGACGATTATCTACCGGGGCATCATGCGGGTAAGTACCGGAAGCTGACCAAACGCTGACCAAAAGCTTGACGAGTTCTGCCGAAAAACCGTCGTGTGATAGAAATCCGCTGGAAGGCGCTCTGGGCATGCGGTCCCTGTCTCCACATTTGCGCTCGAATCACATGGGGAGTTCAATGAAAATACGGATGTGTTTTATACAAAACATGCAATGGCGTCATCAAAAAGGGCGCGAAAAAAATGACGCCTTATACGACTTCGATTCGATTTTGGTGTCGGCCTTGGTGTCAAAAAGAAAAAGGTCAGAGGCACAACACCTCTGACCTGTGCTTTAGATGGTGGGCGATACAAGATTCGAACTTGTGACCCCATCCGTGTGAAGGATATGCTCTACCCCTGAGCCAATCGCCCGTCGCCTTTCGGCAAAAGAGATACTATCATAGCCGCGCCTGGTTTACCAAGAACTTTTTGCCCCCGATTTTAAATTCGTGGGTGCTAGCCAAGCCAAAGCAACCAAAGCAATCGGCAAACCCGCAGTTAAACCGCCCTTTATCGTTTAATCCACGAGGTCTCGGGGCGGCAGATAAGTCGTGCGTTGTTGTAGGCCATGTCGAGCGTGAGGCAGGTGCGCGCTGCGTAGAAGCCGTCCTCGCGCTGGATGGTCAGCGCCAGTTCGGGCTTGTCGCCGGTCAGGCACAGCGGCAAGAGCAGCTGGATCCGGGCGCCGTAGAACTGCGGCACCGCGAGCGTGTAGTTGGCTGCGGCGCGGCGGGCGGCCTCGACGACGGCTCCCTCAAAGGCACGGCGCAGCAGCAGCGAGTTGCCCTCCCCCATCAGGCTGGCGGGAATGCGCGTCAGGTTCTCCTCGTCGCCCAGAATATGGTCGATGTTGGAGCGGATGGGAAGGCGGTAGTCAAAGACTAGCTCGGAAGGGTCCTCGGCAAAGCGTACACGGCACGGCAGGTACTCAAATGAGACCAACATGGGGTCGCTTTCTTTAAAGAAGCCCTTCAAAAACCAGCGCTGGCGCGCGTCTGGCTTGGTATTGGGCTCAAACAGGCCGTAGATGGTCTCGTAGCGGCGCGTGTACAGGCCGGTGTTGAATAGGCAGCGATCGTCGTCGAACACCAACGGCAGGTTGGAAGGCGCGGTCTGGTCCACGTCGCGCTCGGTCAGGAACACCGCGCGGCTAAACGAAAACGACAGGTAGTTTTTGAGAATGCGGTTGCCGGGACCCCAGTCCTCGGGATCGGCGAGGTCGACTAGGCGGTCGTAGCAGGGCTCGGGGCAAAACGCAAAGTCGTATACATTGCTGCACAGGGTGTTGGGGATCTCCATGTGGCGTCCAATCAATTGAAAACCGGCGTGTGGGACGCTTTGATTTTATACGTGCGAAGCGTCGTCGGAGCTCACGATGCAATGGCACCTCAGCTCGTTGGCTAGATCGTCGAGCGTGCGGCGTCTGGCAACGAGGTCCTGGATCCAGGCGTAGTACTGGTTGTCTTTGGGTTCGGGGCTGTCGGACAGCACGACCGGAGTGCCGGCGAACCTTAGGACGGACAACGCAAAGATAAGGCTGGTGCGTTTGTTGCCGTCCTCGAAGATGTGGTCCTTGACCATGTGCTCGGCCACGTAGGCGACCTGGTCAAAGATGTCCGTGAAACGATCGGCTGGCGATTGGCCGAATATCGTGCAGAACGCGCCCGCAAGCACGGACTCGATGCGTCCTAGCTCGAGCGTAGCCCTGTCGTCCGCGGCAACGGTGGTATAGCAGCGTCCGATTGTTAGCAGCGCACTGTGAAGGCGCATGACGGCGCCGGCTATGGCTTCGAGCGAACTGGCATCATCGAGCACGAGCGGCGCGAACGGACGAGCGCTCCGCCGCGTAGCCGCCATCATGAGTTCTCCAAGAGCCTGAGCGCGTTGGGCATGCCCGTAATGGTTAACTCAACTGCATGGTCGATTGACATAGAGTCGTTGAGCGAAATCGGTAATGTTGAATTTGCCTCGTCCGCTATTGAATGATCTTCTTGTGCAGCTCGACCAGTGCCGTCATCTAGCTGAACATAGCTCCAAAGCATTGCTACCTCGTTTACAACTTTTTGAGTTAAAAGACTGCCCCTAACGCGGGTTGAATCACACTAGTTACCCGACCCAAATACGTCATCTACAAGATCAGGCAAGTCTGTCCATACTTGATAGGCGGCAACGTTGTCCGGATTCATTTCTCTTGCACGACGTTTATCATCCGTATTGTGCTTTGCGGCATTGGTCAAAGCCTGGCCCTTGTTGCCGTCAATTATTTCGAGATTTACCGACTTGAACTTTGACGCGGAGGACCTGTTGGGGTCAGTAGATTTTAGAACGCCAAGGTCGCGCGCTCTTTTCTCACATTGTGGCGTCGATGCAAAAGTTTCCGGGCATGGTGAGACATGATCGATAAGCCATACTTCAAAGCATGGATTGGAGATCGCGAGCCTAACTCCTTTTGTCTTTGCTTCTCGTTCTGCTGCGGCTAGGTTTCTGAACTCATCTGAATCGACCACGATACATGCGGAACTCAATGCTTCGATTTCGCCTGCTTTAACGGCCTTTTTATCTGAATCGAGCTCTCGCGAAAGCTGCTTAGCCACCTTCAAAGGGTCTCCGTCAATATGCCGATACAGCACGCTTCCGCGAACGTCCATTTCAGTAATAAGGAAGTTAAAATATTCGGTTTCGGTCACCTTTCCATTGGACACAATTAGGTGGCGCTTTCGCTTGGCTCTTGTCTGCTTTTTGCGGCCGCGAGCAAGCCCCCTCCTTTCTGTTTTAGCCATCTATGTCAGCGCCTTCCTTCATGAGTTGGGCTACAAGTTGATGAAAACTTGGGTTGGGCAGCGGCACGTAGACTCCGTTCAAATAATTGCGCCCCAGATTCTCATTTGCGCGAGGGGAATATTCCATAGCAGCAATCAATTGCGAAGCACCTTCAGAGTCCTTTTCTACAAACCAAACCTGATCTCGTTCAAGCACCTCTTCCATGGGACTCGTGCGCGTCATCAAGGTGACATCATGGGTCGAGAAGATTAGCTGCGCACCCCCTGGATTAGTGCTGGGATCGGCAAACAGTGAGACAAAGTCGCGCAACAGCGTGGGATGAAGGCTCGAATCAAGCTCGTCAATTACCGTTGTGGCCCCACTGCTTAAAGAACGCAAGGCTACCGAGAAAAACGCTAGCGCAGCTTTTGTACCCTCCGATTCATGGGCGGAGTCCAGCCAAAAGCCATCTCCCGAGCCTTTGTGGTGGAAGAACAGGTCATAAGCGAACGACAATTTAAAGTCTTCTGCAATTTTATTACGTGCCACTTCCGGAATCTCTTCGAGTCCAATGAGTGAGTCTTTTAAGCCCATGACGCCTTCCGATTGACGGACATCCATGCCGTCAATTCCAATGTCAGCATATTTAATGAGCTGAGATAGCATCTGAGCTTGTGAGTCATCGTTGATAAACAGCTTTTTAATGGTTGCGAGCTCTGCAAGATAATGCGTTGCATCATAGAGGTTGATGTCATTGGCAAGAGCTGCGAATGCGGGTTGAATTACATCACTACCAGCCGCCGCGGCGGCAGATAAGAACAGAGAATTATTGCGCGTAATATCCCAAAGTTGTTTTTTGGCGCCTGTAAACGTGCTACCAAATTTAATCGACTGTTCCCCGTTTACCGAAGAGCGGTCATAGAGGAGCGACGGTTGTTTCGATCGGTATACGGTGAGGTTCTCATAAGTAACCTCATTTTTGTTTACACCAAATGAGAACTCATACTTCAAATTGCTGGCGATATAATCTATCGAGAATTCTGTGCCATTTGATCGTGACTCCGAGTCAAGTAAAAAGGGGACGATGGGTATTTGAGAATTCGCATCGCCTGTCGCATAACCTGTACGAACAAAGTAAGAGACAAAGTAAAGAGCATTTAGGAAATTTGATTTGCCTGACGCGTTTGCGCCGTAAACCGCAGCCACTCGCACGGGCCCAAGTTTCTTTTTGCTCGAAATCGGTTCAAATGAGAACTGCTGAGTATCTCGAAAGCTCTGAAAGTTCTTAAATGAAAAATTGAGGATCATCTTTAGAATCCTTCTCAAATATATCGATTATTCACAGACATCCTTAAATAACAAGAACAATTATATAGTTTTATAACCGATATTTGTTAGCTTTGAACAAATATCGGTTTTAAATTGAGATTTTAGGCAATGAACCTTATAAGTACGTATGACATAATGCCTGAAGCATAATTCTCTACGCTGATATTAAGAGCAATCTTCAGTGACGGTGTCTCTTAATCTCACTCACTATGCCGGCGCATCTCTTCTCAATGCTGTCGGGAAAGAGCGAAGCTTCGGTAATGCCAAGTTTACTCAACTCGTTCAGTATTGATGCTTTTCTATCAGATGGCACTATGCAACGACCGGCTATCACGGGACTGTCTTTGGGCAGTGGACTTATTAAGTCATCAAACGACAAAGAAGAATCCTTACCACGAATGTCATTTGGGAAAAGAATATATTGGCCGGACTGAGCGGCTTGTCTATCAAGATATCTAGTTCCGTAGACAAATAATGTATCTTCGCAGCACTTCTTAAACCATTTTGCCTGATCAGTTGGCTCAGGGTAAATTGAAAGCACTAGATCACGTTGATAGTCAAAGTATGGTCTTGATATTGCAAGTGAGGCAAAACGAGACAGAAGCTTTGAGTTCATAAACAGATGCCAAGAGTCCGCAATTGCCTGGCAGATGGGATATTCCTGCTTATCCCCTCCCGGTCGCCTAAAGATAAATACTTCGCCCACGTCATCAGGATTGCCGCAGGCGAAATAGAGGGCGGCAAGTGCGTTTGAAGTTACATCTAATAGCCTGGTAGGGACTCCGTAGTGCTGGAGGCAGGCTAAAAGATCAATCGGAAGCAAATCTCGCTTGAAGACATTTGGCAATATGCGGCAGGCAGTTTCAATAATATCCGCCTCGTGCGTAAGGCTGCCTGTGATAGGGGAAATGGTGTTCGATCCCGGTTTACGCCAATAGCTGTCTCTTCCGATTGACGGAACAAGATCAAACTTAGTCGATCCTTGTCCTCGGAAAACAAATGTAGATTCATATGTCTTGGCGTCACCATTTATTGTTGGTGAAAGTCCGTTGATGTATTTGATATACGAGGCTACATCTTCAACCTCAACTTTGGCTTCACTAGACATATATCAATCCTTTAATGGAACAAGAAGCTTTATAAACGGCAGCATTTGGATTGCAATTATCTTATCGCTCTGGCGGATGGGGTGTAAGGCTCAACATCGGTAATAGATCGAGAGGCGGTCGAGCTGAACAAAATAGTGCCGTCGCAGCGATAGCTGATACGGCACCAATCTCTAATAAGTTGATTTAGTAGAAGGCTAAAGACTTCTGCAATGGCTGCATTTATTTCTCCCATGGTCTCGCTTAAACGGGGCCTAAGCAGCGACATACGGCAGCTAGAAGTACTATACCAAGGAGGAAAAGCGTCACGGAAGCGGCGATCCAGTTGGTGTCGCCGGTCTTGGGGAGTACCACAGTGGTCGCGGTGGCGGACTTGGACTTGGACGGCGTGGACACTGTGGTCTTGGTTGCAGTCGTTGTTGTCTTGGTTGTTGTGGCCGCGGGTTTCAGTGCGGGATTTGCCGTGGGCCCTGTGGTGGGCTCTCCGGCAGCGGGGGTAGCATCGGCGGGAGACTTGTCCGTGCTATCACCCGGTACCTCGCCCGCATCGGTCTCCCCCGTTGACGGCGTGGCCACATCGGGCTCAACTACCACATGCGGTGCCACAGCACCGGAGGTATCCACCACGCTACCAGCACCAAAGGTCCCGCCAGCAGGCGACGCAAAGCGCGCGGACACAAGCGACCCACCCAGACAAGCAACGCCGCCGTCGTCACCGGTCGCATCAAGCCACGAGGCGTCGACGGAAAGCCGACAGCCGGCCGCACCATCGCCAAGGCCCGCATCCTGCAGATACACGCCGTAGGCTCGCACGCCCATTCCGGACCCGGCGCCCGCGGCAACGACGCGTCCGCCGCCGCGCACGGCCATGTCGCCTGCCATCACGCCGGCAACTGCCTCATCCGTAATATCGGCCCCGTCCGCCCAGGCATCGACGGTGCAGCCGTTCACCACGAGTGCCTGCGAGACGTGGATCCCGCACTGCGAGCCCGTGGCCGTCAGGGTGCCGGTGCCGCGAAGCGTCAGGTTGCCCCACACCTCAATGCCGCACAGCGTGATGTCCGCATCGGGCGCATGCGACTCCGTCACGGAGTTTTGCCCGGCAATCGTCAGCACCAGGTCGCCTTCGGCACCGATGGCTTCGCCCGCGTAGCCGTCAAGCTCCAGATGGCCGATATCGGTCCAGGCCCAACCGGGACCCGACGCGCCCGGCTCGCAGTACTTCGCGCCCGCGATGAACAGGCATCGCAAGCCCATGAAGAGTTTGGAGGTATAGATCCTTGGCCATCAAGGCACGCCTTCCAACAAGTCTCTTTAATCGTCGTTTAATACCATCAAGTTTCCCGCGGTCACGCTGCCAGAGAGTGGTACGGAAACTTCACTTGTCCATGACGTCCCGGATTCTCGCAGACATGTACGCTGCCAAGCGCGAGGGCGACACGCTCTTCTGCAGCCTGGTCAGTGGCACCTACGTCCGCAACGACTACAACGAGGTCAACCTCGTGTACAAGACGGCTCCATGGCGGTCACCGCCATGGAGCCGTCTGAGCCCCGACATGCTGAAGAAGTGGTGACGGCGCGACCGAGCGGGCCTGGACGCCGAAGGCTACTGCTTCCACGAGCTTCTCGATTCCTACCTTACCGCGCTCGCGTGGGTGGGAGCGCATCCCAAGGCCACGCAGGTTCTCGCGGGACATGCCACCTGCGCCGTCGCCATGAATATCTACACTCACGTGAACATGGACTTCAAACGCGAGGTCGCCGAGGCGCTGGTGAGGGCGATTGCCGCCGCGCAGCCGGAGCCTGAGCCGGCAAAGGCACGCGAGAGAGCCCCAAAACGCAACGCGCCCGTGCAGCGAATCGAATCGCTGCACGGGTCCTGTAGTCGTTCGCCACCTTAAGGCGGACTAATCAATGCTTGATTCTTTGATAGCATGTCGTTTTACCACAGACGGCAAAATCAGGCCTAAACGATTAATTACAGCCCCTGACAAAAAGAGCGGGGATGGTTACCCACCTCCGCTCCGTTGATTGCTCAAGATTCGAAATAGCTTACGTCCTCTTCTCCGCAAATGGCCACAGGAGAAATGGTACCTTGCATATTCCCTCTAGGCATATTCCACGACCCGAACTGAAAACAAAGACTAGCGTCTCATTTCGCAAATCCTCGCAGCCCTGGTACCTTGGCCGCAAATCCTCGCACGATGCCCCGTTCGTAGCCGTTGAGGCCCCACTTGCCAACGAAGAACGCAAGCGAGAAGAGGTACACCACGCCCCCAAGCAAGAAAAGCCAAACGCTGCCGTGACCCATTGGAAAAAGCCAGTACGCCGCTCCAGAAACCGCTGTGGCAGCAGCCCATGGAAACGCCAATGCAGCGATTTCGCGCCAAAACATGGCGATGTCCAGCCCGGCGCGCTTTGCGTAATACCAATTCATGACCAACCCATTGCCTACAAACATACACACGCCGCTGCAAACCGCTACGGCAACGATGCCGAACCTCGGCGCGAGCAGGATAGATCCGGCGATGTTCACCACAGAGAGGGCAAGATATATGATGCCCCTGAAGTAATACTTGTTCTCGACCTGCAGAATCGTTAACCCAAGGTTCTGAGTAAGGTCAACGGTGAGGGGCAGCATGACGGCAAGGGCAATCCAAAAAGCCTCCCCGTATGCATCACCCGCCCAAAGCACGATGAAGTCAGGACCAAGCACGATGAAGCCGCCGAGGATGATCGAACACATCAGGAACGTGATACGTCCGACCTTTGCGAAAAGAACCGAGATGGCTGCATTGTCGCGGTCACGGTGGTAGAGCTCCGAGACACGCTGGAAGAAAACGCCGGACACGGCATTGCCGGCCTGCAGGTAGGCTGTGTAAACCTGCGCACCTACGGCGTAGATAGCAACCGGGGCAGAACCATAGAAATATGCCACGATGAGTTTGCCCGAAGACCAGAAGACCTGGTCGGCAACCGTTACCATGACAATGGCAACAGAGAAGCCCAAAAGCCTCCGCACCAGCTGCCCATCCCAACCGTGGTACCTGTAACTCACATGGAGGAATCCCTGCGCGAACACGCGCTGCATGGTCGCGCAAAGAATGTTCATGGTAAGGATGACGGTGGTGATGACGAGCGCATTTGGAAATGCCTGACCGAGAACGAGAATCAGCACAGGCTGCACGATCAAGGTCAAAAGTTGCGAACCCTTGAGGAAGACGAAGCGTTCGTTGGAGTTGATGGCGGCAATATTGATGGTGTTGTTGAAGGTAACGACCGTGTTTGCCGCGAGGACGCAAAGCATTACGCAGCACTCATTCACCTGTTCAGGAGTGAAGGACCCGGCATATACGGCTCTGAAGACCGGGATTATCGCCGCGACCACAAGCACGGCCAGGACAGAAAGCCCCCAGTAAAGTCGTTTGGCAATGGCAAGCGTATTTTCCATCATACGTTTGTCGCCATCGGCCTTATACATGCTGTAGTAGCGTCCAACACCTGCCGAAAGGACGCTATTGATGGACACCACGTAAGCCATGATGGGACCAACGGTCTGGTAGAGACCGTATTCGTCCTGTCCGATGGTGGATAGCAGGAGCGGGATGTAGAGAAAGTTAACGACGATTTGCGTGAGCGTGTAAGCATACGAAATGACAATACCCTGCTTACGCCGCATCGCTGGGCTCGCATTGGAAATACCTGAGAATATACTCCTAGACATGGAAAACACCCCTCATTACGCCCTTTCTTACCAAACGCTTCAATACGCTCTTAGCTTTGTAGAGAACAACGTAGGCACGCCAGTAACCCATGGTGACAAGGCGGAATTCCATTCCGTAACGGCTCGCAAACTCACCCATGTACGGGTTATCCCGCCATGCTGGAAAGTTCCCGTCCATCCATCTAAAGAACTCGGGCCTATACGTATCGGAATTCTCACAGACCTTAGCGGAACGTACTCCTCCCCAGAACAGAACATGGAGGATGCAGAGCGCTTCTAGCTCATCGGCGTAGCGTTTGCGCTTATCAGGTGCTATCTGGGCCAGCATGCCATCGGCCGATTTGATGATGTCGAGCACCCTCTCCTCAGGCACTTCATTTAGCGTACTTGTAGGCCGTTGTACATAGAGGTATGGCGTCGCACCAATGGAAGATACCTCGCCTATTGCAAGTAGAAGGGCGACAGCCGAAGCCATATCCTCGCCGATTCGTGGCCCCTCGACGAGGCGTATGCCCGACTCGATAAAGCTCTTCCGGCAATTGTATTGCCGGAAGAGTGAGACACTTTCCAGTATATTACCGGCAATTGACTCACTCTTCAGGCACCCGCCCCGCCAGAGACAGCAATGTGATAGCAGTGAGCCATCAGGCGCCACAATGTCGTAATTGAAGCAAAGAATCTTAGGACGCAAGTCCAGGGCAGCCTCGACAACACGGGCAAGCTCGCTCGGAACAAGCCGGTCATCCGAGTCCACGAAAAAAAGATACTCGCCCGTCGCAAGTTCAGCACCAAGAGCCCGAGCGGAATTCTGTCCACCATTAACTTTGCGATGGAGGCTTGCTCGAATATCGTATTCTGCAAGAATATCAGAGAGCCTTGCACCGTAAGAGGGGTCCGATCCGTCGTCGACGACAATGGTCTCCAGGGAGATACCGGTGCGAACGCATGCCTCGATGGAGGCGAAACAAGAGCGCAGGTAATCCTCCTCGTTGTTGTAGACGGGGATAACTATAGAGAGATCAGGCATATCAAACTAAGGGCTCGTTTCGCCACGGAAAGCCACCCATGTACGCCCATGTTCAATGGTTTAGGCTCCAATGACGGAAATTAAAGTAAAGAGGGTATTTATCCACGCGTTGCGTCCTTCATGGCCCATGAACTGAGCTGATACGACCCGCAACCGGCATCTTGCATCCTCCCCCACCGCCTCTCGCAAAGGCTGGCATGCAGCCGGCTCGCAAAAGATACACTTTTTAATACACAACAAGTTTTGAAGTTTACAACCGAAACCGAATATAACGCCTGCTTTTCATAATCTTCATACGCCGGAAGACTTGAATAACAGTAGCCAAAGCCGAGGAGACGTGTTACGGCGCAGACAGTAAACCCGCCCGGTCTCTGCTTAGCATGCACACTGGCGGGTCTTTTTCTGCAAGTTCTAGGAGCCGAGATGAAGTACGGGAGGGCATTTCTCTCCTACAATGAGCAGGCGGACCCGCTGATCTCGCGCAGCCTCATGGTAGATCGAGAAGAACTCTTCGGCAAACTCATGTGTGTGGGATACTACCGCTTCAGCGGCCACCTCTACGCCTACAGGCAGCCCGACGACACATACCGCGTGGGCACGACCCCGGACAAGGCGTGGGACCGACTGGCAAGAGCTCCACGAGGTCAGCAAACACAAGATGTTCAGCACGCTCACCGTGCTCAGCAACACGCTCGAGATCATCGCACCGGGCACCTCACGGAAGTTGCGCCTACGCGGTCTCATGGAAGAGAGCCATTAGAACGAAGGGCAGCAGAACTAGACAAAGGAACACGACCAGCAGCGTTGCCACGCCCCATGTCAGCTCTTGTTGCAGCCGCTCACGCGTCATACCAGGATCTCGTTCACGTGCTTCCGCACCGTCGAGTAAGAGCTGCCGAGCTTCTGTTTACGGGCGTCGCCGTTGCCGAACTCGCCGTTGGTGACACAGCGCACAACGCTATACGGATCGAGATGGGTGAGGTGAACATACGCGATAGGTACAGGGCCGGGGTCTCTAGCGTGTGGCGCCAGCCGCTCATCACCGCAAGAAGGACGCGAGCCCATGCGAAAGCGCCGGTGATCAGCGTGAATACTCAGCAGATGAATTGGCGATTTTAAGTCGGCTGAAATTGACTCAACCGCCACTTGAGGATCGCGTGCCGAATGTTGGTGTAAGGGGCCGCTTCCCTTGCCGCAGAAAGCAGGA
>CABVAC010000014.1 GCA_902496275.1 uncultured Collinsella sp. | reverse complement strand
TATAACCGTGCAACGGAAAAGAGCCGCCCTTTCGGACGACTCAAACTGTAATGGGGTTAAAAAGACTGGGGGAGTACATGAGCTGGTGAGTGAGAACGTCGCTGAGCCAGTCGTTTGTTTCCAGACTGTGTATCTGCGCGTTGGAGAACCCGTCTCGCGCGCACGCCATGTTGTCAATGGGTTACAGTATGAACGGCGGTTATGTTTCCGCCAACGCACGAGAGGGTCGTCAACAAGGAGGATGCACGACGATGCAGCGTGCCAAACAGATATCGGAGTCCATCGAGCTGGGCATCATCTTGGCGCTCGCCGGTGGCTTTATGGACGTCTATTCGTACATTGGGCGCGATCATGTTTTCGCCAACGCGCAGACGGGCAACATCTTGCTGGTGGGCGTGAGCATCTCAGAGGGCAATTGGGCACTTGCGGGGCGCTACTTCTTCCCTGTGGTTTCGTTTGCCGTGGGCATTATGCTTGCCGACCTGGTACACGAGCGTTTTGGCAGCGTGATCCACTGGCGTCAGGTGACGGTGTTTTTTGAAGCCGTTATCTTGTTGGGAGTGAGCTTTATCCCGGGCGGCAATTTCAACCTGCTCGCCAACTGCCTCACCTCGTTTGCCTGCGGCATGCAGGTCGAGAGCTTCCGCAAGATTCACGGTCACGGCATCGCTACGACCATGTGCATCGGCAACTTGCGCAACGCGCTGCAAAACGTGGACGATTACATCATCACCCACAGGCGCGGCTTTTTGGAAAACGGCCTGCTGTACTTTGGCGTGATCTTTACCTTTGTGTTTGGCGCCGTGTTGGGCAACTGGTGCATTGAGCGCATGGGCCTGCATGCCATCGTCGTGGCGAGCTTGCTGCTGTTTGTCGCGTTTGCCATCATGTTTATCGACCGCGAGCGCGACTTGCGCTTACGCTGGAAGGTTGCGGCCGAAGCTTGGAAAGAGGGCTGCCGAAAGTAACCGAATGCGGCAAAGGGGCTGTCCCTTCGCCGCATTATTTTTCATCATCTGTTGAAACGCTTTAACACTTTTGATGTTCTCACGTGCTTTTCGTTTCAAAAGCGTTAGGATGGGACTCATAGCGTGGGGCGTAATGGGTGCCCCGCACACGATGGGAGGCTATCAATGGCTAATCGTTTCGTTCTCAACACCATTTCTTATCATGGTTCCGGCGCCATCAAGGAGATCCCCGGCGAGCTGCAGCGTCGCGGCTACAAGAAGATCTTCGTCTGCTCCGACCCCGATCTGGTCAAGTTTGGCGTTACCGCTAAGGTGACCGACGAGCTCGACGCCGCCGGCATCGCTTGGAGCCTCTACTCCGAGATCAAGCCCAACCCTACCATCCAGAACGTCAAGGACGGCGTCGAGGCCTTCAAGGCCGCCGAAGCTGACGCTATCGTGACCATCGGTGGCGGCTCCTCCATGGATACCGCCAAGGCCATCGGCATCATCATCAACAACCCCGAGTTCGCCGATGTCCGTAGCCTCGAGGGCGTTGCTCCGACCAAGAACCACGCCGTGTTCACCATCGCCGTGCCGACGACCGCCGGTACTGCCGCCGAGGTGACCATCAACTACGTCATCACCGACCCCGAGAAGGTCCGCAAGTTCGTGTGCGTCGACACCAACGACGCCCCCGAGGTCGCCGTCGTCGACCCCGACATGATGGCTTCCATGCCCGCCGGCCTGACCGCCTCCACCGGCATGGACGCTCTGACCCACGCCATCGAGGGCTATACCACCAAGGGCGCTTGGGAGCTCTCCGACATGTTCCACTTTGAGGCTATTAAGCTGATCAGCGAGAACCTGCGCGACTCTGTCGCCGAGGCCAAGTCCGGCCAGCCCGGCTCCGGCCGTGAGGGCATGGCCCTTGGCCAGTATGTCGCCGGCATGGGCTTCTCCAATGTCGGCCTGGGTATCGACCATGCAATGGCTCACACCCTGTCCGCTCATTACGACACCCCGCACGGCGTCGCCTGCGCCATGCTGCTGCCGATCGCCATGGAGTTCAACAAGCCGGTTTGCGCCGAGCGCCTGGCCAAGGTCGCCGTTGCCATGGGCGTTGACACCACGGGCATGAGCACCGACGAGGCTGCCGACGCCGCTATCGCCGCCGTCAAGCAGCTTTCCGCCGACGTGAATATCCCGCACGTCTGCGAGGCCATGAAGGCCGACGAGATCGAGGTCCTGGCCAAGGACGCCATGGCCGACGCTTGCTTCCCGGGTAACCCGCGCGAGGCGACGCTCGACGACGTCATCGAGCTCTTCAAGAAGATCTGCCCGGCTGCCTAGCCTAGTTTGGTGGTCTTTCGCCTGTAGGTGTATGGTCTTTTGACCTGCCGCTGGCCCCGCCGCGCTACGCGCGGCGGGGCTTTTTGTGCTGCGTCGATGCCCCGAGATGGATAAAGCCAAGGCATACCGCCCGCTGCGGATAGGTGGTGCACTTCTCAGCGTGCATTTTTGGGAGTATTCAGCAAGCTCTGAAAAATGCATAACGTTGTGAATGGGCCGTAGCGGCCCGCAGGCGCCATCGACAGCCATTGTGAGCGGGCTATCGATGAGTGGAGGGGGTTGTTACTGAGTTTTTGCTTCGCGACGACCTGCAACACTGCTGTAACCGCGTCGTTTTGTCGTTCGCGATGGGGCCGTTGGGCCCACGGTGCTGAATACTCCGTTTTTTGCACGGCCCAAGGTGGGGCACCCTGAGACGAAGCAAAAAGATACCTCATTTCTATGCAGATACCGATAGGATTTATGCAAGATTGGGATTGTAAACCGTGCACGTGCACAAAACCGGTGCGGGGACGTCTGGAGTCGGCTCGGCTCCTGGGGCATTGCGCGTGCAGAACGGTTAAAATCGGGACTCGGTCTTAGTTTTACTTGGAAGGATGCATATGACTTCTAATATTGATGCTTCTCTAGAGGAGACGCTCTCCTATATTACTGACCAGCTGAAGGCGCTTACCTCGATTGCTTCACCTACCGGCTATACCCGTGCGGCGACTGATTATCTGATGGAAACGTTGCGCGATATGGGCTTTGGCCCCGAGCGTTCTAACAAGGGCAATGTGCTGGTTGAGCTTGGCGGCGAGGGCGAGCCGCTCGTGTTGGCGAGCCATGTCGATACCCTGGGCGCCATGGTGCGTTCCATTAAGGACAATGGTCGCCTGCGTCCCACGACGCTTGGTGGGCACCAGTGGTCTACGGCCGATGGCGAGAACTGCACCGTCTACACGCGTGACGGCAATGTGTACACGGGTGTGGTCCTCAATACCGAGCCTTCGGCGCACGTGGCCGACGAGCCGGTCAAGACCATCGAGAAGAACATGGAGATCCTGCTCGACGAGAACGTCGACAGCAAGGACGATGTGCTCGAGCTGGGTATTCAGACTGGCGACATCATCGCTATGGATCCGCGTACCACGGTGACGGAGAGCGGCTACATTAAGAGCCGCTTCCTGGATGACAAGCTGTCGGCGTCGATTCTGCTGGGTCTGGCCCGTGCCGTTGCTGACGGCGAGGTGACCCTTTCGCGCAAGGTTTCGCTGCTCTTTACGGTGTACGAGGAGGTCGGCCACGGCGGTGCCTTTGTGCCGGCTGACACGCGCGAGATGATCAGCGTGGACATGGGCTGCGTAGGTGACGACCTGGGCTGCACCGAGCGCATGGTTTCGATTTGCGCTAAGGATTCGGGTGGCCCCTACAACTACGACCTGGTGACCACGCTGTCCAACATCGCGCGCGAGCTCGAGCTCGATTACGCCATCGACGTGTACCCGCATTACGGCTCGGACGTTGAGGCCACGCTTTCTGCCGGCTACGACATCCGCCATGGTCTGATCGGCCCCGGTGTGTACGCGAGCCACAACTACGAGCGCAGCCACATCGACGGCGTGCGCAACACCTTTGAACTGGTTCGCGCCTACGTTCAGCGCTAGGGGAGCGGCTTGCGACTCGGCTGACCAATTGCTCTAAGGCCCGATTGCTCGGGCCTTTTTTCGCTTCAGTCTGTTTAGTATTATGCTGTATATAACTAATTAACTTTACGTTTAGAATACTTAACGAGGTGACGTGGCGTATGGATACATCTGAGTACTTGTCTATGGGTGATGCTGCCCGCCTGTTGGGCGTTACGAAAGCTCGCATATCTCAACTTGCCGCGTCGGGAACGCTCGCGTGCGATATTGTGGGCGGACGGAAGATGATTGAGTATGATTCTGCGGTTGCTTATCAAAAGGTCCGCAAACGTGGACGCCGTCCTGCGGCCGATGTGGGGCGCAAGTTTACGTTGATGTCCGCCGATTACGAGGTCGCACGCGTTTCGTTTGATCCGACGCGCGAGTTTTCCTTCGAAATCGCCGAGGTACTTGATGCGCAGAGGATGCCGTTTGGCACGTGCTTGAGCTCTTCTCCAACGGTGAATAAACGGGAGCTCAACGTGTGGTGGGGCCATCGGTCGGTTCCTGACGTCCGTCCCGGACTCGTCTCGCGCTATCGTGAACTGGGAATTGCCAGTGGTATCGAGGTTCCGATTCGGTGCCTGGGCCTATCGCTTTCGGATTGTTATTGGCTGCGGCCGGCCGATTGCGACGAACTCAAATGGCAAAACATCAATTACTTTGAGAATGAATTTGAGCGATCGGCGCCCGAAGAGCGTTCGGGTTGGTTGGAAGGCATCGGTCTTAAAAATCCCGACAACACATCCGAGGGCGAGCTTCCTAAATCGTGGATGATCCGAAACAACATTCGCGTTTTGGCTAAAGGGTGCGGGATGGACGATCAACGTCCCTTTAACGAGGCGGTCGCAACGGCTCTTCATCGTCGCTTGCTGTCGGAGGGCGAGTTTGTTCCTTATACGGTTGAGCGGATGTTCGATGGCCCTGTGTGTCTGTGCGACGACTTTCTTGATGGCCGCGAGGAATACGTTCCGGCTGTTTACGTTAAGGGCGCACTTGGTAGCCAGCGGGGAAACTCGACATACGATCGATACTGTCGCTACCTTGGCAAGCATAGTGCCGATGAGGCCGCTGTGAGAAGGTCTATGTCGCAGATGATTGTCTGCGATGCCCTTTTGGCCAACAGCGACCGCCATTGGCGAAACTTCGGCATCATCCGTAATGTCGACACCCTGGAGATAAAACCTGCTCCGCTGTTCGATAGCGGCAACTGCCTGTGGTACAACGTACCAACTGCCGTGCTCGCAGCTGGGGAGTTTGGGTTTTCCGCTAAGCCGTTTGGGCCCGACCCTTCCGTCCAGCTGGCGCTTGCGGACTCACTCGATTGGTTCGACGCATCGCGACTCGACGGATTTGTTGATGAAGCGATTGAGATTCTTTCGCAGAGCGAATGGGCGACGGCGGAGGGTCGACTCGAGTCCATTCGCCGCGGCCTGGAGCGTCGCGTAATCGAGGTTAGTGCCGCTGTTGAGGTACTTCGACACGTGCAGCGATAAACCCGCGGCTACTTAAGTACGCCGGTCACCGTGCCGCCGCCCAGGACGATGTCGCCGCGGTAGACTACAACGGCTTGGCCGGGGGCGATGGCGCGCTGCGGCTCGTCAAAAGTTAGCAGCATTTGTCCGTTGGCGCCACGTGTAAGGGTCGCTGCCTGGTCCTTTTGGCGGTAGCGGTACTTGGCGCCCACGCGAATGCCGCCGGCATTGAGCTCAGCTTCCATGCGCTCTGCCGGCGCGCTCCAGATCCAGTCGTTGGCCGTGAGCGCTGTGGCCGTCAGGTCCTCGGCCTCGCCAAGATGCACGGTGTTGTTGGCGGCGTCGACGCCCGTCACATACACGGGATGCGCCATCGCGACGCCCAGGCCCTTGCGCTGGCCGATGGTGTAGCGCAGCGCGCCGTTGTGGCGCCCGACCACGCTGCCGTCGCGCCATACAATATCGCCCGGCTCGGCGGCATGTCCGCAGCGGCGCTCGATATAGCCCGCATAATCGCCATCCGCGATAAAGCAGATATCCTCGCTCTCGGCCTTCTTGGCGTTTATGAAGCCCTGCTCGGCGGCAATGCGGCGAACGTCGCGCTCCTTGTCCAGCCCGGCCAGCGGAAAGATCGTGCGTGCCAGGCGTTCCTGCGTAAGCGAATACAAAAAGTAACTCTGGTCCTTTTTGGGGTCTTCTCCGCGATGCAGCTGCCAGGTGCCGTCGGATGCCTGGCTTGTTTTGGCGTAATGGCCCGTGGCGATGTAGTCGCAGCCCATATCCAGCGCCGCATCGAGCAGCGCGCCAAACTTAATATGGCGGTTGCAGATGATGCACGGGTTGGGCGTCAACCCCTCCTGGTAGGCGGTCACGAAGCGCTCGATAACATTGCGGTCGAAGGTCTGCTGCAGATCGAGCACATGGTGGGGTATCCCCAGGTGCTCGGCGACGGCCTTTGCATCGGCGATGTCGCGGTCGACCTTGCTCATGCCCGTGACGGGATCGGGCGCGGGACAGGTGAGGCGCATGGTGGCGCCGACACATTCGTAGCCCTGGCTTTTGAGTAGGTACGCAGTCACGCTGGAATCGACGCCGCCGCTCATGGCGACGAGCACGCGCTTGTTGTGCATGGGGAGGTTCTCCTTGGTGGCATGTGGCCAAAAAAGAAAAGCGGCGCGGGAGGCTGGTTCCGCGCCGCAGACATTGTAGCAAGTTCGGACGACTCGTGGGACACCCTGATGGGATGGGATCAGGCTGCCGGGAGAGAGGAGACCGGTTCGTTCTGGGCTCAACCTATGGGCGATGGGCCCTAGTCCTGGAAGAGTGCCGTGGACAGGTAGCGCTCACCGGTGTCGGCGAGCAGCGCCACGATGGTCTTACCCTCGTTCTCGGGGCGCTTGGCCAGCTGTAGCGCGGCCCACACGGCGGCGCCGGACGAAATGCCCACGAGCACGCCCTCCTTGTGGCCCACGGCGCGGCCGGTGGCAAAGGCGTCGTCGTTCTCAACGGGGATGATCTCGTCGTAGATCTGGGTGTCGAGGACGTCGGGCACAAAGCCGGCACCGATACCCTGAATCTTGTGCGGGCCGGCCTGGCCCTTAGAGAGCACCGGGGAGGTGGCGGGCTCGACGGCGACGACCTGAATCTCGGGGTTCTGCTCCTTGAGGAACTCGCCCACGCCGGTCACGGTGCCGCCGGTGCCGACGCCGGCGACGAAGATGTCGACCTTGCCGTCGGTGTCATCCCAGATCTCGGGGCCGGTCGTGGCCTTGTGGATGGCGGGGTTGGCGGGGTTCACGAACTGGCCGGCGATAATGCTGTTGGGCGTCTCCTTCTGCAGCTCCTCGGCCTTGGCGATGGCGCCCTTCATGCCCTTGGAACCGTCGGTGAGCACGAGCTGTGCGCCATATGCCTGCATAAGCTTGCGGCGCTCGACGGACATGGTCTCGGGCATGGTGATGATCACCTTGTAGCCGCGAGCCGCCGCCACCGAGGCGATGCCGACGCCGGTGTTGCCGCTCGTGGGCTCGATGATGGTGTAGTCGCCGCCGCGCACGAGCTTGCCGGCCTTTTCGGCCTCGTCGATCATGCTCTTGGCGACGCGGTCTTTAACGGAGCCGGCGGGGTTGAAGTATTCCAGCTTGACGAGCACGCGGGCCTTGAGGTCCTCATCGGCCTCAAAGTGAGTGAGCTCCAGAAGCGGAGTGTGGCCGATAAGCTGATCGATGGACGTGTAAACATTGCTCATGGTGAACCTCCAAAGTGTTCAAATGCCTGGATACCGTGTGGTTTTACGGTGTGTGTGGCAGCGAAACCCACAAACCTTATGGGTTGTTCGTTTTGCTGTTGGCAAGCATAGTAGACAGTAAAGCCTAGTAACACAATAGGAAATAGAAGATTATTACGAGTCGATTAACCAGCTTGACGGGAATAGGTATTTTCAAAACCAATTTTTCGGCTAGAATTTCTACGAATTAAAAGACCGAAAGGCAGCTATATATATGTTGGTTTCCACAAAGGGCAGATATGCCCTGCGCGTTATGGTCGACCTGGCCGAGCACCAGGCGGCGGGCCGTATTCCCCTCAAAGAGATCGCCGCGCGTCAGGGGATTTCGGAGAAATATCTGGAGAACATTTTGGCCACGCTCGTCCGCGCCAATATGCTCTCGGGCATGCGCGGCAAAGGCGGCGGCTATGTGCTCACGCGCCCGCCCGAGCAGTACACGGTGGGCGAGATCTTGCGCCTGACCGAAGGCAGCCTGGCACCGGTCGCATGCCTGGACGGCGACTGCAAGGGCTGCTCGCGTTCGGACGAGTGCCCCACGCTCGACGTGTGGAAGAACCTGGACAAGCTCATTAACGACTACCTCGACGGCGTGACGCTCGATACGCTCGTCGCCCCCAACGAGGGCTACGACTACGTCATCTAGCCGCACCTGCCATTTGGGGACGGGGTAGAAATGGTCGATTTTCTTGCCCTCTGAGGCTTGGCAAATGACAAGGCCGTCCATCGTTGCGATGGACGGCCTTCGTTTTGGCGTGTTGTGGCGGTCCGTATCCGGTCGCTTTAGCTCCTTGCGATGCTGTCGAGAATGCTGCGCATAATGGATACCACGATGCTGCCCATAAAGGCCGATCCAAAGCTGGCAATGGAGATACCCGCGCTCAGCAGATTGACCGACAGGTAGCTGGCCAGCTCGAGCATAAAGCTGTTGACTACGAGCTGAAAAATACCAAGCGTGATAATAGTGAGCGGCAGCGAGATGACCGTCAGGAACGGCTTGACGAGCGAGTCGACGATGTTGAGGAACAGTCCCACGAAGGCAAAGCAGACCCAGGCGTCGGCCATGCCGAAGGGCTGAATGCCGGGGACGAGAAACGTTGCGATCGCGATGGCGATTGAGGTCAAAAGCCAGTTGAGCAAAAAGCGCATGGTGGGAATCCTTTCTTGCGCATGGCGTGGTGAGGGGGCGTGAGGGGCACATACCTTTGCAACTCGGATAGATGCGCGGGCTCGGCCCTGTTCGGCCGCCCATTGTCTCAGATATTCGTGGAGCTTGCGTGCGCATTCGGTTTCAAAACGGCGTTCGTCCTAGAAAATGTGCCGCTGGCAGAGAGTCTTGTCGCTTTAGTTTGGTGGTGTGCTAAACTGCGACGGGCAAAAGCCACAGGGTTTGCCCTATTGCATAGAACGGGCGAACGATGCCCGATGTCAGTATCAACTTCGATGCCTTTTGGCGGGTTTGGCGGTGATCGATGAATATCGAGAACATGTTTGACAAGCCTGATGTCAAGCAGCTGGTCCACGCATTTAGCCTTTTGGACGACGAGAAAGATATCCAAGCGTTCTTGACCGATATCTGCACGCCGCGCGAGATTTGCGATCTATCGCAGCGTTTGCAGGTCGCGCGTTACCTGGACGAGGGCGAGCCCTATGTCGAGGTTCAGGCGCGTACCGGCGCTTCGTCCACCACGGTGAGCCGTGTGTCCAAGGCACTCAACGGCGAGTACGGTGGCTATCGCAAGATCCTCATTAAACTGGAGGATGGCGAGTAGGCCAGCGACAACAATGAATTACGAAGAGCCGTCCCTCCGTGGGGCGGTTTTTTGATCCCCTGGGGACGGAGGAAAACGGATCATCGAGGGGATCTGGTGCAAAGTAGCCTGACCCCGATGCGCCAAAACATGTTGGTGTGGTGCCATGTTGTCCGTGCGGGCGGGTAGGATAGATGCATTGAATATTGCGAACAGTTTGAGTGGAGGACCATGCCTGTTCGAATCTATACCACCAATGCCGGCACGGATTTGAGCGATGCCGAGGCGGCGCTGCTGGCCGACCTGGTTGCCCGCCACGGGCGCGCTGTTCTGTTGGCGCCCTCGTTTGCCGAGCTCGACTTGTGCCGTCATGATGCGGCAGAAGCCGGGGTTTCACTGGGTGTCGATTACAAGACGCCCACATCGTGGCTCCGCTCGCTGTGGGAGCTTATGGGCGATGGCCGCAGCTTTGTGGATAACCTTCAGCGCCAGATGCTGTTCTCGGACATGATCGACCGCCGCGACGACGCTGCGCTGCAGCCGCTCTCGCGCAGCCAAGGCACGGTACGCATGCTTGCGCGTATGGCCCGCGACGTGTTGCCGGGCGTGGCGGGGACGGGCGACGAACGCTGCCGCGATGCCGCCGCTCAACCCGAGCCCAAAAGCGACGCCGAGGCCCGTGTGTTCGAGCTGTTGAGTGCCTACGCGGGCGGTTTGGACCGTCGAGACATGGTCGAGCCCTGCGAAGCCGCCGATATGATGGCAGAAGCCCTAGCGAACAACCTGCCGGGGTGCGCCCGCGCCGTCTGCGTGCGTGGTGTCACGTCGTTTACGCATGGTCTGCTCGAGCTGTTGTCGGCCGTGGCGAACCGCGGGGGAGAGGTTGTCGTGCTGCTCGCTTGCGAGCAGGCGGCGATGCGCGAGGAACTTGCTGCCGCCTTTGATGCCCGCGGTGTGCTGTTTGAGGCCGCCCCGTTGGGGGAGGACGCCGGCGCGTCCGAGACCGCTTCTGCGCCTGCTGCTCAGCCTATTTTTATAGAGGTGGCCGGTCCCCATGCCCGCGCCCGCGCTTATGTGGATGCTCTTGAGAACCTGGTCGCGGCATGCGAGGAGTCCATGTCGCGCGACGGCGCCGCGACGAACGCCGACCCCGCGCGCGTGCTCGTAGTTTCCGCCCGGGCGCCCCAGCTGTTCGTCGAACTCGCTGCCCGTTTGGCGGCGCGTCACATTGCGGCCGAGACGACTGAGTTCACGGCGTTTTCCCAGTCCATCGCGGGCAGGCAGTTCACGGCACTCGCCAATCTGATCGAGCGCATGAAGGCTGCCGACGAGGGCACCGCCTCCAAGACCGAGTGGTGGCCCGCGCCGGAGCTTACCGACTGGATTTATAGCCCGCTTTCGGGTGCCGACGCCGCGAGCGCCCGCGGCTTCGACAAGAACATGCGCCTGTCGCGCAACAAGACCACTGCGGGCGTCAAGAGCCTGCTGCAGAGCGTGCAGGGCCAGGTGAGGGGCGCCCGCAAGGCCGCCAGCGAAGATAACTGGTTTAAGAACGTGCCATGCGTGGTCTCGGACGTGTTTCAGGCGCTGTGGCGCGACAAACCCGTGACGGCGCTCAAGGCCATGCTTGCCGTTGCCGAGGCGCTGCCCGATCGCGCTCTAGGCGGCCTTGACGGCCAGGCCCGTCGCCAGGCAGAGACGGCTTTGCTGCGCCATGCCATCGACATCCTTATGAACGATGCTCGCGCGCTCGACGTGTCGCAGGCCGCGACCGTGCCGGTTCTCGACGGCGTTCGAACCAAGGTGGACAAGCGCAGTACCGCTTACGATTACGAGACCTACGAGGTCGATCGCACACCACGGGCACAGGTGCGCTTCGTGCCGCTTGCCGATGCGTCGGTTCTGCGCCCTGGCAGCTACGATGCCGTGCTGTTTGCCGATGTCGACCTGGACAGCTATCCGCTTTCGCACGAAGAGGGCCCGCTTGCCACGTTGACGGCCGAGCTGCGCCGCGACGGCGTGTCTTTGGAGCCCGCCGCCCTGCTGCGCGTGCGCTTTGGCCGTGCGATGCAGGCGGCGAGCGGTCCGGTCGCGCTCGCCCGCGTGACACACGATCGCCAGGCACGCGAATGCTACCCGGCAGCCGTATGGACCGAGCTGCGGGCACATGCCGAGGCCGCTGGCGCTGCCAAGCCCACGCGCGTGGGCGAGGGCGATATCATCGCCGACTTTGATCCCGCGTCAGGCGAAGGTCTTAGGCGTGAGCGCGTGACCTGCGAAGCTCCTCAGCATCTGAGCGATGAAGCCATTCCGTATCTGGTCCTGCGCCGTCGCGATGGCGAGGGCGAGGATGCGCCGCTGGTGCCGCGCCTGACGTCCGCTTCGCAGATCGAGGCCTATTCGACCTGCCCGCTATGCTGGTTCGTCTCGTACCGCGTGAAGCCCCAGTCGATCGACGCCGGCTTTGGCAATATGGAGAAGGGCAACTTTGTCCACGACGTGCTGGAACACCTGCACGCCCGTCTGCCCCAGGAGGGCATGGAGCGCGTGACGCCCGAGAACCTGCCACGTGCTCAGGAGCTGCTGCGCGAGGTCTTTGACGAGACTTTGGCCGAGCATGCCTCCAAGCGTGGCAACGAGGGCCCGCTCGTGCCGCTCTCTCCGGTAGAGGAGCGCCAGGTGGCCGAGATTCTGCCGCAGCTGGAGGGTGTGCTTGCCTATGAAGCCGAGGCGCTGGCTCCTTTTGCTCCGCGCTACCTGGAGTTTGCCTTTAACGATCTTAACGTTGAGTATGCCGGTTGGCCGCTTGGCGGGCGCATCGACCGCGTGGACGTGGATGCCGAGAACCGCGCCGTGGTGATCGACTACAAGCATCGCACGGGCGTTGAGGAGTTTAAGCTCGCCGACCCTACGGTGCGCGACGAGGAATCGGGCACGGCGCCCATCGACGACCCGCGCTGGTTGCCGCCACATACCCAAACGCTCATCTACGCCCAGGCCATGCGCCGGGCGCTGGATTTGGACACCCGCGCGGCGCTCTACTTTTCGACCAAGGGCGGCAAGCCGGCGTTGCGCGGTGCCGCGAGCGCCGAGCTGCTTGAGGAAGAGCGCGGCGACGGTCGCATCCCGGGCCTCAAGAAAGGTTTCCCCGGCGAGGGCGGCAACATGGACTTCGACGCCCTGCTCGATCGCGTGGAGGCCGGTATCGCCGAGCGCCTGCGCGAGCTCGAGGCGGGCAACGTTGCCGCTGTCGACCCGACGTCGGCTCAGGCCACGCATGCGCGCTGCTCGTATAACCACGAAGGAACGTTTGTAAGGAGGGACGTGTAGACCATGGATCTTTCGACTTTGATGCCGCAACAGCTGCAGATCGTCAAAACGCTCGACCGTCCGCTGTTTGTCTCGGCGGGCGCCGGTTCGGGCAAGACCTTTACCCTCACGCGTCGCATCGTCTACGCGCTCTCGCCCGAATCCGGTCCGTTCGTTGAGCATCTGGACCAGGTGCTCGCCATTACCTTTACCAAAGATGCCGCGGCCGAGATCCGTGACCGCGTGCGCCGCGCGCTCATCGACGAGGGCATGGACGAGGAAGCGCTGACCGTCGACGACGCGTGGATCTCGACCATTCACGGCATGTGCTCGCGTATCCTGCGCGCGCACGCGCTGGAGCTGGGCATCGACCCCGAGTTCACGGTGCTCACCGATACCGACGAGCTCATGGATCAGGCTGTTGAGCATGTGCTGGGTCGCGCGACGGCACCCGATGCCGCCCCCGAGCTCGCGGCATCGCTCAGGGCCCTCTACGCTTGGTATCCCATGGCGGGCGAGGGCGGTTCCTTTGGCGCCGGCACGACCATCAAGGGTCTGGTGCGCGACCTGCTGGAGCTGTCGAGCCAGTTGCCGGGCGGTATGGACGACGTGCGCGTGGCGCGCGGCCAGGCCGATACCTCGGCACTCGCCGATGCCTATCGTGCGGCGCTGGGCGCAAGCAAGGCTTCGACCGAGAAGGCGCAGACGGCGCTCGATGCCATCGACGCATTCGAGGCGAGCGGAAAGACCATGGTCGATGCGGCGCGACTCATGATGTCATGCACCATGCCGCGCGCGAGCAAGGCATTCCCTAAGGAGCAGGTCGAGCTGCTCAAGGCCGAGGCCGCCGATGCGTTTATCAATATCGTGCTTGCCTGCGGTGGCCCGGCGCTCGATGCGCTGGTGGGCCTGGCCCGTTCCGTGGAGGCCGAGTATCGCGCGCTGAAGGCTGCCCAGTCCGCCCTCGATAATAACGACCTGCTGCGTATGGCCTACGAGGCCCTGCGCGATTACCCTGCCATCCGTGCTGCGTACGAGGGCCGCTTTAAGATGGTCATGATCGATGAGTTTCAGGATACCGACCAGATGCAGGTCGATCTAATCCGCTACCTGACGGGTGCGGGGGAGCGCGCGCTGTGCACCGTGGGCGATGCGCAGCAGTCCATCTATCGCTTCCGCGGCGCCGAGGTCGAGGTGTTCCGTCGCCAGGAGCGCAAGGTGGGCTCGTCGGCCGCGCCCGAGGCGACTGCCGTGGCCGACGCCCCTGCCGGCGAGCTCGTCAAACTCGTGCGCAACTTCCGCAGCCATGACGAGGTACTGCGTTACGTGGCACGCGTCTTCGACGGCGATGACGGCGGCCTGATGCAGGGCTTTTTGGATCTTGAGGCGAGCGACGGCCGTAAGGACACGCTGGTGGCAGACGCCTCGCGTCGCCAGGCCCTCTTTGTTGCCGGCGGCAGTATGCAGGAGCGCATGCAGGCCAAGGCCCGTGCAATCGCCGAGCGATTCCGCGCGCTTGCCGATGCCGGCCAGCCCCAGGGCGGCATGGTGCTGCTGCTGGGCCGCATGACCAACGCCGACGTCTACGCCCAGGCCTTCCGCGACCAGGGGCTCGACTGCGTCATCGCGGGCGGCTCTGTCTTTGCCCAAGCCGCCGAGGTGCAGACGGTGCGCGCCCTGGTTTGTGCGCTCGCCAATCCGGCCGATACGGCGCAGGGGCTTATGCCGCTGCTCGCCTCGCCGATGTTTGCGCTCGGCGCCCAGGAGTTCCTGGCGCTGGCGACCAAGCTCGATAGCGAGACGGGGGAGACCTCGCGTCGCAACATCGATGCGGGCATCATGAGCGATTCCGATGTGCCGGGCTTGCAGGGCTTGCCGCTCGTGACGCGCGCCCGCGAGGTGCTGCGGTATGCGCTTCGTCGCGTGGGCCGCGATTCGTTCGCCGCCATCGCGCGCGACGTGGTCAACGCCTCCGGCTGGTTTGTGCGTCTGGCACAGCGTGGTCCCGAGGGCAAGGCCATTGCCGCCAACGTGCTCAAGGCGCTCGACGCCGTGGCCGAGGCGGAGGCCGAGTTCGGCAATTCGCCGCGTTCCATCGCGCTGGCCTTCGACCGTTTCTTGGCGGGCAAGGAGGCCCCGGGTGCCCTCAACGAGGAGGGCGACGGCGCGGTGCGCATCATGACGGTTCATGCTTCCAAGGGTTTGGAATATCCGGTCGTGGCGGTCGCCGAGTGCTTTGGCGTGCGCAAGTCCTCGGGTGCGGCACAGATGGGTCGCATCGAGGGCGGAGCGCAGGTCGTGGCACTGCCGGCACGCTTCGACGGCGTTAAGCTCGCCGACGGAACCTTTGTGAAGGGCGACGACGTCAAAAAGCAGTTTGAGCATGCGTTTAAGGGTAAGGGCGCGTCGCTATGGATGCCGCCGGAGCTCATGGAGGACGTCTGTGCGACGGGTTCTCCCGCCGAGGCATTTGCTCGCCTGCGCAACGATGACCTGCGGCTTTCGCTCGAGGAGCGGGCCCGCTTGCTCTATGTTGCCATGACGCGTGCGCGCGAGCTGGTGATCTTGGCGATGGATGCCGGCGTGAGCCGTAACAAGGTGACGGCGCCGACCTTCGACGTCGAGACCGATCTGACCTACGACGTGCTGCGCCGTATTCTGCCGACCGACGCTCTGGACATGCCGCAGCTCGATGCCGACCGCCTGGTGTTCGACAACTCCCAGCCGGGCGACTACGAGCTCATTTCGCTTTCGGACTTTACCTTTGGCGAGCAGGCGTTTGAGGCTAACGCTTCGCTGGATGCCGAGGGCAGGCTCGTTCGTGGCGATGCGGGGGCGGAGGGTACCGGTGCAGATGCTCGCGCCGCCGTCCCCGGTCCTGCCGACCCCAAGCCCGATTCGTTTGAACTTGTATATCCCCGGGCGGCGGGCGTGCGCATGGGTAAGTGTCCGTTTCCGGTGCGTGATTCGTACAGCTATTCGTCGATTGCCGCGGCACTGCATGCCGAGGCCGAGGACCGTGCCGCCGAGACGCGCGTACCCATGGACGAGGCTGGCGATGATGCGGAGTCGGATGGCTCGGAGATGACGGATGCAGACGTGGCCGCTGTCGAGCCCGCCGGCAATCCCATGGCGCTGGGCTCGGCGTTCCATGCCGCCTGCCAGTGGCTCATCGAGATGGGTGCCGATGTGCTGCCCGCTGAGCGTGCCGACGCCCTGGCTCGCCTGTGGCACCTGACGCCAGAACAGCGCGAGCGCTTCGATGCCGCCCTGGATCGCTGGCTCAAGTCGTCGGTTCGTGCCGAGCTGCTCGCGTGGCCGTGCATCCGTGCCGAGGTGCCGTTCTTCTCGCTGGGTTGCGAGGACGAGGATATCGCCCGCTACGGCGCCTATGCCGAGGGCGCCATCGATGCACTGGCCACCGACCCGGCCGATCCGTCGCGCGCACTGGTCATCGATTACAAGACGGGTGGCACGCCGGATGAGACGCCGGACCAGCTGCTCGAGAAGCACGCCCTGCAGGCGCGCGTCTACGCCGATGCGTTGCACAAGGCGGGCGTTGAGACGGTGACGGTCAAGTTCGTTCGCGTGGAGCAGGCGAATCCAGCCATCTTCGTCGAACCCGCCGAGCCCCAAGTAGTCACCTACAACTTCTAGTCCTCAGATAACTTGCGGTGGAATACGGACTGTTTTGACCAAAAAAGCCGCCAAACAGTCCGCATTTCACCGCAACGCATGGGAGAGCCTGGGGCGGTACAATGGCTCGAACGGTTCAAACGAATAAGGAGCCATCATGCAGCTCACCAAAACGCTTAAGGTGACGCCGGAGGAGCTTTTTGACGCTCTGGCGGGGTCCATCATGCAGGATATCGAGAACGCCACGGGCAAGCGTCCCAGCCGCAACAAGCTCAATGGCTATAAGTACGAGAAACGCGCCCAGTCCGCAAAAGGCAAGGCCAAGGGCACGGCGATCAAGGTTAAGATCAAGCACTTTGACTACCCGTGCCTCTATGAGGTCCGTTTTCAGTATGCGGCGGGCATCAATACCATGCGCTATGAGGCTGTACCTGCTGGCGATGGTGCCTGCGAGCTCACCTATACCGAGGATTTTCAGGGTGTGGGTGGCAACACGTCTGGCACGCGCGGCAAGCTCGGCCTCTTCTTCTATGAGCGCAAGCTCAAGAGCCACGCCAACCAGACGATTGATCAAATCGTCAAATACATCGAGGGTGAGCGCCGTGTAAAGGCTAATCCCGCCTTCGCCGATGATGCTGCCGAAAACGCTTCGGATGTGTTCCATTGATACCCTGTTCAAAAGCTTTACCGCTCTCCACAGCAACTGTGAACACTTCAGGCTTCGAGTCAGTAGCGAGTGGCCTGACATAATTAGTTGATGGAAGTGCCAAATGAATAAGAATGCCACTGCGCAGCTGCACATCTATTCCGCCTTTTTCGTTCTCGCGGGATTTGTTTTAAATCGGGGAGTGTTTCTACTTTTCCTTGCGGAGAAAGGAATGTCTGTCACGGAAATCGCGCTTTATCAAGCCCTGTTTAACATTGCAACGGTCGTCCTCGAGCTGCCAACAGGGCTGATAGGCGATTTCTTTGGAAAGAAGTTCTCGATTCAAGTGGGCGTGCTGCTGCTTTTCTTCCATACGGCTGGCATGCTGTTGCTCTCAGGCCCCTTTCTCGTCGCGCTTTCCCTTGTTGAGGCACTCGCCTACTCCCTTCAATCGGGATCCGAACAAGCACTTTTATATGAAATTGCCCGAAATGCCGGTCAAGGAGAGCGCTTCCTCACCATCAACGCTCGGCTGCTTGCCGCGCAATCAATCGCGACGGGAGTGGCAATCGTACTTGGATCATTCATTGCCCAAGTATCTTGGAGTGCCCTCTACGTATGCGTTTCCGTTTTCTATCTCCTGCAGCTTTTCCTTCTGTATCCCATTGAGAGAATGGAAACGACCCATTCCAAAAACTCTGGGGAGGAAAGGTTTGACGTAGCCAAGGTCTTCAGACGCGAAACCTGGTGCATTGGAGAATCCGCTTTTGCGGTGTTGCTTCTTCTAATCGGCACAAGCATGCTCGATGGATTCTATGGGAGTTATTACAACTTGAATCAGTTGGTATTCGACGCATTTGATGCTCCCGTCTCCATAATAGGAATCTTTTTCGGTGCATCCTATGCAGTAAATGCGACGGCCTACATTGCAGCAGATTTCTTCTCATCGCGTTTCGGGAAAAGAAATACCATGCTCGGCTCGATGCTAATCGAGGCCGGTCTTTTCATGATTCTTCCGTGGTTCGCTTCAAATCCGCTGTGTTTGTTTGGCCTTAGCATGGTGCTTTGTTTTCTCCCAGAAGTGGTGTACATCACTTCGGAAAACTTAATCCAAGACGCGATAGCGGACGATCTCCGCGCGACGATCCTTTCCGTCGCGTCTCTGGTAAGGGCTCTCTTTTCTGCAATGTTTTTCTCCATATTTGGATATGTGTTGGGGTTATATCCCATTCAGATAGCGCTTGGTGTTATTGGCGCAATCGCGATAGCAATTACCGCCGTTGTTTCTTTAAAAATGGTAGGAATACATGTCTCCAAGAATTGATATATCGATTGACGAGCTGCCCGAAGCGTCGAGCCTTCTTGATGGACATGACTATTCGTCACAAATCATTCCGCGCATCGCCGGGGTTCCAGCAATACTCGATATATCGGGATGCCCTCATTCCCCTTTTTGAAGGTCCCAAATTAGCTACCCGTGTGGGTTTGGCTAGGTTCGGGTGATTAGCTACCCGTGTGGGTTTGGCTAGGTTCGGGTGCTGTCCGTGCCGTGGGGTAAAATCGTTCAGTCAGAACACGAACCCGCATCGGAGCTCATTACATGGCATTTGTCCATCTGCACAATCACACTGTTTTCTCCATGCTCGACGGCGCAACCCGTATCCAGGATATGGTCAACCGTGCCGTTGAGCTGGGCATGCCCGCCGTGGCCATTACCGACCACGGCTACATGTATGGCGTGCCCGACCTGGCGCTGGCCTGCGACGCCGTCAACCACAATACGCCCGAGTACAAAACCTGGAGTCACGACAAGGCCTTCTTGGAAAAGGATCGCCGCGACGAGTTGGTGGAGCCCGATCCCGAGGAAAACCCGCGCGAGCATGCCCAGTATGTGAAGGACATGGCCATGTGGGACGAGAAGGGCAACATCGACGAGCTCAAGCCGCCTCTGGTCATCAAGCCCATCTTTGGCTGCGAGGTCTACTTTACGCCGGACGAGACCCTTGCCCGCGACCACAAGCCCGAGCTCTACCACATGATTCTTCTGGCCAAGGACCAGGAGGGCTACGTCAACCTGATGCAGACGGTCTCCGAGGCCGCCGTGCAGGGCTTTTACTACAAGCCGCGCGTGACGCTCGACAACCTGCGCCGCCACGCCAAGGGCATGATCTGCACGAGCGCCTGCATCGCGGGCATCATCCCCAAGTACATCGACCGCGGTGACATGGAGGGCGCCATCAAGTGGGCCGAGACCTTCCGCGACACCTTCGATCCCGGCGACTTTTATATCGAGATCCAGGAACACGGCATCACCACCGACAACGGCCTGACCGACGAGCAGATGGACCGCACGCTCATCGATATTGCCAAGCAGGTGGGCGTCAAAGTCATCGCCACCAACGACTTCCACTACCTGCGCCGCGAGGACGCGCCCGTGCAGGACGTCATCATGTGCATTGGCATGAACGCCAAGGTCGACGACCCCAACCGCATGCGCATGACCGGCTCGGAGTTTTACATGAAGACCGAGGAGGAGATGCGGGCGATGTTCCCGTATTGCCCCGAGGCCTGCGACAACACGCTCGAGATTGCCGACAAGTGCTATGTGGAGCTGGACTGGGATTCCATCATCCTGCCGCGCTTCCCGTTGCTCGATCCCGGCGAGACGCACGAGAGCCAGTTCCGCCGCGAGTGCGAGAAGGGCCTGCGCCAACACTACGGTGACGACTGGGCCACGCGCGAGATCTGTGGCGTCAACATCAAAGAGCGCTTTGAGTACGAATACAAGGTCATCTGCGACAAGGGCTTTGCCGCCTACTTTTTGATCGTCGCCGAGTACGTGCAATGGGCCAAGGACAACGGCATCGGCGTCGGTCCCGGCCGTGGCTCGGCCGCCGGCGCTATCGTCGCCTACGCCATGAACATCACCGCGTTCGACCCGCTCGAGAACGGCCTGATGTTCGAGAGGTTCCTGTCCCCGCAGCGTACCGAGATGCCCGATATCGATATGGACTTCGACGATGAGCGGCGCCTCGAGGTCGTGGAGCACGTTCGCCAGCTCTACGGTCCCGAGAAGGTCACCCACGTCATCACCTACTCGACCATTAAGGCCAAGCAGGCCATCAACGACGCCGCGCGCGTGCTGGACTATCCGGTCTACATGGGCCAGCGCCTGTCCAAGATGGTCTCGAGCGACCCCAAGGTCAAGCTCAAGCAGGTGCTCGAAAAGCAACCCGGCAAAGAGGATCTGTTTAACCCCGACTTTGCCGAGGCCTATAAAAAGGATGACGACGCCCGCCGTATCATCGACACGGCGCTCTCGATCGAGGGCCTCACCCGTGGCGAGGGCGTGCACGCGTGCGCCGTCCTGATCTGCCGCGATCCCGTCAACGAGCATGTGCCCACCAAGCTCGATACCAAGGGCGGCGTCGAGATTACCCAGTACGAGGGTCATACCGTTGCCGACATGGGCCTGCTCAAGATGGACTTCCTGGGCCTGCGCACGCTGACGGTTATCTCCAAGGCCAAGGCAAACATCAAAAAGAACTTCGGCATCGACATCAAAGAGGAAGAGATTCCCTTTGACGACCCCGAGATCTTTAAGCTCATGGGCTCCGGTCACACCGCCGGCGTCTTCCAGGTCGAGTCCGCCGGCATGACGGCCACGATCAAGAACATGAAGCCCACCGAGTACAAGCACGTCGTGGCATTGATCGCTCTGTACCGCCCGGGCCCGCTGGGCGCCGGCATGGTTTCGTCCTACATCAACCGTATGAACGGCAAGGAGCCGGCCGTCTCCTACGACGACCGCCTGGACGACATCCTGGGCGAAACCTACGGCACCATGGTCTACCAGGAGCAGGTTATGCTCATCTCCGTTGAGATGTGCGGCTTCTCCAAGGGCGAATCGGACTCGCGTATCCGTAAGCCCGTGGCTAAGAAAAAGATCAAGCTGCTCACGTCGACGGTGCTCCACTGGGAGGATGGCTCGGACGAGACCACCTACGACCACTGGATGAATGGCGCCATCAAGAATAACTACACGCGCGAGGTCGCCCAGAAGATTTGGGACGATGTTCTTGAGTTCGCATCCTACGCCTTTAACAAGTCGCACTCCGCCGGCTACGCCATCCTGGTTATGCAGACGGCGTGGCTCAAGGCGCACTATCCGCACGAGTACATGGCGGCCGTTCTGACGTCCTATACGGGCAAGACCGACAAGATCGTGCACTACGTCTCGGCATGCCGTCACGACGGCATCCCCGTGCTGTCGCCAGATGTCAACGAGTCCGGTACCGAGTTCACGGCTACCAAGGAAGGCGTGCGCTTTGGTTTGGCCGGCATTCGCGGCGTGGGCACCGGCGTGGCGCAGGCGATTATCGCCGAGCGCGAGGCGGGCGGTCCGTTTAAGACGCTGCACGACTTTGTCGAGCGCGTGGACTCGAGTCAGGCCAACCGCCGCGTGATCGAATCACTCATCAAGGCAGGCGCCTTTGACTCCACGGGCTATCCGCGCCGCCAGATGATGCACTTTGTGGACAAGAACAACCCCGAGAACATCATCGATGCCGCTGTGAAGCGCCAGAAGGATCGTGCGAGCGGCCAGACGTCGTTCTTCGACATGTTTGGTGATGTTGAGGGCTCGGGCTTTGAGGTGAGCGTGCCCGATCCGGATGGCCAGGAGTGGGACCGCCACCTTAAGCTGAGCCAGGAGAAGGAGGTTCTGGGCATCTACGTCTCGGACCACCCGCTGCGCCCGTTTGAGTATGCGCTAGCCAAGGCGCGCGACTTTTCGTTCTCGCAGATCGACACCGGCTATGAGGTGCAAAACCCCACGGGCGGCACCATCAACCAGGAGATTCCCGAGGGCAAGGCGCTGTGGTGGGCCGGTATGGTCTCGAGCGTGTCCAAGCGCGTGACCAAAAACGGCGACCCCATGGGCATCGTGCAGCTCGAGGACATGGAAGGCGAGGCCACGGTCGTGGTATTCCCCAAGACCTACAAGGAGGCCGAGGGGTACCTGTACGGCGAGGTCGATCCCGAGACCGGCGCGCAGCTGTCCGATGCGTTTGTGCGCATTAAGGGCAAGCTCGAGCGTTCGGACCGCGGCGACCAGATCATCGCGCAGGAGATCGTGCCGCTTGAGCTTAACGAGGAGAGCAACAAGCCCAAGGTGTTTGAGGTCATGGTGCCCAACAGCCGCTTTAGCCAGGGCAATATGGCGCGTCTTGCCACGGTGCTTACCGCCAACCCGGGCGGCGACCGCGTGGAGATCTTTATCGAGCAGGTGGACGGGCGCGTACTGCGTGCCGAGGTGCCGGCCAAGGTCAACGCACGCTCGATTCCGCTGCTAGCCGAGGCCAAGGCCATCGTCGGCAACCAAGGCAGAGTGACGGTGATCTAAGATGATTTTTCTGGGACGGGGATTAAAAAATCATTTTGGGTGACGTGTAGCGGTAGACCAGTCTTTCTGGGACGGGAATGATTTTTTCATCCCCGTCCCAGAAAAATCATTTGGCGTGCGAGATTGGAGGAAGTGATGACGCAGGGGACGTTTGTGCAGGCGCTTCGTAAGGAGGCGGCGCTCAGCAGTACCTTTATGAAGGGGCGCTCGCTCATGCTCAACGGCGCCGTGCTGTCGTTTGAGGACTCCGGCTCGCGCTTCTCCAAAAATGTGACTATCGAGGGCACGGTGCGCGGCTCGCGCGGCGACCTGTATAAGACACACGTGGCGCTCGACATGGACGAGCACGAGGTTGTCGACTACGACTGCGATTGCCCGGCCGCCTTCCGCTATTCCGGCATGTGCAAGCACGCCATCGCCACGGCGTTGGCGTATCTGGATGCCAGCGGCGCCGAGCCTGTCGAGGGCCTGCGCACGCCGGTCCGCACGTTTACGGCACCGCCCGCACAGTCCAAGCAGCCCGCGCGCCCCGCGCCTAGCGCATCTTCGGTCAACCCCAACTTTCCCTTCCCGGCGCCCGTCCCCACGAGCCCGAGCCTTGTGGCGGCGCTTTCCGATCTTTCGGACGCGCGCATGGACGAGCTCGTGGCCATGCGTCGCAAGCTCGCCGGCACCATCGACCCCGATGCGCCCAAGGCAGTGCTGGAGCCCTCGCTGGTGCCGTACTACAATCCGCTGTTTGCCGATCGCTTTAACTGGGCGCTTGAGTTTCGCATTCGCAGCGGTTCGGTGTCCTACGTGGTTAAGGATATCGACGGCATGGCCGATGCCTATGTGCGCGGCGGTACGTTCTCCTATGGCAAGAAGCTTACGTTTGCCCATGTGCCCGAGGCTTTCGATGATGTCTCGACAAAGCTGCTCGACTTTATCGCAATGACGGTCGCCTACCTAGGCGATATTACGAGCTCGCGCTCGGCATCGTACGACTTTGCCCGCAGCGGCTTTGTCGCCGAGCGTCAGTTGCCGGTATCCGAGTATTCGGTCGTGTCCGTGCTGGACCTGTTGCGTGGCAGGACCATGTCCTTTGAGCCTGCTTGGTCGCGGGGGACGACGACGCATCGCGCCTACGAGGTGGCGGTCGAGCCGTCGCCGCAGGGGGAGGGCGAAGTCCCGGCTAAGCGCCCGCCGCTCCTTGCCGCCAAGATTGCGCCGGCGGCGGGAGGCAGCTACGACTTGCGCCTGCCGGCCGATACGTACTGCTTTGTCGCTGGTGACGCAGCCTATCTGGTCGATACGCGCCGCGCGCGCCGTACCGACGCGGCGTTTGCCCAACATGCGGCGCCGTTCCTATCGCACTTGTTACCCTGCCGCACGCCGGTCCATATCGCCGCCGACCAGGTGGGCGAGTTCTGCCGCATGGCGCTGCCCATCCTGCGCGACTACACCGACCTGACCGCTCCCGCCGCGCTCGACGCCGTGGCGCCCGAGCCGAGTTTTGCCATGGCGATTGGCGTCGACGATGGTCTTGTGACCTGCAAAGTTACGGTTACCTACGGCGATTGGTCGGCAGATCTCTTTAGTCTTGGTGCTCCGGGCAGTCCTTTCGAAGAGCAACGCCCCGGCGTTCCGCCCCGCGATGCCGTGGCGGAGTTTCGCGTTATGGACACGGCGGCCCTGTACTTCGATTTCTGCGAGGGCGGCCTGGCGTTTGAGGAGCGCGACGACGCCCGCCTGTTCCACTTGCTGACCGAGGGCCTGTCTGCCCTGTCCGAGCTGGGCGAGGTCATGCTCAGCGACCGCCTGCGCCAGATCTCGGTACGCCCTGCGCCCAAGCTCTCGGTGCGTGCCACCGTCAAGAGCAACTTGCTCGACGTCGAGCTGGGTGCGAGCGGGCTTTCGGCGGCAGACCTTGCCATCTACCTTGACTCCTACAAGCGTCACCAGACGTTTGCGCGCCTTACATCCGGCGACATCGTTCGCCTGGACGAGGGCGCTCGTGCCGCGTTTGGCCTTGCCGAGGACTTGGGCGTCGGTGCCGTCGACCTGCTCGACGGCGTGTCGCTTCCCGCGTCGAGTACCCTTTTTGTCGACAGCATGCTCGAGCGCACGCCGGCGCTCGAGGCTGATCGCGACGCCGCGTTCCGCCGTACCGTCGAGCGCCTGGACACGCTCGGCAAGATGGACTTTACGGTGCCCGCCTCGCTTAAGGCCACGCTGCGCGGCTATCAGGTCGATGGCTACCAGTGGCTCGGCTCACTTGAGCACCTGGGTCTTGGCGGCATCTTGGCCGACGATATGGGCCTGGGCAAAACACTGCAGATGATTGCGCACATTCTGGCGCGCGTGGAGGCGGGGGATACCAAGCCCACGCTTGTGGTATGTCCCGCGTCGCTCGTGTACAACTGGGCTGCCGAGTTGGAGCGCTTTGCCCCCTCGATTGATGTGTGCGCCATCGTGGGCGCCAAGGCCCAGCGTCGCGTGCAAATTGCCGGTGCCGCCGAGCACAACGTGGTGGTGACGTCGTATGACCTCATGCGCCGCGACATCGACGAATACGTCGAGCAGGACTTTGCCCGCGTGGTGCTCGACGAGGCCCAGTACATTAAAAACCCGCTCACCCAGGTGGCGCGCGCCGCCAAGCGCCTGCCTGCCGGCGTGCGCTTTGCCCTGACGGGCACGCCCATCGAAAACCGCCTGTCCGAGCTCTGGAGCATCTTCGACTTTTTGATGCCGGGCCTTCTGGGTATGCGTGACTCATTTGCCAAGCGCTTTGAGAGTCCCGTCGAGCATGCCGAGGGCGATAGCGCCGCTCGTCTGCGGGCGCTCGTGTCGCCGTTTGTGCTGCGTCGCATAAAGGAAGACGTGGTGGCCGATCTGCCCGAGAAGATCGAAGACACGGTGATGGCGCAGCTTACCGGCGAGCAGCGCAAGCTCTACCTGGCCAACCAGGACCGCATCGCCCAGCAAGTGCAGCACCGCGAGGCCGGGGAGTTTAAGAAAGACAAGCTCAAGGTGCTTGCCGAGCTCACCAAGCTGCGCCAGATTTGCTGCGACCCGCATCTGCACTATGCGGACTACAAGGCGGGAAGCGCTAAGCTCGATACGTGTATGGAGCTCGTTCACGGCGCGCTCGACGGCGGTCATCGCATCTTGCTGTTCAGCCAGTTTACGGGCATGCTCGATATCATTGGCAAGCGCCTGGCCAAGGAGGACATTGCCTTCCTTAAGCTCACGGGCGCATCGTCTAAGGAGAGCCGCGCCAAGATGGTTGCGCAGTTCCAGGCAGGCGAGGTGCCGGTGTTCTTGATTTCGCTCAAGGCGGGCGGCGTGGGCCTTAATTTGACGGCTGCCGACGTGGTCATCCACTACGACCCGTGGTGGAACGTGGCGGCGCAGGACCAAGCGACCGATCGTGCCCACCGTATTGGCCAGCAGCACACCGTGACCGTGTACAAACTCATCGCCAAGGACACGATCGAGGAACGCATTATGCAGATGCAGGAGTCCAAGCGCGATCTGGTCAACAGCGTGCTCGGCGGCGACGGCATCTCATCGGCACTGTTTACGCGCGAGGATGTTCTGGCGCTGCTCGGTGGCGACGGTCGCTAACCCGCTCGGGTGGGGCCGCCAGGGCGGATAGTACGCGCCACCCCACCGTTCCCGCCCGTTATGTGTTCATTTGCCATGCCGTGGATGGTTCGCCTGCCTTTGGGCATAAGAAGCATCAGGAATATTGGCACATCAGCAAAGGAGAACATCATGGCGAAATTCTTTAAGGACTCCGACGGCAAGCTCGTTGCCGCCCTTGGCGACGGCGTTGCAACCCCTGCCGGCTGCACGGAGCTGACGGCAAACACCGAGGATGCGGCGCACGAGAAGCATGTGCCTGTTGTCGAGATCGAGCGCGACGGCCACGTCATTCGCGCACGTGTGGGCTCGACGGAGCACCCCATGCTGCCTGAGCACTACATCGAGTGGATCGCGCTTGAGGCCGAGGGCCGCCTGGAGGTCCATTACCTTGAGCCCGGCATGAAGCCCACGACGTTTTTCGCTGGCGGCTCCAAGACCGGTACCGTCTATGCCTACTGCAACCTGCATGGGCTGTGGTCCGCGACGTTCTAGGAGCGCGCCCTCGCTCGGGGTATCATAGCTAGCATATGCACATGCGAGCGCCGGCTGCATTATGCGACCGGCGCTTTTACTACGACAACGACGATTTACGACGGAAAGGGCTGGGCCATGAAGCTCGCACTTGCACAGATCGATATGCGCCTGGGTGACATCGAAGGCATTTGCGGCCGCATCGAGGACCAGGCTCGCCTGGCTCATGAGCGCGGCGCGCGCGTGCTGTGCGTTCCGGCCCCGCTCTTTATGGGCGCCATGCCGGGCAGCCTGGTGGGCGCTGCCGATTTTGAGCACGATATGCTGACGGGTCTGACGGGCGTTGCCGAGCGCATCCAAGAGCTCGATATGATCTGCATCGTGCCCGCTGCGGTTTCGTTTGAGGGCCAGCCCCTGCTTGACTATATGATGCTCAAAGACGGTCGCGTGGTGCCCGCGCGCACAAGCATCGCCCTGCAACGTGGCGAGAGCAACGACGCGCGTTGGGCGCCTCCGGTGTTTGACGTGGACGGCGTGCGCATCGCCGTGGTGTTTGACCTGGACCGCGAGCTCGAAATGCTGCCGACCGGTGTCGACCTCATTGCCTATTTCCAGTTCAACGCGTTTGACACGACCGACCGCGAGACCGCCGCCGTCGCCGCCGTGCGCAGCGGTGCCTACCGCAAGATCGCCTCCAAGCGCAGCGTGTGGTTTGCCTGCATGGCGCCGGTCGGCGCCTATGACGAGTCGGTGTATACCGGCGGATCGTTTGTGCTCGACGATTGCGGTCGCGTGGTGGCCCAGGCGCCGTGCTTTGAGGAGAGCCTGCTGGTTCAGGAGATTCAACGCGGCGTGATGCTCGATGCCCTGGAGGACCATGAGTTGCCCCAGTTTCGCTCCGAGGAGTGGCTGTGGCAGGCGCTGGTGCTTGCCGTGCGCGACAATGCCTGCGCTCGCGGTGCGTCGCGTGCCGTGGTGGCACTCGAGGGCGATTTGCCGTCGTCCCTGTTGGCGGCACTTGCCGTCGATGCCTTGGGTCCGCGTAATGTGATTGGCCTGGTGCTGGGGCGCAATCGCATCTTTACACCGGCGCAGGAGGAGGCCGAGGCCGCCCGTTGTTCTGCCGTGCGCTCAATCGCCGAGCGCTTGCACATTCGCACCGTCGAGCGCGATGCGCCGGATGCGGCGCGCGTGCTCGACCGCGACGTGTCGGCGGGCGATGCCGAACGCCTGCGTTCGCGTGCGCTGGGCCTGATGCTCGAGGATACGGCGCTCGAGCTGGGCGCTATGGCGTTGAGTCCGCTTTCCAAGACTGAGTACGCACTGGCGGCGCCCGCGCTGTCCGGCGGCTACCAGGGCGACTTTGCGCCCTTTGGCGATGTGTATCTGTCGACGTTCGAGTTTGTGGCACGCGTGCGCAACCGCGCCTCGGCCGTGGTGCCCCAAGAGCTCGTGACGCTCAACGCGGTGGAGGATTGCATGGATCGCGTGCTGGCGCAGGCACTCTCGACGCTCGCCGGTCCGGTTGATATGCTCGATCGCGCGGCACAGCTGCTTGGCGGGCTTGAGCCGGGCGAGGTCGATGGTGCGCTTGAGTCGCACGTAGACCGCAATCGACCTTTCGACGACATCCCGATGGCCGCCGCCAAGCCCGAGGTCTGCTCGCTGCTGCTGATGCTCGTGCGCCAGGGTGAGGCCGCCCGCCGCATGCTACCGACGGCGCCGATCGTCTCGGCCCGTTCATTTGTCGAGCGCTCCTGGCCGTACATGCTCGCGTGGTCCGATCTGGGGCTCAACGGTAAGGAGCGCATGACGGTTGATTCGCTGGCACGCGCCGAGGTGCGCCGCTTTGCCGACGACGACACGAGTGACCGTATGCGCGGCGAGATGATGGGCATACTGGGCGAGCTGTTGGGTATTTCGCCCGAGCAGATGGAGGAGCTGCGCTCCGAGGACGGTCAGCGTCGTTTGCACGAGGGAATGAAAAAGTTCGAGGGCGAGGTCCAGGACGCCATCGACAAGATGATGGGCGGCCAGGGCGGACCACAGGGTGGGCCCCAGGGAGGTCCGATGCCGCATCCGCCGGTGGATCCCCGACAGTTCCCGTTCTTCTCGCAGAACTAACTTTGGGATAGGATTTGCTTCCAACCCCGATACTTCAACTAAGCACCTTGGCCCTGTTGTGTTATTCTAGAACAGACGTTCGTGAATGATGCGCGGGGCCTTGTCTCGCATCGTGCTTGTGACGAGGGGAGGTCGGCTTGGTTATCTTGGGTATCGACCCCGGTTTGGCCCATACGGGCTGGGGGATTATCGAGGAACGACGTGGCGAGGTTCGTTGCCGTGCCTACGGTTGTATCGAGACCAGCGCGGGCAGCCCGCTCGCGGTGCGCCTGTCGCATATTGCCCGCGACCTCAAGGGCGTCGTCGAACGCTACCGTCCCGATACCGCGGCTATCGAGAGCATCTACTTTGGCGCTAACGTCCGCTCGGCCATCCCCACGGCGCATGCCCGCGGTGCCGCGCTCGTGGCGCTTTCGGAATGCGCGCTCGAGATTGGCGAATACACGCCCATGCAGATCAAGCAGGCCGTGGTGGGCACGGGCGCTGCAGATAAACGGCAGGTTGCCTATATGGTGCGTACGCTCACGCAGCTCGATCACGACCCTCACCCAGACCATGCCGCCGATGCGCTGGCCTGCGCCATCTGTCACGTTAACCTAAGCCGCACCCGGGCGCTTACCGGCGGCGAGTTCTATCAACAGAGAGGAACCGGATACTGATGATCTCCCAGCTCCATGGAACGCTTGTCGAGGCCACGATGAGCTCGGCCGTCGTCGATGTATCGGGCGTGGGCTTTGAGCTCGGTATTTCGGGCAGCACTGCCGCCACGCTGCCTACGCCCGGCGGTGAGGTTTGCCTCTATACCCGCATGCAGGTGCGCGAGGACGCCATGACGCTCTTTGGCTTTGCCTCCAAGGACGAGCGCACGATGTTCGATCGGCTCGTTTCCGTCTCGGGCGTTGGTCCGCGCCTGGCGCTTGCCGTGCTTTCCACCTATACCGTGGGACAGCTGTATTCCCTGGTAATGGCCGAGGATGACAAGGGCATGGCCAAGGTGCCTGGTGTGGGCAAAAAGACCGCTCAGCGCCTCATCTTGGAGCTCAAGAGTACCTTTGCCAAGGACAAGGGCTTTGTTCCGGTCGACGTGATTCCCGGCCAGGTTGCGATGCCGGTCCCTGCCGCCGCTCCCTCGGCGATCGACGACGCCCGCGCGGCGCTCCTCTCCATGGGCTTTAGCCCGCAGGAGACCGAGGTTGCCCTGAGCGGGTATGATGGGCAGGATATGCGTGTCGAGGATCTGCTCGGCGCGGCGCTTAAGCGACTCGGAATGGATGCGTGATGTGGGAAGCCGATGACTCTCAGGACCTGTGGGCGACGCCCGCCAACTCGCCGGCGGCATCCATGGCGCACGGTGAGCGTATGGTGGGTTCGGAACTGACGCCCGAGGATCTCGATGTCGACCGTACCCTGCGTCCCCAGCGCCTGGACGACTACTGCGGTCAGGAGCATATCAAGCAGAGCCTTCGCGTGCTGATCGAGGCGGCGCAGAGCCGTGGCGAGACGCTCGACCACGTGATTTTCTCGGGCCCTCCGGGTCTGGGCAAGACCACGCTGGCCACGGTTATCGCCAACGAGCTGGGCGCTCAGATCAAGACGACGAGCGGCCCGGCCATCGCGCGTACGGGTGACCTGGCGGCTATCCTTACCAACTTGCAGCCAGGTGACGTGCTGTTTATCGACGAGATCCACCGCCTTAACCGCTCGGTCGAGGAGGTCCTGTATCCCGCTATGGAGGACTTTGCGCTCGATATCGTTATCGGTAAAGGCCCGGCCGCTCGCTCGATTCGCCTGGATATCCCCAAGTTTACGCTGGTAGCGGCAACGACCCGCTCAGGTATGCTGACCGGCCCGCTGCGCGATCGCTTTGGCATTTCGTATCGCCTGGACTACTACACGGTCGAGGAGCTCGCTCAGATTGTGACGCGCTCGGCGACTATCCTGGGCGTTACGATCGACCATCCCAGCGCGCTCGAGATCGGCTCGCGCTCGCGTGGTACGCCGCGCTTGGCCAACCGTCTGCTCAAGCGTGTGCGCGACTATGCGCAGGTACGCGGCAACGGGCCTATTGAGCTTGATATTTGCCGTCAGGCGCTCGAGTTCTTCGAGATCGATGAGCTTGGTCTGGACTGGATGGACATTCGTATCTTGGAGACGCTTGCCAAGACGTTCTCCGGCCGTGCCGTAGGCCTGACGACCCTTGCCAGCGCGGTGGGCGAGGACCCGGGTACGCTCGAAGATGTCTACGAACCCTATCTGCTGCAGTGCGGCTTGATGATTCGCACGCCCCAGGGCCGTCAGGCAACGCTTCGCACCTTTGAACATTTGGGCATCGAGCCAGCCGTTTAGAGGCGGGTTTGTTTTGGCTGGTCTGTAGGCTATCGCTGAGCATTGGATAAACATATCGCCATTCATCGGTTACGGGTGTTTTACTATTGCGCGCCCGTGCTATGCTGAATTGGTCTTTTTCTCATCCGGTAACGAAAGGACCGCCCATGCCTACTGACATCGAAATCGCACGTTCCGTCACGCCGCTGCCCATTACCGAGGTGGCTAAGAACGCCGGTGTCGACGTAAAGCACCTGATTCCGTACGGCTTCGACAAGGCTAAGGTCGACTATTCGCTGCTCAACGAGCCGACCAATCACCAGGCCAAGCTCGTCCTCGTGACCGCCATCAACCCCACGCCCGCTGGCGAAGGCAAGACCACCACGACCATCGGTCTGGCCGACGGCCTGCGTCGTCGCGGCGTCAAGAGCGCTGTGGCCCTGCGCGAGCCTTCGCTCGGCCCCGTCTTTGGCGTAAAGGGCGGTGCCGCCGGCGGCGGTTGGGCCCAGGTCATCCCCATGGAGGATATCAACCTGCACTTTACCGGCGACTTTCACGCTATCGGTGCCGCCAATAACCTGCTGGCCGCCATGCTCGACAACCATATTCAGCAGGGCAACCAGCTCGGTATCGACGTTAAGCGCATCACCTGGAAGCGCGTTGTCGACATGAACGACCGCCAGCTGCGCCACGTTATCGACGGCATTGGCGGCAAGGCTCAGGGCGTGCCGCGCGAGGACGGCTTCGATATCACCGTTGCCTCCGAGGTCATGGCGATCTTGTGCCTGTCCACGAGTATCAACGACCTCAAGGAGCGCTTGGGCGAGATCGTCGTCGGCTACAGTTATGCCGGCGAGCCCGTCCGCGCCCGCGACCTCAAGGCTCAGGGCGCCATGGCTGCGCTGCTTAAGGATGCGCTCAAGCCCAACCTGGTGCAGACGCTCGAGGGTACGCCCGCGTTTGTCCACGGCGGCCCCTTCGCCAACATCGCCCACGGCTGCAACTCCATCATGGCTACGCGCATGGCTATGCGCTTTGGCGATGTCGCCATTACCGAGGCAGGCTTTGGCGCCGATCTGGGTGCCGAGAAGTTCCTCGACATTAAGTGCCGCATGACGGGCGTTCGCCCCAGCGCCGTCGTGATTGTCGCCACCGCCCGTGCACTTAAGTACAACGGCGGCGTTGCCAAGGCCGATCTCAACGAGGAGAACCTCGAGGCGCTCAAGGCCGGTATGCCCAACCTGCTCCGTCACGTCGACAACATCCAGAACGTCTACGGTCTGCCCTGCGTGGTCGCCATTAACCGCTTCCCGACGGACACCGAGGCAGAGCTTGCGCTCATCGAGTCCGAGTGCCAGAAGCTCGGCGTTAACGTTAAGCTTTCCGAGGTCTGGGCCAAGGGCGGCGAGGGCGCGCTCGAGCTGGCCGATGAGGTCATGCGCCTGATCGAGCAGCCGAGCGAGCTCAAGTTTGCCTACGAGGACGGCGCCGATGTTGCCGATGCCCTCGAGGCCGTTGCTACCAAGGTTTACCGCGCCGACGGCGTCGACTTTACGCCGGCTGCCAAGCGTCAGCTTGCCGAGCTGCGCGAGAACGGCTTTGGCAACCTGCCGGTGTGCGTCGCCAAGACGCAGTACAGCTTTAGCGACAACGCCAAGGCGCTGGGCGCTCCCGAGGGCTTCCGCATCACCGTGCGCGAGCTCAAGGTTTCCGCCGGTGCCCACTTTGTGGTCGCGCTGACCGGCAGCGTTCTGACCATGCCGGGCCTGCCCAAGGTGCCCGCGGCAGAGAACATCGACGTCGACAACGACGGCAACATCACCGGCCTGTTCTAAGCCTGCTGCTTATAGCCGCTTGCCCGCCCCGCCGCGCCCACCAAGGCCCGGCGGGGCTTTTTGATCCTTAGGCACGCGCATGTCTTGTAGATACCGGCGGGCTTTGCCCATCATAGGCTTTTGCGCGGGTAGAATGCATGGATAACTTGATGCTTACAGGCGACGGAAAGGAAACGTTGCATGGACCAGGACAAGACGACCGTGATGGGCGGATATGGTTCCGCGCAGGCTGGCGGCAGCGCCGATGCGACCCGCGTTGTTCCCAACCCCGGTTATACCGACCCCGCCGCGACGCAGCCTTCTGCCGAGCCCACCCGGGTTATGGGCTATGGCGACACGGCGCAGGATTCTTACGCTGCATCTTCGCAAGGCCCCTATGGCAACGCAGCTCCGGATCCGTTTGATTACGCGCCGCAGGATTCTTATGCTGCCTCGACGCCGAATCCCTATGACAACCTGCCGCAAAATCCCATTCCGCAGCCTCAGCAGACGACGTATATGCCTCGCACGGCGCAGCCTCGCTACGAGTCGCGCGAGCCGTATCGCGAGTACCCCAAGTCGATTCCGCAATATGGCGAGGACGAGGAGAAGAAGCCGTCGCGTTCGTCGAGCGTGATCAAGAAGATCCTCATCGTGCTGGCGATTTTCTTTGCCTTGTCGGTCGTGTTCGCCATCGTGTCGGGCATGCTCAACAAGCGGGGCGCCACGACCGATGCCACGACCGAGCAGGCCGAGACCACCCAGTCTGCTGCCGTCGACCTGAGCGATATCCCGGGACAGTACTGGTCCAACGCCAAGAAGCTCCTCAAGTCACGCGGAGCCGACCTTTCGAACGCCGTGATCCTGACCGACGATGGCTCAACGCCCGTCATCGATTCCAACTGGGTTGTTACGAATGCCTACTATAACGACAACGGCAACCTGGAGATTCAGCTCACGCACAAGAACAGCTATGGCAACTCGTCCGGCGGCCAAAGCGGTACCGACAGCTCGAGCTCCAATGCGCTGGAGGACTTGAGCAACAAGGCGCAGGAGTTGGGAGACAAGGCGCAAGAGCTGGGCGATACGGCACAAAATCTGGGCGATACCGCGCAGAACTTGGGCGACATGGCGACGGATGCCTGGAACGCCCTACAAAACGGCATCTCGGGCGCGCAGGGAAACTAGCTGTTAAGTGGGCTACAGCTGCTCGGCCGGACGGTCGGGCGAGCTAAAGCCCGAGTCAAACGTAACGACGCATGAGGCATCGGGTCGGCGCTCGTGCACGATGCGCGTGACGAGCTCCAGCAGCTCCTCGTCGGATATGTCAAAGCCGTCGGGACGCACCAGGTCAAACGAAACGAACCCGTCGTGCTCGTGCAGATCGTGGATGGAGAGCGCGGGATCGATCTGCATGACGCCGCGCTTGACCCAGCCGCGCAAGTCATCGCCGGTTGTCGCGATGGGGTCGCAGTGCAGCGTGATACCAATGCCCATCTGGCGCTTGATGTCGTGCTCGATGGTGTCCAGAATCTCGTGGTGCTCAAACGCGTCGCCCTCGCCGGGCATCTCCACGTGGGCGCTGGCAAACTGACGACCGGGGCCGTAGTCGTGCACCATGAGGTCGTGTGTGCCCAAGACCTGCGGATAGGACATGATCTTGTCGCGGATTGCCTGGACGAGCTTGGGGTCGGGCGCTTGCCCCAGCAACGGGCTGATGGCGTCGCGCACCAGGCCCAGACCGCTGATGCAGATGAAGACGCCCACACCCAGGCCTGCCCAGCCATCGAGATCAAAGCCGGTCGTCTGCGAAATAAGCGCCGCCACCAAGACCGAGCCCGAGGTGATGACGTCGTTTTTGGAGTCCTGCGCCGTGGCGATGAGCGTCTCCGAGTCGATGCGATCGCCCAGCGTGCGGTTGAACGCTGCCATCCAGAGCTTAACGAGCATGGACGTAGCCAGTGCCGCAAGGGAAATAAACGTGTAAGCGGTGGGCGAGGGCTTGATGATCTTGGTGACCGACTCGAGAATCAGGTTGATGCCGACGGCGCAAACCAGGACGGCGACGAACAGGCCGGCTAGGTACTCGTAGCGGCCGTGACCATAGGGGTGGCCTTCGTCTGCCGGGCGGCTGGCAAGGCGGAACCCGAGCAGGCTCACAATGTTGCTCGAGGCATCGGAGAGGTTGTTGAAAGCGTCGGCGATGAGGGAGACGGAGCCGGCGAGCAGACCCGCGATGCCCTTGGCCAGGCACAGGGTGATGTTGAGGCCAATGCAGACGAGGCTTGCGGAAAAGCCCGCGTTGGTGCGGCAAGATGCATCGACCGGCTCGCTCTCGCTGCCGGGAACAAGCGTATGTACCAGCCGATTTACAAATAGCATAGCGGTCGTCCTCACAATCATGTTTAAGGGGATAGTGTAGCTCGCACGGGGGCGCCGTGCGCCGATGCTCAGAAAATGCAGCAATAGTCTGCCGGTGCTAACGAGCGAGACTTCTCGTCTGCCTGGGTGGTCCATTTTGGGCCACATGGGTATGGGCATGTGCCTGCTTGCTCGACATACTTAATGTCGACAGCCCCTGTGCAAAGGAGGACGTTTCCATGGACGAGATGTTTGCCATTAAATGTCAAAACTGCGGCGGCCCTATGTACTCGCACCAGGCTAAGCGCAGCTTTGAGTGCGCCTATTGCGGCACGGTGGTTCCGTGGCAGGCGGACGCCGGAGAGCCCAAGAGCGCTTTGGGTATTCGCCATACGCCGTTGACGGTGGTGGATGGACTGCTCAAACTCACGCATGTGTCGCAACTCGAGCGCCCGCAGGACCCGGACTGGTATTTCTTCAATGCGCACTGGCGCAATCAGTCGGTCCTGGAACATCTGCTGTGGGAGGATCGCGGCACGGCGCAGGAGTTCCAAGAGGCCACGCATGTGAGCATTCCTTGCCCCTTCTGCGGAGCGTCCTTTGAGGGCGAGTCAACGCAGCGTGTGTTTGAGTGCCCGTCCTGCGGCAATAAGATCGGCATTGCGGACCTGCTCAAGCCGGGGACGTTTAGCAAGCGCCTGACCATGGGCGTTGGTGCGGAGTATGTGCCCGAGCAGGGTATTCCCTGCGAAATCTCGCCGCAGCAGGCACGTGCCAACGCGCTGCAGCTGGTGCGCCAGTATCCGGATGCCTTTGCCGGGCACGACGTGGAAGACGCGATCCAAAACGACATGATGCTCTTCTATTTCCCCATGGCGCTGGCGGACTTGCGCATGATGGCGAGCTTCCCGGGCAAGGGCCTGAGCAAGGAGGCCTTGGTGTACTACGAGGTGCTCGACTGGGCATACCCCAGGGCAAACTACCTGGACGTTCGCCTCATGGGCATTTTGGAGCCGTGGGACTTTGCCAAGGTCGGTCCGTTCGATCCCGCCATGCAGGAAGGTGACTTTCGCGTTGTCTCAGTCGATGCGTCTACCAAGGACCAGGTGGTCATTGATAAGTTGGCGCTCGACGTTGCGGGCAACGACGCCGAGGCTGTACTGGGGCTCAATAAAAAGAGCATTCGCATGTGGGCGCGCAAGGCCCGCAAACATAAGGACGGCCTGGTGATGGTGCCGGTCTACTTTGTCGATCGTCCGGCGACAGACGGCCGCGATGGCGAGCAGGTGCGCATTGCCGTAAACGGCCAGACGGGCCGCGCGGCCGCGGTGGTGTTTAGCGACAAGCGCGAAACGCATATCGTGGCGCCGCTCAGCCCGAGCCTGCATCTGTCCGGTGAGAGCACCGTACACGCCACGCCCGTCGAGGTCAAATACGTTAAATCGCCCTTCCTGTACCAGATCGTGCGCCGTGGAGGCGGCGAGCAACCGCGCCAGGTTGCAGCCGCCGTCGAGGGTTCCTACCGAGAGGAGAAGCCCAAACGCCGCGGTCTGCTGGGTGCGCTATTTGGGAAGTAGGGGAGTAGCACCGGTTGTTGCCGTAAGGTGATGGCCGGGGGTGCGGGGCAGCTCTCAAGAGTGCGGGCTGCCGTCTGATTGTTTGAGGGTGCCAGATGTAAATAAACAGTGGAGCGGCTGCAAAAGAGCCTCCTCACTGGGTAAAATCAGATTGTGCCGCGGAACCCGCTCTTCAGCTAGTCACACTTCGGAAGCGCGGGCAACGCAGGTATTATCGTCTAGGGCCGGCTGCAACCGGCCCTTTTCTGTGGCAGCCAATGGACCCACATCAGACGAAGGCCGCGTCTTTGCCTGTCAGGTCACGCTCGCCAGCCACGGCTAGAATGTCGTTGCCGGCGTCCATGACCGGTATTGTTTCGTAGCGTGCGTCGCAACCGCGAGTGCGCCTGCGACGGCTGCGGTGGCTTCGGTCGCAACGTGCTGCTACTCTTGCGTTTCGCCATTAGTCGCTTCGTTGATGGCGCGGTACTCGGCACTTAGTTCGCGCGCCAGCTCTTCCTTGCTTGGAAGATACGGCAGGTATTTGGCGGCAAACACTTGGTCGTTGTCTTCGGGCAGCGTGTACTCGACAATCGAATCGCTTTTGTCCGCGCAGAGCACGATGCCTATGGGCGGATTGTCGCCTTCGTTCATGAGCTCGCGCGTGTAGTAGTTCACATACATTTGCATCTGGCCCAGGTCCTGATGCGTAAGGTCGTCCGTCTTAAGGTCGATGAGCACGAAGCAGCGCATCAGATAGTTGTAAAAAACAAGGTCAATATAGAAATGGCGCCCATCAAAGGTGATGCGCTTTTGGCGCGCCTCGAAAGCGAAACCACGGCCAAGCTCCAGCAGGAACTTCTGAAGATGCGTGATGAGCGCCTGCTCTAGATCGCTCTCGCGAAACGCAGTATCGTCCGAGAAACCTAAAAACTCCAGTACATATGGGTCGCGGATGATATCCTCGGGGCGACGAGCCGGGGCGCTCTTTTGGATTTCCTGGGTGACGGCCTCCTTGTCCTTGCTGGCAAGTAGGCGCTCGCGGAACATGGTGTTGATCTGGCGTTCGAGCTGACGCGTGCTCCAACGAGAATCGGCGCATTCGTTCATGTACCAGGTGCGAGCATCAGGGTCGGAAATGCGCATCAACCTGCGGTAATGAGTCCAGCTCAATTCGCTACGCAGTGCGTCGCGAATTGGAAACGCAAGAAAGAACTGACGCATATTGCGAAGGTTTGCGATGCCAAAGCCTCTTCCGAAATCCGCGGTAAGCCTTCTGGAGAGGCCTGCAATCAATGCCTCTCCATATGCTGCGCGCTCCTCTCCGCCCTGTTCATCTACAATACTCTTGCCGATCTCCCAATATGCCTCAACCATCGCAAAGTTAACGGCGGTATAGGCCTTGTCGCGAGCGGCGTTGAGAATCGAGGAGACCTGCTTGTAAAAACCTTCGGGCACGATTGCCGATTCTCCACGGTTTACCAGTTCGCCCATCACTGTCGCCCCACTTTCCTCTTGTGGAATGCATCTTTATCGCATTTAGTTTAAAGCCTCGCGCGGACACGAATTGCTTTGCTGTCTGGCACCTTCGCATGGGAGCCTTGCGGTGACTAAAATGTGGCCATAGAGGCAGTTTTAGCGAACCCCACGGGAGTGACGCGTATGGACAACAACACGCTGCTATTCCAGGACAAAGGTTCGGGTAGGTTTAAAGACGTCAAGATCTACCCTAACCGCATTGAGGTACTCAAGAAGGGCACTTTTGGCGGCAAGCACACCGAGATTGTTTATCTTAAGGACATTACGGGCGTCAATAGAATCAAAGGCCGCGATGTTTTTCTGCGCAATCGTCTGTTGACCGCTTGCGTCTTTAGCCTGAGCAGCCGTGCGAAGGCCCAGGAGTTTGTTAACGCGCTGAACATGGTGATGTAGCCGATAGCGGCGTTCGGGCCAAGGTAAAAATCGGGGGCATAGAACGGTGTTCTGCGCCCCCGATTGAGTCGATGTGTCTAAAAGGCCGGCTTGCCTATTCGCTAGCGCCTTCGCTGTCTTCGCGGTCATTGGCAAGCATTGCTGCGCCGGCGACCGTTGTCGCCACGGCGGCGGCAGCGAGCCCGGCGGCAACGCCAGAGCTGTCGCCCGTGTCGGCGAGCTTTCCGCCCGAGCCCTTGCCCTTGTTGCCCTTACCGTTCTTATCAGCGCTGCCTGCGTTGGAACCCGTGCCGCTGCCGGTGCCGGCGCCGGCAGCACTGTCCGAGGCCGCTACGGTAAAGCTTGCGGCTCCGTCGCTGGCGAGCGTGTAGTTCTGCGCCGCGTTGCCCAAGAGACCGTTCACGCGCACCCAGTACGTTCCTGCGGCAAATGTTTCGCCCTCGGCCATTGCTGTGCCCGGAGCGCCGTTCGCGTCGTGCGCAAACTCGAGCTGGGCCGTGCAGGCATCGGTTTCGAGCTTGCCCTCGAGTGATGCCGCAATCTTGGCGCGCACGTCTTCGCCGGCCTTAAGGCCTTCGAGTCCCTCAAAATGGGGCGTCAGCGCGCGTGGATCGATATCGATGGGCACAGAGCCCTGCAGCCCCGTAACGGTCTCGTTGCCCAGGGCGTCGACATCCACGTATTCAATGGCAAATGCATGGCCCGAAGCTGTCGCGTTGAGCGCGTTGCTGCTGTCGGCAAGGCGGAAATGACCCTCGCCAACGGTCTTGCCATCCTGGAATGAGGCATCGCTCAGCGAGTCGCCGTACGTCATGCGCATGCGGGTCGGGAGATAGTACGGGAGATAGTACGAAGCCGTCTGCTTGTGCTCCGTATCGTAATTGCGCTGATAGATGCTCCGGGCCAGCGCCGCATCAACAAAGTCGGATGCGATGATGCCAATGTGCTTGAGGTAATCTGACTTTGTATCCTCGATGCCGCTGGGATTGATGTACGGGCTCTTATACAGATGCTCGTTGACTACTCGTGCCGAGGTAAAAGGATTGCCTCCGTGCGACAAGCCCGTGCAGCTGGTGTAGTTGATAGACCAGCAACGCTCCAGGACTTTCTCCTTGGCCCCGTTATCGTCCTCGACATCTACCTCGTTGCGCGTGCGCCCGGACGTTTCCTTCAGCGCATTATCGACCCAGCTGAGCTTGTCGGTTCCCGTGAGTTTGTACTTGTCCTGGGCGTATACCTTGGTGCAATAGGGCTCTTTGTCGCCTGTTTCCCCCGCGGCTTCAAAGCCCCGCGCGTCTTGGACGAGACACATAGTGGCGCTGTCGGAGTGAGCCTTGATCTTGTCATCCCATTCGGTAAGGTCGAGGCCCCACGTGTGGCCGCTTACACTGTTGCCGGCGAGCCTAAATCGACGCAGCAGAACGATCTTTCCGCGCGCCTCTTTCAGTGTGGGGACATGGCTCGACGTATAGAACAGTTTGGGGTTGTCGTCCAAAACCTTGGCGAAAGCCGTCGTAACACTTTCGTCGGTAGCCTCGTCGTTGCCTCGTGATACAAGCATGATGAGCGCTTCTGTCGGGTTTTCGTTCAAAAACGTTTTGAAGTAGCCTATGACATCGGAAAGATGCAAAAAGTACGCGTCTTTTTTGAGCAGGTAGTACATCCCATGGTCGATGCCAGGGTTGTCGCCCTTTCCGAGACGGATATCAAAATAGCGAATGCCTTCGGGCACCTGCGTGGGAATGTAATCCTGCTGGCATTTTACTTGCGAGGATTGGGGCTCAGTGTCGTTGTCCACGCTGCAGGTGCCCGAATCGTGCGTGCCCGGGATGCTCAGCTCGTCGAGGAACTTGTTGTCGTCAACGTATTTCATCCAACATGGCCCATCGACGTAGCTGCTGTACGTGATCCAGTCGAGGCTGCTAACCGTGGCATCGTTCTTTTTCATGTCGTAACCGATAAGTTCGAGCTCCCACGGAATGCTCTTACTCTTATGGCAGATCTTATTGTTGTCCTGGTCTTCGCCGTTCGATTCTATTGCCAAGTACTTAATGTCTTTTTTCTCGGTTTCTTTCTCGACCGTGCGGTCTCGGATGATATAGGTTCCGTTTGATTGACGCTCGAACGCAAAAGAGCGACTGGGCTTGCCGTCATGCTCGCCACTCCATACGTGGATGACCTTTCCGTCTTTGTCCGAGTCGCCATCGACCGACCAAATGCTGTAGCCCGTCTTTTTATGCTCTTCGAAATTGAGCAAGGTGCGGATAGCATACCAGTTTGTATCGTCATTCTTGGTCGTTACGTTCTCAAGGATGAGCTTGCTGGACGTGCCGTCATTAAACAGATGGCAGACGTTGCCGATGACGTTGCCGTCTTCGTTAACGCTTGCGGTACGAAAATAGCCCGCGGGGCGAAGGCGAATGACGAAATTGTCGAGGCTGACTGCTGGCCCGGCCGTGCCGTCCGCAAAGGCTGCCCGCGGGCTAATGCCCAGCATGGCGGTTTCGGGCAGGCTTGCAAGTGGCGACAACGCCGCGAGTCCAAGGCCCAACGTAAATGCTCGGCGGCTGATGGCGTGATGTTCGGTCATAACTTCTCCATTCGCAGAGTGCGGTTATGCGATAGTTTTGGTCGCTATACTGCTCAGATGTTTAAAGATGCTGGTTTAATTGCCTACGCGGCACAATAAATCGGCGGGCGGACGTGTTGGGGCGTTTGTCGTTTTCGTACTGTTGCTACATTTGGAGCGGTTCCGGCGTCCGGCATCCTCGCGTTCGTTGGCTACCGGCATAAGAAAGGGAGGGTCGGTTTACCGGCCCTCCCTGGGTACGAAGCGCTGGGGTACCGTCGCTTGTTTGCACTGCGCCCGTGTTTCCCGCTGCGCTCGCCAGTCGCTTAACGCTTGATCTCGATATCGTCGAGCTTGACGTCCATGGCCTCGGTCTTGGCCTCGGCGATGTCATCGGCAAATTCCAGGGACTTCATCATGGTCTCGACGGCGTCCTTGTGTTCCTCGACGTTGTCGATGCGCACGTACACGCTGCCGCCGTCAACGTCGGTGAAGTACTCGGTCGTCACGCCGCCCGAGTGCGTAAAGTAGGCGCTGCGCCAGGTCTTGCCGTTGTACTTAACGGGATCGCTCTCGGTCCATCCGGAGTTGGCCTTCCACTTTGCCTCGTAGTCGAACAGTTCATCGGCGTTCTTGTCAGGATCGAAGACGGGGATGAAGCGGTCGCTGGCATGCTCGCTCTCGGTGAACTTAAACTGGGCCCTGTCGGCGGTATCGCCTGCGACGTCCGTGATTTCGACGCCCTCGGGCACCTCGACTTTAAACCAAATGAAGTCAGTCCTCATATCCACGGCTGGCTTTTCCGCTCCACCGCCACCACTGCTGCCGGTAGCGCCGTCGCTGCCACCGCAACCCACCAAGGCAACTGCGGCAAAGAGACTGATGCAGAGGGTGAGAATCGCAAAGGCCTTCTTTTTCATGGTCGTGTCCTCCTCGATCTGTAACCGCCCATGGATTACCTGCCTTTACTGTACGCGCGAGCGGCTCGCTCGGGTGGGCCATGTGTCCCATTCTGAGGGCTGGAATTGCGCCGACAAGTGGCAATATGCGCGGGTCCAAAAGAGGGGAGAGCCGATGCTGTCGGCCCTCACCGGGGTTGGGCGCCCAGTGTTTTAAAGGGGCGCGTGTACGCGGGCATTGCCCCAATAGGTTCCTTGTTTATAGATATGTCCCAGTTTGTGACGTCCGGAAGTCCCGAAAGTTGAGCCATGTGCCCCATGTTTGCGTTGGCATGGTCTATCGTGTGCCATAGAAATCCGCGATGGCCAGGTGCGCTGACGCTTGAGTACTTATGGGCTAGACTTAGCACCATTATGTGATCGATGCGGTCGGTCGGTGGTTGCCACCCGACCGATGTATATGACTTGAAGGTGCGTGCGTATGAGCCAAGAGATGATGGACAAGACCTGCCGCGGGTTTGCCGAGGCGCTTGCCGCGCGCGAGCCGGTTCCCGGCGGTGGCAGCGCGAGCGCCTTTGTGGGCGCGCTGGGCGCCTCGCTGTGCGGAATGGTTGCCCGCTACGGTGCGACCAATCCCGCGCTTGCTGATCGTGCGGATGACCTGACGCGTGCGTTTGCCCAGGCGGATGAGCTGGCCCAGGAGCTTGTGGGTCTGGTCGCCGAGGACGTTCGTGCGTACGGCCAGGTGTCCGCTGCGTACGGTATTCCGCGTGAGGACCCGGCCCGACCGGCTGCGATTCAGGATGCGCTGCATGTGGCCGCTATGCCGCCGTATCGCATTATGGATGCCTGCGGGCGCGCACTGGCGCTGCTCGAGGACATGGCCGACAAGGGTTCGCGTCAGCTGCTGTCCGATGTGGCGTGCGGCGCCGTATTCTGCCGCGCCGCCATGCAGGGCGCGAGCTTGACGCTCTTTGCGAACACCACGTCTATGAAGGATCGTGCACGCGCCGAGGAGCTCGAGACGGCGTGTGATGAGTTGCTCGACACATGGTTGCCGCGCGCCGATGCGCTGGCGCGCCGCGCCTCCGACGCTGCAAGAAAGAGGGGATAGCCATGGCTGAGCTACTGAAGGGTGCTCCCGTCGCCCGCGCTTTGACTGAGGAGCTCGCTGCCCGCTGCGCTGCGCTGCGCGAACGCGGTGTTGTTCCGACGCTTGCTATCGTGCGTGTGGGTGAACGCGAGGACGACCTATCCTACGAGCGCGGCGCCCTTAAACGCTGCGAAAAGGTTGGCATCGAGGCGCGTCGCGTGTTGCTTCCTGCCGGTGTTTCGCAAGACGAGCTGTTGACGGCCATCGAGGACATCAATGCCGACTCGGCTGTTCATGGCTGTCTGATGTTTCGCCCGCTGCCCGCCGGCCTTGACGAGAACGCCGTCGCCGCAGCGCTCGATCCCGCCAAGGACGTTGACTCCATGACGCCGGCTTCGCTGCTCACCACGCTTTCGGGGCGCGGCGAGGGTTTTGCCCCCTGCACAGCTGAAGCCGTGCTTGCTTTGCTGGATCATTACGGCGTTGAGCTGGACGGCGCCAAAGTTGCCGTGGTCGGACGCTCACTGGTAATTGGCCGCCCCGTTGCCGCCATGCTTACGGCGCGCAACGCAACCGTGACGACGTGCCATACGCATACGCGCGATCTTGCCGCCGAGTGCTGTGCTGCCGACATTGTGGTTGCCGCCGTTGGACGCGCGCGCACGATTGGCGCAGATGCGGTCCGCGAGGACCAGGCGATTATCGATGTTGGCATTAATTGGGACGAAGCCGCCGGCAAGCTGGTCGGCGACGTCGATTTTGATGCTGCGGAGCCGGTTGTTGGCGCAATCACCCCCGTGCCGGGTGGCGTGGGCGCCGTGACAACGGCGATTCTCGCCAAACACGTGATCGAAGCGGCCGAGCGCGGTAGCGCGCAGAGATGTGGTGTAAGAGGCGGGGCATGTCCCGCCTCTTCCCTTTCTTGAAAGGGAGGGGACACCGCCTAGAATTCGTCGTTGGAGTAATGAAG